>CAIYTF010000037.1 GCA_903929035.1 uncultured Ignavibacteriales bacterium
AAGAAATTGGAAAAAATTATATAAATTCTGACAACAAATCTGGCTTGAAAAAGTGGCACACTTTGCCACGGAATGGGTGGTACACTTTCACCCGGAATTAGTGGTACACTTTCCCCGGAATACTCATGAACCAGCCAGAATCAGAAATAGACAAAAAGTGGTCTGAAGAAGCGAAACGTCGTCTTGCAGAACTGCGATCAGGTCAAGCACAAGCAATTCCTGGTGATGAAGTCTTTGCCAAGGTGTGGAAAAAGTTTGAATCATGATCTTTTCTTTTCACCCTGCTGCAAAGGAAGAGTTCGATAAAGCTATCGAATATTATGAAAACTTAGCGCCCGGATTGGTATGATTTCGCTCTGGAAGTACATTCCGCAATCAAACGATCAATCGAGCATCCAAATGCCTGGGCTGTGCTCTGTGGAGATGTGAGAAGATCTCTGGTAAGACGATTCCCGTATGGAGTGCTCTACTCTGAAGAAACTGCTGGAATATTCATTCTTGCGGTAATGAATCTCCATAGAGACCCGGGATATTGGAAGAACAGAAAATAGAAACTCAAGACGCCTGCCAAAAAGCCCGGTGTGAGCCAGCTATACACTTTCCCCGGAATACTCACAACCACAACATCGAGCTTCTGGATCTTTCCTTCGGGCGCATCCTTCCAGGTAATCAACCCCATATTCTGTTTTTCGGCATCTGCCCGGTTATAGATGACCTCCGCTGCGGTCTCTGCATGTATGGCCCAGTGTAGTTTATTCTGTACGGTGGCGAAAAAGCGTTTGGTGGCCTGGGCCGTCACGTCGTAGTCGATGGAGGTTGCATAGATATCGGTGACCTTCTGGTAAAACTTGCGTTCACTCAGACGAATTTCCCGAATGCGCTGCAACTGCTCTTCAAAATACTGGTCGGTAAGGATGGGGCCACCGCTTTTCAGGCGTTCGTCATCCATGGTATAGCCCTTGATGGTGAACTCCTCAATGATAGTGGTCGCCCATTTGCGGAACTGCACTGCGCGTTCGGAGTTTACCTTGTAACCGACGGCAATGACTGCTGCAAGACTGTAGTGTTTGGTGTTGTAGCTTTTTCCGTCAGATTCAGTTATCCGAAAATTTCGGATAACTGAATCTTCCTGCAATTCACTATCACTGAATATCTTTTTCAGGTGATAGTTGATAGTGCGCACGTCCACGTCATAGAGCACTCCCATCATCTTCTGGGTAAGCCAGATATTCTCATCGGCATAAACTGCATCGATGCCGCCTGTGCCACTGGCTGCGATGAAGGTCAGATATTCGGCCGCCGAGGAGCGGATAATAGAGACCTCCTTACCTGATTTTTTTCTCCCGCTCAAACCATCCCCCCAAGACTTATTTTCACTGCATGGTGGTCATGATTTCCGGAATGCCCCAAAACATTTTTACCGATTTTCATTAGACATTTTCTTCATAGTAATATGAGTAGTCAATACCTTTCATAAACATTTCGTGGTCGTTTATTTTGGTGGTAAGCGCTTTTTCCAAAAGTGTTTTTAAAACACAACTTTTGGTTGGACTTTGCATCATTGCGTTCATATAGTCTTGTTTACTTATTTTACTCCAATCAACGCATTTTTTAAGGCGTTTTTTTAGTATCAAATCCAACCATATTCGTGTGCTTCTTCCGTTACCTTCCATAAAAGGATGTGCAATATTCATTTCAATATATTTGTTTACGATTTCGTCAAATGTATTTTCAGACATTGCTTCTATTTCATTTAAAGTGCTGCATAGAAAGCGTGATATAGCAAATTGAAAAACTCCTTTTGAAATATTCTTTTGTCTGATTTGCCCTGCAAAATCATATAATCCGCCAAATAAATAAGCATGTATTTGTTGTAAACCTTTGGTTGAACCAATTTCCAGGCTATTGATAAAAGTACTTTCAAACAATGCATACGCTTTTGTTTTACTTTTTCCGTCTATACTCTCATCACTGTATGTAAACCATTCAATAAATCGGTTTGCCTTTTTGCCCGGAAATTCTTTGCCTAAGGCAATAATGCCGCTGTAATCCAACATATCAGCAAAACGTCTTTTGCCGTCTGGAGCAAGAAACTTCAACTGGGTAGTAGCACTAACCACTTGGCTATTTTCTTTCTTTAACTTTGCTTTAAGGTATTTCCAATAATTGCGATTTTTTGAATAGTCATCTTGGTCGGTAAGCACTGCAACAATATCCAACACAGAGAACCACCACTTGGCATTTTCTTCATCCCAAATAGCGCGTACTTCGCGGTCGTCAAAGAAACGAATGGATATTTTTGCGTTACGCATAGTTAAATTTCATTTATTTCGATATTATTTTATTGAAGTTATGATATTTTTTTTGAAGCAGAAGTCTGCGGTCTTTTTACAATGAGGCATAACGGATGGCGGTATGAAATCGTTGGGGATTACGGGCTACTTTCCTATCCAGTTTCACCGAACTTGATGCGTGGCAGCAAGCTTTAATAACCTCTTATACCCCGATGTATTATACCGCGTGTTAGCAGCTGGCGATCTATTTCTTCAACCATAATTCTACAAAATTAAACTCAATTTTTCGCCTATATGAATTTTTTCCTTTATTCAACTTCCATTCTCTGATCTCGTATATTTTAAATCCAATTTCTTTTATTTCTAATTTGTTGATTGCATCATCTGTACTTTCATAGGACTCAATGTATCTCATATCAGGATCATATCCCATTTCTCGACCTATTTGAATATCAATTCGAAGTACTCCTTCGTTTCTTAGCGCTTTATAAAATTTCTCTAAAATATTATTTGCCTGTTCAAAAGGTATATGTTGAAATGCGGTCACACAAATAATACCATCAAACATATTAATCCAGTTTTCAGGCATTTCGATTAAATCCAAAACCTCAAAATCAACATTTGGATATTTAGATTTTGCTGCATCTATCATTTTCTGAGATATATCAACAGCAGTAACATCATAACCATTCAATTTGAAATGATTTGCAAAATCACCTAATCCGCAACCTGCATCAAGCAATGTCTTTTTTTCTAATTTGGCCAGATGTTTTTCCATTTTTGCAAATTCTTGCTCAATGATTTTTCTTCTTGCATCGGATAAATGCACATTCTTAAATTCATCAATGCAGTCATTATATGCCAATGCAGTTAAATAAGATTTCTTCTTATCATTAGGCATATTTTCCAGAAAGTCTAAATAATTCAAATCATCAGAATCGGTATATCTCCTTGGTCTTTTCTCTTGAATCAAAGCACTTAACGAAAAAGTTGAGATTTGAGCTTTATTTTTGTTGTCTTGTAAATTTGATATTAGGCCATCAATTGTTTCGGTTTTGATAATGCCACTTTTGTCAAAATGGTAATCAAGAAGATTTTTGTCAACATTAAAATTTATTAGCTCTTGTGAATCACCTATAATATAGTTTGTTAGCATGCCCGCATTAGTTAAATCGAATATCTCAGGGTAAATAATGAATTTATCAAAGCTTTCTGATAAATCTTCGTTCAGAAAAAAACAAACTTTATTTAACCATGTCGGGGTCTCTTTCCACAAAGTATCTACAATATAATCAGCCCTTAAAATTCTTAACATTATGGCAGTACATCCAACATCTGGTGAAACTGTTTCCTCCTTGCTGTTCCCAAGATGCTGATATGCACCTCTAATACCTCTTATTTTATCACGCAAATAGTCAGAAGAATACCGCTTGGCTAGATCACCAAACTCATTAAGGTATTTTTTTACAATTAGTTCTATTCCATTTTTATATTTATTTATAATCGTATTGGGCATTTGATTATTAATAAATAAAACAGAAGTTAAAAAGGTATAAACTTCCATTCTTGGAAATTTACAATAAGGAATAACTAGGTTGGTAGTGAAGCACTCATCTCTAAAATTATAATCATTGGATAATAGTTGTCTTTCAAAAATAGATGAACTTTGATTCCAATGATTAAATACCGTTTTAATATTTAGACTTGAATGAATCAGTCTTGATACATCTTCATTGTTGAGGAAATTGATAATATTCCAATAAAGAAAATATTGCAATGAAGGATTTCTTTCATCAACTTTTAAAATGGTTTTACCACTTTCGTTAAAATCTATTTCTTTAAGAAAAAGTTTTCTTATTCCCTTTATAAAATAATCATCGTATTTATTTGTCAAACATTCCTTGGAACTAATTATTTTACCAAATAGATATGTTGTTAAGGCGGTATGTCTAACTGATGACTTTATGTATGAGCCTTCTCTTAAACCCGAATTACTTTCTAAAGGGCCAAATCCCTCTCCGTCAAAACGTTTTTTTAGATATTCCCAAGCAGTATTCCATATATTAGTATTTTGGATCTTTTCATAAGATATAATGTCTATTAATAGATTTAAGTTTAGAATTGTAGTTTCAAAACCACCTTCATCTTCCATTCTTTCATTTGAGTTAAAATTACCAATGTTAATCCATACCGAATCCATCCATTTTGAAACAGAGTGTCCCCAACTTCCAATTGGTAATTGGTCTATAATTAACCAAGAAAAAGCAAATCTCTTTAAGACATTTTCTCTTTGATAATAAGAAAAATCACGTAAAATATGTCCAAATAATCTTTCTTCTTGTAAGGTTAATACATCAGGAGATACATTGATAAAAAGCTCTTTCTGCTCATCTGATAATTGATTAAAAACTTCAATAGAAGCATAGCAATTAACGAAGCTACGTGAGATATTTTCACTTTTAAATTTCAACTCATCACTAAATTCAGAAAGATAAATATCAATTTCGGGAGGTATTTTAAAACCTTGCTTTTTCCAATCAACATACACTAGGTTTTCTAAAACCTTGATTATTGATAAATTGAGGTCATCAATGTTATCAAGCTCAATTATAATTCTATTTTTTTCTATATTTATTTCATATGGAAATTCAATATTAAACAAATTATTGCTTTTTAAAGCCTCTGCTATTGATTCTAAACCAAATTGAAAATCTATTATAATTTTGAATAACGATTCATTAAAAATAATTGGTGGAGGTTTTACAGTGCTCTTTTTTAATGTTGAAAGTAGAATTGGAAAATTTTTAATTATCAATTCTGGATTTCGAAAATCAAGGTAATATTTACTTAAAGCCCATGTAGGTGCAGATTCAATCCATTCTCCCATACGTAATATAGGTATAAATTTTCCAGAATTTCTTAGATAAAGTTGTTCACCTGCAATCATATCACCTTCATTTCCGACCCCTCCATTTCTATCGTTGAATTTATCCCTATATTTTGGAGTACAAACAATTAAAACAAAATCATTTTCACGGATAGATTTCTCCATGAATTGTGTAACTGAATGACCTGGCAGAAGTTCATATTGATCAATATTTGAATCAATTCCATTGGATCTAAGTTTATTCGAGAGTTCAAGAACCCAACCTTTATGTTCTTCATTATCCCAAGAGTAGGAGATAAATACTTTAGGTGGATTTTTCATAGTTTTATGTAGTCTTAGTAGTGCTATTTTTTTGCTTGCTGCTAACTCCTTTATCTATGCACCATATCCCACCAAAAGGTGTATAAAGCCAGCTATTCTGCAATGCTTTATACACCTTCGAGATGCATAATATTTCTTACAAATTATCAAAGGGGCTTGAAATTTTTAGTAAACTCTTTTCGCATACGTGAGTATAGATTTCCGTCGTCTTACTGCTCTTATGCCCTAAGAGCTCTTGTATGTATCGAAGAT
>CAIYTF010000038.1 GCA_903929035.1 uncultured Ignavibacteriales bacterium
AGAGGAAGTTTATCCCTGTTTTCAATTAACGATCCCCCTTTCCAATCCTGCGAGAATGAAACCGAGGTTGAAAGCCTCATACCAAAGTCTTCACAATTTATATTTACTAAGCCTGTACCATTTCCGCCAAATTGTTTTTGGTCATCACGTAGGAAATGTGTAGTTTTGTGTTCCGGGAAATATTTAATATAGAAACACCCAACCCCGCCAGGTCCGGAAGGAAGCAACGGTCAGTGAATTCTATTTGTAAGTATCTTCCCGGTTTTTTATTTATAGGCTTTTGCAGGAATGAGAAACTCCAATTCGCCTGCTCCTAATCTCGGTCTACCATCAAAGTGAATTTTCGCTATCATTGCTTTTCGAAAGCTCAAATACAAATTTCCGCTGCAGGTCATTTCCGAGAGGTAGTTTGACATAGTAGGTTCGTGCCCGCAAAAAGCAATTTCTTTACCATCAAGTGCAAAAGCAATTTCCAGAATTTCTTTCGTAGTGCCTCCAACCACCTTTTTATCAATGATTATTTCGCTTTTTGTCTTGAATCCTTCTTTTATTATTTCCGCGGTTTGTAAGGCTCTATTTAGAGGAGAGGAAACAATAAAATCAAATTGGCTAATTAATTTTTTCCATCCATCAGCTGCCTTTCGCAGAGATTCCTCACCCTGAACAGTTAAATTTCTGTCAAAATCACGAACCTGAGAACTTACCGGCTCTGCTTCGGAATGTCGTATTAAGTAAATATTCATAGCTTTCTACCTTTCAGCAGTCTATGGAAAATGAGTTAATTATCTGCTTATAATCAGTGTTATTGTATTTATCATAACTTTTTTGCAGCACATCAAAAATCAGCAGGAACCGTCTGTTTGAACAAGTACACTCAAAAAATAATAGATAATTCCTTTTAAACGGTATTTTCTCGGAAAAACGCATTAAATAATTTTTTGCAGCACTTTGATCTAAAGTATAGTTTATATAATTTTCTGCCTGATCACTGTAAGGAATCTCTATAACCATAAACTTTGCACCCTGCGCTGCATTAGAATACTGTGTACCTTTCATTGGTTTCTTTAACTGATTTGATATAAAGATATCTTTTTCAGTTGACCATCCGGAAGGCGGCAAAGAAATTGAAAAGCCGGCTTTCTTTTCTTTCGCATTGTTATATTTTTTTGAAGTATCCGGAACAGGAAGATTGCCGATTGATATTAGCGCGCTTTTTTTATCGAATATTTGATCATCGCTATATGATTTTTTATAAGCAAAAATAAGATTAGTAACTGACTCCTCAAAAGGTCTGTTATCTGACCTGAATTTGTGTGTAGCAGTATCAAGGGAATAATGAAATTCTCTTTTCACCAGCAGCTTTGCAGGCTCCGCGGCGGCGACCATATATATCGAGCTTCCTGAAACATTTAATAATTTTTGCGATACCATATTAGTCGAGTCATCATACTTCATAAAAGTCCGCAATGCAAGCAGCGCGCTGTCTCTCTTTACCGCGTATAAACTCAAACGCTCAAGTTTAATGTTATCCTTTGTCCTAAATGATTCTGTCACGCTTAAAAAATGCTCCGCGGTTTGGTCTAATTTTGCCAACGTCAAGTTACCGTTAAGCGATCTATCAATAAGCAATAAATTAAGTGATGAATCATAAATAGCAAATCTGTTATAAAAAGGATTCGGATATTCAAGAAGAATAGTATAAACCCGTTTCCCGAATTTTGTATCAAAGCTGTCTATTAAAAAAGCATTATACCTCGGGTTGACAGGAATGGTCAGGTCGAATAGCTGAGAAAGAGTGTCATTAGCAATAGCATCTCCCCGCATCGCGCGCAAAACTACTTCGTGCAGACTATAAACAGTAAATAGCTTCTTTTCCTGCGTGCAACCATTCAGAGCGAGAATAGCAAGTATATAGATGAATGCCGGTAATAAATATCTTGATATCATATTTTTGTTTAAATTATCGATTTTTTGCAATTAAACTTTTAAAATAGTGAAGAATATATAAACTCTGAACAAATTTGTTTACTATTTTTATTCATTGGTTTCACCCCTTGATTTTTGCAGTTAGTAGTCGCGATGAAAAAAATTGAAAACAGTGTTAGCTTTTTTTTCGCCAAGAACATCTGTCAATGATGATAGCTGCGCATTTTGAATTCCCGATAAACTATCAAAGTGTTTTAATAATTTCTCTGCAGTTTTCTCCGCGATCCCCGGAATATCCAATAACTCTGATGATATGAAATTCTTTGCCCTTCGTAATCTATGAAAAGTTATAGCAAATCTATGAGTTTCATCTCTGATAATCTGCAGCAATTTTAGCGCGGAAGAAGTTTTTGGAATTATTACAGGATTAGGGTCCAACGGAAGAAATATTTCCTCTAATCTTTTTGCAAGTCCTATAATTTCAAAATTTTTGATGCCAACTTCTCTGAGAGCAGAAATCGCGCAGGAAAGTTGTCCCTTTCCGCCATCTATAACAATTAAATCAGGCATAGGTTGTTTCTCGTCTCTTAAGCGTTTAAACCGCCTTGTGATTACCTGATACATACTTTCAAAATCATTGGGTCCTTCAACACCTTCGATTATATATTTTCTATATTCACTTTTCTTTGGTTTCCCGTCTTGAAACACAACCCCCGCTGCTACTATATTACTGCCTTGCAAGTTGCTGATATCATAACATTCAATTCGTCGCGGCAATTTTGAAAGCCGAAGGTCACGTTTCAATGCAGCCAGGGTATGCGGAACATTGCCCTCTTTTTTCATTTTTTGCAATTGAATTTCACCAAGCTGCAGCCGCGCATTTTCCAGACACATTTTTACTAATGACTTTAAATCGCCGCGTTTCGGGGAGAAAATATTCACCTTTTTCCCCGCTTTTAATGTAAGCCAGTCTTTCAATGAATCATCCTGCGGCGGTTCAATTTCAATTATTATTTCCTTTGGAATATCAACATACTCATTGGAATAATATTGTTTAATTGTTGAAAGGTAAATTTCATCTATTGGAACTTCTTCGTCAACAGCAATCCCAATCTGTTTTTTTGAAATCAGTTTCCCGCTTCTTATCGAAAAAATGCTGCAAGCTGCATCTTTCTCGGAAGATGCAATTGCAATAATATCACGGTCTTCTTCGTCATCGGAAACAACTTTATGTTTTTCTGCCAATGCTTCAAGTTTTTGAAGCATATCGCGAAAACCGGCTGCTTTCTCAAATTCTAAATTAAGCGATGCAGCTTGCATTTGCTGCTTCAAATCTTTGATAATCTCACCTGTTTTACCCGATATTGCCTTCACTGCTGAGTCAAGCATTACCCTATAATTTTGCTGCGAAATTAAACCTTCACAAGGTCCGTCACATTTTTTGATATGATAATCGAGGCAAACCTTAAATCTTTTCTTTTCAATGGCCGTATTATCAATTGACAGTTTACAACCGCGAATTTTAAATATATGGTTAATTAATCGGATAGATGCACGCATATTTTTTACATCCGTATAGGGTCCAAAATAACGGGACCCATCCCGAACAACCTGCCTTGTATAAAAAATACGCGGATAAGGTTCATTAGTTATTTTAATATATGGAAATGACTTATCATCTTTTAACAGGACATTATAACGAGGTTTAAGCTGTTTAATGAGATTGTTCTCAAGTACTAAAGCCTCAACCTCAGAATCAGTGACAATCATTTCAATATCAACAATCTTCTTTGTCATTATTAAAATACGAGGGGAAGGGAGATTAGTCAGGAAATATTGACGCACACGATTTTTTAAATTTTTTGCTTTCCCCACATACAGAACTTTCCCGCTTTCACTAAAAAACTGATATACTCCCGGAGTATCGGGAGCATTATCAATTTTTGATCTTAATATATCATTCATAAGCTGAATGAAAACTAATCCTTTGGTTTTGTTTTTTGATAAATATTAAAAAACATAATTCTTTGGAATCACAACAATTCCGCTTTCAGTAACCGTAAATCTTTTTTTGTCTTTTACCGGATCAAAACCAATTTCTGCAGCTTCGGAGATTTTAACATTTTTATCTATAATGGCACGTCTAATTTTTGCACGGCGGCCGATATTACAACTGTTCATAATTATCGAATCGGTAATATACGCGTAACTATTAACCCTTACGTTGGCTCCGATAATGGATCGTTCTACCAACCCTCCCGATACGATTGTTCCATCGCATATCATTGAATTGAGGGATCTGCCGATACGTTCGCCCTCGTGTGAAAGAGTTTTCGCAGGCGGATATTGATTCTGATATGTACGGATGGGCCAGTCATAATCATACAAGTTAAACTCGGGATTAACGCTAATTAAATCCATACTCGCGGCGTAATAACTATCAATGGTCCCAATATCTTTCCAGTATGGTTTTTGTTTTTTGTTTTCATCAACGAACGTGTATGACATAACATTATAATCAGATCGAATCATATACGGAATAATATCCTGACCAAAATCTATACTTTTCAGTTTTTTGGATTGCATTTCGTGAAAGACCTGACGTAAAACCGGCTCATTGAATATATATACTCCCATATTTACCATAGAATACCCCGGTTTATTTGGGTCTTCAGGCGGAACAACAGGTTTCTCTATAAATGATTCTAAATGGTAACTTGTATCAACACCCACTACACCAAATTGCGCAGCTTCATCAACCGGTACTTCCATACACGCTATTGTCAAATCTGCTTTCATATCACTGTGATAGGAAAGCATTTTCAAGTAATCCATTTTATATATATGATCACCGCTAAGCATCAATACCCTGTTGCATTTTTTATCAGAGAACAGGTTTAGGTTCTGATAGATTGCGTTTGCAGTGCCAAGATACCAATCGCCATTAAGTTTCCTTTGAGGAGGCACGGTATAAATAAATTCGCCTAACTCCGGATTGAATATGCTCCACGCCTCGAAGATATGCTGGTTCAGTGAATCTGATTTATATTGCACTAATATATATATTCTCCGTAAACCGGAATTAAGACAATTAGAAAGTGCAAAGTCTATGATTCGGTATTTACCGCCAAATGGAACGGCAGGTTTAGACCTGAACGTAGTTAATGGCGACAACCGTTCTCCTTGTCCGCCGGCAAGAATCATAGTTACAGTATCGCGAAGAATCGATGAACCCGGGAATATCATAATTTCTCTTTATCCATTTAATAATTACATATACGAAATTTAATAAAAATATCAATAAGAATAAACCTTTCATTGCTTACAAAGTCATATAATCATATATTTTGTTATTCATTTAACAAAAATTTAACGGAAATATGCAAATCGGACTAATCGGCTTTCAAAATTCAGGGAAAACTACTCTCTTTCAGACACTTACTTCAACTTTAGAAGGTACAGGCGAAAGCAAATCATCATCCAAACGCGCGTTAGTAACTGTGCCCGATGCGCGGTTAGATAAATTAATAGCTCTTTTTAATCCGAAGAAACAAGCCTATGCCGCCTTAGAGTTTATGGATATCACGGGACTTTCTCTCGAAGACGAAAAAATTAAAATAACAGCCGATTTTCTGAATTCAGTAAAAAATAATGATGCACTTATTCATATTGTCAGGCAGTTTAGAAATGACAGTGTTCCCCATCCGAAAGAAACTGTTAACCCCCCGCGTGATATAGAATTTTTTGAAGTTGAATTTCTTCTTTCCGATCTTGCCCTCGTTGAGAAACGATTGGAAAAAATAGAAAAAGATATTTTAAAAGCTAAAAACGAGCAATTAGCAAAAGAACAGCCTGTATTTCTAAAATTAAAAGCGCATCTCGAAAATGAGCATCCGGTTAGGACGCTTTCGTTGGATGCGTCTGAATCCAAAATACTTTCAGGTTACCAATTCCTTACTGGAAAACCGCTCATAATTGGAATTAATTGCGATGAGGATTCGAAAGACAAATCCGTCCAAATTGTTGCCGATTTGGAATCTCGTTTTGGAAAGGATAATTTCCCAATATTTCCGTTTTTTGCACAGTTTGAATATGAATTAGCCCAGCTTCCGGAAGATGAAGCAGAAATATTTAAATCAGATTTTGGAATTTCAGAATCAACTTTGGATACTATATTACGAACATCTTATGACTTATTAGGCTTACATTCTTTCTTTACTGTTGGTGAAGATGAATGCCGCGCTTGGACTATCAAAAAAAATATGACAGCACAGGATGCCGCCGGTACTATTCACACGGATTTCTATGCAAAGTTTATCCGCGCAGAAGTTGTTCACTATGAGGATTACTTGAAACACGGTTCTTTTCAGAAGTGCAAAGATGCAGGTGTTTGGCGGCTTGAAGGAAAAGAATATATAGTTAAAGATGGTGACATACTAAACATCAGGCATAGTTAATTGCGAAATTGTGTTACTCATAATTTGGCTATTTAGTTTTGTGAAAATACTCATCTGAGCTATAACCGGTGTAACTATTTTGGCTTTTTCAGGAGACCCTGCATAGAGTTACAATTTTTCTATGATGGGACTTGGCGGAAGTCGCAACTCTCCCGCCGCACCCAATTAGTAATGTCCAAGCTTCGCTTGGCACTCATTTTGTTAAAATCATTTTTTTTGTCTGAACAAAACTCCCTGCCTGCAGTTTATAAAAATAAACTCCGGAAACTAATTTACTTCCATCAAAAGTAACATTGTAAGTTCCGGACTCTTGATATCGGCTCACTAATGTCGCCGCTTCGCGCCCCATAATATCAAATACTTTCAGTGATACATATCCATAAGCAGGCACCTGATAATTAATCAAAGTACTTGGATTAAACGGGTTTGGATAATTCTGAAATAATTCAAATTTTTTTGATGTCTGCTTTGCTTCATCAGCTTCATTTGTTGAATATTTTTCAACAAAGTCTCCTGGAACAATAGTTCTTCCGCTAAATGCCGAATACGTGATTGGATACCTATATACTCTGAATACGGAGTTCATTTTTTCTTCCGGACGAACAGGGTTATTCGGTAAAGTATCTCCCTGAGTTAGCGGGCCTGAATCGGTAACAGGATTTATATATTTCCATACCGTTTCACCGGAGGAAGTTACTTCCGTTAATGATCCAAACGGACCGGCACAAATAATAGTGTTTCCATTTGGCAGTCTTTGCGCTCCCGAAATATCGTGCGCGAAAAGAGAACTTGGCGGAGTTGCCTGATAACTCCAAGTGAAATAGGAAGGACCAAATGCAGAACCCGCGGTAAATGTATAATTTCCATTAGCATCTATAGGCGGAGTAATCTCGTCCACTGTTGAATAATTCCGCCCCACACCGTTGTTAAAGCAAGTGAGATTCCCTGCACCGGGATTTCCGGGTCGTACCCATTCAACATCGTGCTGCTCAAAATACTTCTGATTGCTTACATTTCCGATTCCATAAGTTGAGGGATTTCCCCAACGGTAAAGAAGATCGCCGCCTTTTCCTCGCGCCCCTCCGGTGTGACCTTTTGCCTCAACAGTTGTAGTACTGTGGTCTATTATCCAAAGTTCGCTGTTACCCCTGACACTCATTACAATTTGGTCAAGTTCGGGATTGTAATCAATCGAATTCATATGATTCCAGAAAACAGGCAATTGCCTGTGATCGCCGGCAGCATCGATTAATTCCGGATGAGATTTCACAACGCCATAATTTAATTTTGCCGCATCAAATTCCTGAATCAAATGGTCCCACGTATGCCACTCCCATACAACGGTTCCCCCAATCGGTTTTGTCGGTTTAATTTCAGCGACATAATCGGGGAGCATCATTCCTTTTTGCGTGACTTCGGGCTGAAAATTTGCCGGATTAAATCCCGCGGCGATAATTTCCGCGTTAGTTTTTTTCTCGACAACCAACATTATAATATTCCCGTTTGGTAATAGTCTGATGTCGTGATGCTGCATATATGTTGCGGTTGAAAAATCCAGACTCCACACGAGGCTGTCGCTCCAAGTATATTCTTCAATTCTCCCGCCTTCTCCTCCTCCGGTTCCGAGATTTCCTTGTGTCATACAAGTGCGAAGTATATTGCCGTTTTCAAGTAGATAAACTGACTGTCCGGGGGGATATTTACTTGCCGTCCATTTATTTATGATTCTGCCTTCGTTATTGATTAGATAGGTCATCGTGTTTTGTTTGGGCGCGAACAACGTATAACCTTTGAACGCGCGTGCCGTGTCATTTATAATTACGCCAATGGTTCTTGTTTGTCCAAAGACATTAACGGATAGAAGAATAATTATCGCGAAGAAAACAAGTTTGTGTTTCATATTATTTCCGATCATAATTTATTTTAGATAGTTATTTAATGAGAAGCATTTTGATTGTTGATTGATGAAAACCATCAGAGAACCGACAAAAATAAATTCCGCTTGGCGCAGATTTTCCGTTCCAAACTTCTTTATGCCAGCCCGCGGTTTTTGTTCCATTTACCAATTTTATCACTTCTTGCCCGCGGCTGTTGCTAACCGTCAATGTAACAAAAGAGTTCAATGGCAGGAAATACCTAATAGAGGTTTCGGGATTAAACGGATTTGGATAATTCTGTTCTAACTTAAATTCATTCGGTTGAATATCTTTTTGATCATATAATCCGGTCGATGCCGAGTAATTTCTAACAACTCGAAAGCCTATATGATACCAAGGGTGATTCGGGTCCTGCGGTCCGCGGTAATAAGACGGGTTCCTGTTAGAGACTCTCGAATGACCATCATTCACTCCATTAGTCACAAGCCCGTTATACCAGTTGCCGCCGCGCATTCCTCTGTATGGTTTCCCATCCAGCATAATAAATCCAGAGTCTGGTCCTTTCGGATTGTCGTACGGACTGATACTGTAATAGTTTTGTCCGTACCAATCATTGACAAGCTCCCAGACATTACCTTCCATATCGTACAAACCGTAAGAATTTGCGCCGTTAGTGGTCTGATAGCTTGCCGCGCTGCCGGGCCAATTGAAATCCGATTTTTGTTTCAAAGTACCATTGTAAAATCCAACGGGCGTTGTATATGGATATTCGCCTGTCTCGTAAGGGTCTCCTGAATTAGGTAGATTCACCATCGCGGTATCTATCGTGTTTCCATTAGGATAATTTAAGTAAGGATTCAGATGCCCTCCTCTGGCAGCAAATTCCCATTCAGCTTCAGTAGGAAGACGATAGCCATTTTTTGTAAAATCACAGCTCCATAAATTAAGGTTATAACACTCGTCCAAGCCATTCTGAACACTGAGCCAATTACAATAAGCAGCAGCACCATACCACATAACTCCAACCACTGGGTGATTTGATCTGAAATCAGCCATCGCGAATACTTTCCCGTTGAAACTTATGCTATAATATGGAGCATACTGATTCGTGTATAGATATATATCGCTTCCTCCTATACCATAAACGATGTTATTTCTTACTTCTATTAAGCCTTTGATAAAATAAGAGTTTAAAAAAGCAAGAAACTGTTGATTAGTAGTCTCGGTCTTTGCCATCAGGCAGGAATTTACTTTTACTAAATGAATCGGCGTTTCATCGCTCGGATGAGCGGGATCGACAAAATTAAAATGATCTCCCATTTGATACTCACCGCCTTGTATGGTAATTTCAGAAATTCCTATGTCCGAATTATCTGTTCCGCCTCTGACTAATATAACATTTTGTTTAAGCGTTTTATCATTGTAAGAAACAATTCCGTAATCTGTATTAATATCCCAAGCCTTAGCCGATGTATTAAACATTGTAGTAGAAGACCAAAAGTTTCCTGATAGCACATTTGGAAAATATGATTTATCGAATGCCGGTTTATACAATTTTTCATCGTTTAACGATTGCAGTTCTTTTATATTCGGCAGTCTCCAGTCTGTTTTCCCCGCTAATGAATATGTTCCGCTGTAAGCCAAGGATTCTTCCCAAGTCATTGGATTTTGAGATTGAATTTTTTGCCAAATGAGACCAGTATAATTATCGGTGATAGTTCCATTCCCGTTATCAGAAAAATGAGTAATGGAAAATATTGTTGAGAATATATTCCTCACTGCTCTTACATTAAAGCGTTTTGTTCCGCCTGTGCCAATAGTTTCTGTTTTAGGATGCGCACCTATTCCGCCCCCTGCATTAACTACCCATATTTTTGTTGAATCATCTATTTGTTTATCACTCGTCCACCAATAATCTGCTGTTGTTTTTGTAAAATACAAAGTATCTAACGCGGGGTTAAGAGTATTATAATTATTAATGCTAAATAATTCGCTGCTGGTTGGAAGCCGCCAATCATTATAGTTAACCAAATTTAGATTCCTGCAATAGGCAGCAGCACTTTCAAACACCATTTCGCCGCCGTCAACTTTTTGCCACATTAACCCTGTATTGTTATCGGTTATTGTTCCATTGCCATTGTCTGTATAAGAAAGCGGGTTTATGGAGTAGTCGGAATCCTCTCCTTTTGTAGTTGTGTAACCGCTTGTTTGTCCTGTATCAGGCAATTTAAAAGGGAGCAGTTTTTGAGCCTCTAAACGAGGTAGAAACATAGTTATTATCAACAAGATAAATATATTTAAGTTTGAAAAACAGAACATCCTATACCTCTTTTGTATCATTTCAGACAAATCATTTTTACGCATTTTGAAAAACCGCCGATTGTGATTCTGTAATAATATATACCGCTCGGGATTGAAAACTTATCCGCGTTAAATGAAACCGTATATGTTCCCTGCTGTTGAAAATCGTTAACAAGCGTTGCCACTTCTCTCCCCATCGTATCGAACACTTTTAAGAGAACATTTCCCGTTTTGGGAACATCGTACCGAATGGATGTTTCGGGATTAAACGGGTTTGGATAATTCTGATATAGCTTAAAATCTCCAATAGAGCTAACATCATTCTCAATCGCGCTTGGAAGTTCAATCGGTCCAACGGGAGTTAAAACTTTTCCTGACAAACCGGAATAGGTCGGCGCATAACGATAGATTTTAAAAACCATATTATCTGTGGGAGTTTCACCCTGAGAAAAAATTCTTGCTGCAACCGGATTCATATAGGTCCACACGATCTGTTTGGAAGAATCAACCTCGAAAAATTTTCCTTTCGGTCCTTCGCAAATGAGAGAATTACCGTTTTGCAACCGTGTTGCGCCAGAAATGTTTTCAGCATAAAAGGAAGTATCAGGATTGGCTACAAACGACCAAGCTGTAACAGATGGTCCGTAAGCAGAATCCTGCTCTCTTATATACGAACCATCCGTTGCCAAGGGCGGGATAATTTCTTCAATTGAAGAATACACTCTTCCCGGCCTTTTTGTCCCGTTATTAAATATCAAAATATTCCCTGCTCCCTGTAATCCGTTATCTATCCATCTCGCGTCGTGCTGAGAATATAGCTTTTGATTCGTGGCAGTTCCTAATTTATATGCTAAAGGATTTCCCCATCGATAAAGCAAGTCACCGCCTTTCCCCCGATTGCCTCCGGAATGTCCCGCCGCCTGAGCGGTAGTTGTGCTGTGATCTATTATCCAGAATTCGTGTATCGCGTGAACACTGACCATTATTTCGTCCCTGTCCGAATTATATCTGATTGAATTAAAATGAAGCCAATCCACTTTTTTATCACCGTAGTTGATGTTGAATAATCCAGGACGCGATGAAACGATTCCGTAATTTGCTTTGGAACTGTCAAAATCCTGAACCAGATGATCCCAAATATGCCATTCCCATATTATTGTTCCGCCGCCGGACACTTTGTCCGGTTGGACTTCAATAATTTTTTCCGACCAAACTTCCGCGTAAGTTGCTTTAGCAGTGTCACGTCCGGCGGCAACCACTTCGGCTAAAGTCTTTTTCTCCCACGCGATCATTAGAATATTTCCGTTCGGCATATATTCGATGTCGTGATGAGTGCTATAAAGATTTCCGAAATGTTCGAAATACCAAATTAAATTACCGTTCCAGTCAAATAGCTCAACTCTTCCGCCGACACCACCCTGAACAAAATGATTGCCTGCACCCACCATTGCTGTCCGCAAAAGATTGCCATCGGAAAGGAGCATCACGGACTGCCCGGGCTGATACGAGCTGTTCCACGAGTGAACTAACATTCCATTCATATTGATTAAATATGTTTTTGTGGATTTTAAGGGAGTGAAAAGAGTATATCCCGCGAACGCTTTCGTGGTGTCGTAAAAAAGCAGACCAACAGTGTTAGTTTGTCCAAAGGCGATTCCTGCAAAGTGCCAAAAAAACAGCATAATTATAGATATTTTCGTTTTCATTTTGTCTTTCTTATTGTAGTTGGTGTAAATTTATTTCAACAATTGCATTTTACCGACAGCATTATTTTTGCCTGCCGTGATTTTATAGAAATATATGCCGCCTGCCAAGTTTGACGTGTTAAATTCAATCTCATATTTCCCGAGAGATTGCATTCCATTCACTAAAACCGCAATTTCTTTTCCTAAAAGGTTATATACTTTCAGTGAAACGAATGCACTTTCCGACAGGCGATAACCAATTATCGTACTGGGATTAAACGGGTTTGGATAGTTTTGAAAAAGCGCGAAATCCCCCGGTAAAGGGCTGAACTCTGAAATTCCCGAAGTAGAATCGGATTTAACAATTGTGTAGGTGTGACTTATATCTTTATTGTGCCGAGTACTGTTCTCTTCAGTTGGCAAGTATGTCCTAACGTACTCGACTTTAGAACTCGTATCTGTTACCGTTACAAGAAGATAACCCCGGTTCGGAAGAATTACCCCGTTCACGTAACCATAAGACGCGGCGGAATTATTCGTGTAGCTTTTCAAGGACGGCTGAGGGACTTCCTGATACACTATCCCGTCTTTGTCCTGTTTCCCGTAAAAGTGGTCGTGACCGTGGAAAAATATGGTTACTTTGTTTTCAACCATTAGCGAATGAATCGGTTTCTCCCATCCGGAACGATAACTATCAAATCCCCAAGTAGAATCCGAATTTGCCCCGCCATTTTCAAAAAAATCAGCGAATTCGGATCCCCCGCGTCCATCATTGCCATTACCGCCAACCAACTGATGGCAGAATATATATTTAAATTTCGCGTGACTCCCGGCTATTGTATTCTTGAACCATTTATATTGATCTGTTCCAAGAGTCCATCCCCATCCCGGTTTGCTTTTAGTGTACCAATATGGATCAAGAACAATAAACAAGGCATTCCCCCATTCCCAAGCATAGTAATTTTCGCGGAGACCAACGAAAGATTCACTTTTTGAATTGCCTGAATAAAACGCGTCGGGGACGGGATTAGGGTAATATATTTTCCGAGTGTTAGAATTCAACACGGGAAGACTGATTGCCGTGCTATTAAGCAGCCAGCCAAGTTCTCCATCGTGATTTCCCTGAACAAGAAAGAGCGGCACCGAATGACATACGATATCAAAATAAGACCGGAAGAGCAGATGACGTTTTGTTATTTCCAATTGACTTTGAACTGCAAGCTTTTCAGACATAAAAGTGTCGCCCAAGTCCAAAAGAAAATCCGGATTCTTCGAGGCGATGTTTTGAAGCGTTAACGCGTAAACCGCGGGATTTGAATTAGTGTCAAGATGCGGGTCCGCCTCGATAGCAAACGTGAAAGTACTTCCTGACGGCCTTTGAGTATGGAAACTATGACTGTCGCGGTTGATATAATTGACAGTGCCTGATAGTCTGTATTTCATTCTGTAAAAATATTGCTTATTCGGGAGCAGGTTATCAAGAACAAATACAAAGGGGATGCTGTCCGCACTTGTTTTAATGGTGGTTTGATTTTGGTAACCAAGAGAATCAAGACCATATTCATAATATACATCAATAGCTATATTTGTGCACGCGTTGATAGTAACTGAATTAGACGTGGGTCTGCCCAAAAGCTCGTTGCAAATAAATTGTAAAGTATCCGTTTGGGAAAAAGGGTTCGCGTATAAGCCATAAATCGGCAATAGAAGTGCGGCGGTCAAAAAGAGTAGAAAAAACAGCTTTCGCATCAGGTTCCTTGAAAAAATAATTTGATTGTACTTTTATATGACAACGTAAAAACATAAAACTTGCGGTATTGTTTATAATTATTTTTAGACAATAGATTTCCTAACGGAAAATCGGGATGGAGTTTTCTTTATTTTCTACAAACCTCAATCTTCTAACAGAGAATTGTTAGGGTCCTAAACAGTTACCTTTCATTAAAGAATATTAACCGAAATCCCCTTAATTTTCATCAAAAAATTGATTATTTTGAGATTTATTTTTAGAAAGAAAACCTATTGGATAGCTCAAAAATCAGGAATATTGCCATCATCGCGCACGTTGATCACGGCAAAACAACATTAGTAGATCATATATTACGCCAAACCGGTGCATTCCGCGATAACCAACACGTTGAAAAACGCGTTATGGATTCAAATGCCATTGAACGTGAACGCGGTATTACTATTCTCGCGAAAAATTTAAGTGTACGTTATAAAGGTTTCAAAATCAATATCGTGGATACTCCCGGTCACGCCGATTTTGGCGGTGAAGTGGAAAGAACCCTGAAAATGGTTGATGGCGTGCTTTTGCTGGTTGATGCCGCGGAAGGTCCTCTGCCGCAAACTAAATTTGTATTAAAAAAATCACTCGAACTGGGACTTCGTCCGGTAGTAGTTATCAACAAAATAGACCGTAAAGATGCAAGAGCCGAAGATGTTTTAAGTGAAGTATTTGATCTGTTTTCCGCGTTAGAAGCCACTGATGAGCAATTAGATTTTCCGTTTTTATATGCAATTGCCAAACAAGGAATTGCCAAGTATCAGCTTATTGACGAATCTGATAACTTGATACCGCTGCTTGATACCATAGTGGAAAAAATCCGCTCTCCAAAAGTTATCCCGGATACTCCATTTAAAATGTTAATCTCCGCGATTGATTACAATGACTATTTGGGAAGAATCGGGATTGGCAGAATTCACGAAGGTAAATTGATCGCTACAGACCCTGTGGTTCTCGTGCCGCTCGAAGGCAAAAAACAGAATGCTAAAATTACAAAGATATATACTTATGAGAATATCAAGCGGGTTGAGATTGAAGAAGCCGTGGCAGGTGATATTATCGCTGTTGCCGGTATGGAAGATATTGAAATAGGCGATACACTGGCTAACCCGGAAAACTGCGAACCTATACCATCAGTTCCTGTTGAAGAGCCAAGAATATCTATGAATTTTATGGTTAACACTTCCCCTTTTGCCGGCAGAGAAGGAAAGTATGTCACTACCCGAAATATCAGTGAACGTCTTTCTAAAGAGTTGAAGACAAATGTTGGGTTACGAGTAGAAATGACTGAAACAGCAGATACGTTCAGGGTGAGCGGTCGCGGTGAATTGCATCTCGGAATATTGATTGAGAATATGCGCCGCGAAAATTATGAATTTATGGTCAGCAAGCCCCAAGTTATTATGAAAAAAATTGCCGATGTTCTCTGCGAGCCTGTTGAACACGTGATTATCGATGTACCGGAAGAATTTGTCGGTATTGTTATAGAAAAACTTGGCAAACGAAGAGGCGAGATGAAAAATATGCTCCCTTTCAAGGAAAATACTCGCGTTGAGTTTATTTGTCCGGCACGGGGTTTAATCGGTTATCGTTCCGAATTTATGACTGATACAAAAGGAACCGGTATTCTTCACCATAACTTTCACAGTTATGAGCCGTATAAGGGCGAGATAATTCAGCGTCAGCGCGGTGCAATCGTGGCGATGGAGGAAGGAATAGCGTCAGGCTACGCGATGTTCAAATTGCAGGAGCGGGCAGTATTTTTTGTTGCTCCAACCACTCACGTTTATGCTGGTATGGTTGTCGGTGAAAACTCCCGTTCAAATGATATGGTTGTAAATGTTACAAAGACAAAACAGCTTTCCAATATGCGTTCCTCCGGTGCAGATGAAGCTATTCGGTTAGAACCGCCTAAACAGCATTCCTTAGAACAGGCGATTGAATGGATCACTGATGATGAATATGTTGAGTTCACTCCGCTTTCAATCAGAATCCGTAAACGTTATTTAACGGATATGGATAGGAAAAATGCTCGGCTTGCCGCGAAAAATAATCCTGAAGATTAATACAAAAAAGGCTGTTGAAAAACAGCCTTTTTTTTATATACTATAAAATATTTCTACTATTATAAGTATAAACTAAAACCTGCTGAGAAAGTATTGTAGGTGGCAATATTGTAATCAGCATTGATGTTGAAAAGTAATATCTTTAATGAAGCACCAAGAGTAAGTTTAGTTTTGTTTTCTCCGTCAATGCTAAAAGTAATTGGTATTATTTTTGTACTCCCTGCAGTAGGAACATCAACCAACGTATAATTATACGTAATTGAAACATTAGATGATTCCATTGAAAATCCCGCGTAAGGGGTTAAGCTCAATAAGCCCCATCCGAATTTCTTACTGGCAAAAAAGCCAAAAGTGGTAGCCTTAGTCTCAAAAATATCTCCAACTTTCATTTTCTGCGTAAAAAAGGCAGCTGAAAGGTTAACATAAGGAATAGGAAGCCACATTCCAAGATTATGCTGAATACCCCACCCTAAATATTCGAATTTACCAAGTTCTTTGCTAACTTCAATACTCGGCAAATAACGAATTGACAATGAAGTGCCATAAATAGTACCAAATGTTAATTGGGGAGCAGCCATTGGAAGTGCCGTTAAATCTCCAAGAACACCATTAGCATCAGTTGTAGTTGTGTTATTAAGATTAGACAAAGTGAGAGTCTGAGGATTGCCACCGACAGGTGTATAAGTTACTGATTGACCTGACGTTATGCTTATTACAACATTTTTGTCTTTTGCACCAATAATTGTTGGACCGGAAATAGTTGCTTTAAATTGTTTGGCAACTATTGAATCAACCAAACCAGATAGTGAAGTTGAAGGTACTCCAGGCACTAGTTGTTGGGCAATTTCAGTAGCTTGTTTCCTGTCTAAAGAAATCAGAGATGAAATTGAAAAATTCTTGTTCACTTCTTTGAAAGGCGTGCCCATCATTACAGCACCAACTTCAAGATCGAAACCAAGAATTTTATCATCAACGGCACGATGTACCCATCCTGAATTTAGATTAGAACCAAAACCGCTAATTATAGGCGAAACATAAGCTTTACCTGCATCGAGTGCCAATCCTTGCAAAGCCGACTGTACCTGTGCAAAAACTGTACCGAAGAAGAGAACACTGAACATAGTAACACGTAGTAACCTTAACATAGAATATTCCTTTAGTTGTTTTATATGATTGATTATTTATTTTTGAATATTATAAAAACACGATACTAATTTAGAAAATAATTTCTTAATACGTAAGCAAATTTTAATTATAAAAAAAACGGATTATTTATTTTTTCATACCCGATTGTAGTACTCTCTCCGTGCCCCGGATATACAAGCACTTCTTCAGGCAAAGTAAATAATTTTTCTGTAATAGAATTTAATAAAATATTTGCATTGCCTCCCCAAAGGTCACTTCTTCCTATACTTTCTCGAAACAATACGTCACCTGTAAAACAAATAGCCGCTCTTTTTTCATAAAAACAAAATTCACCAGCGGTGTGTCCGGGTGTAAATAATGGTTTAAATTTTAAATTGCCTATACATATTTCATCTTCCTCTTTTATTTCTACATCAGGCAACGGAGACTCGTTGCAGTGTATTCCGTAGAGAGATGCCTGCCTGCCCGCGTTTTTTAATAAAGGCAAATCCAAAGGCGGAGCATAAAATAGGCATTCAGGGAATGTATGTTTAATGAAATAGTTCCCGAATATATGATCTAAATGACAATGCGTATTCAGCATAAACTTGATTATCAGATTATTTACTGACACAAATTCAAATAACTCGTTTTCTTCAGAATTGTTAAGACAACCCGGGTCTAAGAGAAAAGCTTCCCTTGACAGAGGTTCCCATACTAAGTAAGTATTTTCATTAAACGGACTGAATTCAAACACCCTAATAATAATATTTTCCGTATTTAAAAGAATCATAGCGGCAATTTTCTAAAATTTCTTTTAATCCTTTGAAGCATTTTTTTCTTGAACATATTTATATTATCCGAAATTTCTTCAATGGAATCACCGCCTGTTTTTTCAAGAAGATTCTCCGCGAGTGTCCAAGCTGTCATTGCTTCAGCAATTACGGCACAGGCAGGCACCGCGGTGAAATCACTTCTTTCGCGTCTTGCTTCTAAAGTGTTAAATGTTTCTAAGTCAATACTTGCTAACGGGGTCATTAATGTAGCGATAGGCTTCATAGCACCTCTGATTATAATCGGCATACCATTACTTATGCCGCCTTCAATTCCGCCGGCGCGATTTGTCTTTCTTTTTATTTCATCATTTTCAAAAATAATTTCATCGTGAATTTTACTGCCTGGCAAATCTGCACATAAAAATCCCGCCCCAATTTCAACAGCCTTCACCGCGTTGATTGTCATAATAGACTCAGAAAGCCGCGCGTCAAGCCGAGTTCTTGCCTGCGAGAAAGAACCAAGCCCGACAGGAACACCGGTAGCCACAACCGCGAATGTGCCTCCAAGTGTATCCCCTGCTTTTTTGGCTCTTTGAATTCGCGCGATAATTTTCTTTTCCTGTTCCGGATCAAGCACTCTAACTTCCGATTGATCCGCGATTTCAGAAAACAGCCACCCCGTTTTGTATGGGAGTTCTTTCCCTGAAATCAAGGATAAATATGTTTTCTCTTTTGAATAAATGCCGCCTAAACCTTCAACAAAGCTGCCAATTGAAATATCAAAATAACTTAGCAGCGTCCTCGCGAAAGCCCCTACGGCAACACGTGCTGCAGTTTCGCGGGCACTCGAGCGTTCAATCGAGTTGCGAATATCATCCAATAAGTATTTTTGAACTCCGACAATATCGGCGTGCCCGGGTCTTGGAATTGTAATCTTCGGCACATCATTTCTCTTTCCCTCAATTGACATTCGCTCTGTCCAATTCTCCCAATCAGTATTTCTAATTAGAAATGAAATCGGCATCCCCGTTGTTTTACCGAACCTAACTCCTGAGAATATTTCAACCGTATCGCTTTCAATTTTCATTCTGCCTCCCCTCCCGTATCCCATCTGTCTGCGTTTCAATTGTGCATTAATAAATTCTTCGCTAACAGGTAGATTCGCGGGAATACCCTCGATAATTCCTATTAGACCTTTGCCGTGAGATTCCCCTGCTGTAAGGTATTGTAATTTCATTTACTTTTCTGTTTGTGTAAATATTTTTCTACTATTATACAAATATAAAATAATATTTGATTTGCTTCAAGGAAAGAATCGAGCAAAACGTTTAAACAAAAAACGCCGTCCGGAATAACCCTGACGGCGTTTTAAATAGTTTTGATTCCGGCGAAATTATTTCATAAAAATCATTTTTTTAGTAACAATGTTGTTACCATTTTCGATTCTGTATAAATAAATACCGCTCGGCAAGTTTGAAGCATTAAAGGAAACTTGATGTGTCCCGGCTACCTTGAACGCTGAATTCAAAAGTACAGCAACTTCACTGCCAAGTACATTAAAAACTTTCTTAGCATTTTTTGCCGAGAAACCTTTTCGGTGAACGCCATATTTACACGATGAACGATTTCTATTCGTGTTTAACCATAAAAATACTGCACAGCTCGTTATGGAGATGCTCAATTTCCTGCATAAAGTCGCCTTTGAAATGCGAATATTTATCTTTATAAGAAGAATAAAGTTTTTTATAATACTCTATTCCGTCACAAAGGTTATCCTTAAATGTCTCAAAATACTTAGCCTGCTTATCGGAAATAACGGTACCGTTTTCTTCTATAAGGTTTCTTAGATAATCTATATATACTTGAAGCTCTTTTACGAAAAAGTTTGGCCGTTTTTCCTCATCAATGTAATTAGCCCGCCCGTAGATGTGGTCAACCATTTGTTTTAAAGTAAGTATCTTGTCAAAATATGCCATATTGGGTCCTGGGCATACAGAAACACCGGTATTGGTTCCCTTTATTTCCAAGTTATTTTTCAAGAGTGCTGCATTGGCTAAACCAATACACAGGCACGCTTTATCGACTATTTTTGAGTATGCCGCTTTCTTTTCGGATTCAGGCAGATCCTTAGCTTCAAGTTCCTTTATTTTTAGATTTTGATACTGCCTTGAAGCAGTGCATATCGATATTTTAGTGAACTCTTTATTGGAGACAAGATATTTTTTTGGGCAAGAACTGCCGGGTCTCCCTTTATTAATTAATTCTTGTTTATCCAAATCCTGAGAGTTATTTCTAACACTGTTAAACGGAACACCCAGAGGTGATATATTGCTCAAATAAAGATCGGATTCCTTTGCATCGCGAAGTAATTCAAGTGTATCATTATCAACATTAACAACTTCCGGCACCAATAAAAACGGAGTTCCCCAGCCCACGGACTGAAGTTCATAATAATCCAGCAAAAAATGATGTTCGTTGTTTGTCCCAACGCCCCCCTGCGCTGTAATCTTTATATTCATCGGATGCCCGGGAATCGCGCGATTTTTACTTTTTAATGCTTCAACCAGTATCTTATGTATTGTCTCTATCAATTCCTCGCGCCGATTTTTGAATTCCTCGAGAATAGGACCCATTAAAAACCCATCGCTCGCGAAAGCGTGCCCGCCACAGTTTAATCCTGATTCAATTCTAAATTCCGAGACCCAAATCCCCTTCTTTGCCAAGAATTTACCCTGAATAATAGCTGACCGATAGTCGCTGACCTTTAAGATAATTTTTTTTCGCAGCATACCGGTACTGTCAGGATAGAAATCATCGAATTTTTCAAGATAACTGTAAAGACGCGGATTCATTCCGGCAGATAGAACAAGAGAAGAAGATAAGTTACTGTTTGCAAATCCGCGCAACGCGGCGTGAGCATCATTAAATTCTATCGGCAATGCTTCATCGTCAATATAGTTCTCGGCATCTAATTTCGTCATAATATTAACATCAATGCTGCCAATATTAATATTATCTTTAATCCACGCCTGTATATCTTTTTTTAGAGTAGTCCCGTTTTCAAGTAACTCGTTAAATTTTTTCTTCACTTCAGAATAATCAGGGAGTAAATCCATATATTTTTGAATATCATCTTTTGTCCCGATCCTATCGGAGATGGAATTTTTAATCTCCTCAAACTTTTCAGTCACGATCCGATCAATCAGATTTAGATAATTAGTTATTCTCTCTGCTCTAAAATCTTTCATTTTCTCTGAAATGGCAGAATAAGGAATCCCTATTTTGTTGCAGTAATACTCCCTCATTTTTTCAATCAAGTTATCATCAACTATAGATATGACAGACGAAATACCAAAAGGAGCTACCTTTACCGGAGTATCAACGGTAAACCCAAGTCCCATTACGGGAATATGAAATGAATGCATCAGCTAAAAATTCCTTAAATCAAAGTATTATAAGTTCAATATCAAGATAAGACATTATTTTGAATAATCGGCAATAGTGTAGATTTTTTTTCATATCTAAGCAAAATGCAATGCAGTTCGAGGTAAAGCCAGCTTAATAATTTATTTCACTTTAACTAGAAACTGCAAATCCTGTGTCAGTTGTGTAGTGAGATAATCTCTTCTAAATTTATCAACAAATTCAGGATTGGGCTTTGGCAGTCTATTTAGCCTGAAATCCTCATAAACTTTTATAATAGTTTGTTTTATCTCCGTCAAATCATAAGGGTCACAAAGATAACTTGCCTCATACTCCTGAAGGAGTGATTTAACCACTCCTTCACACACGAAACCTATAATAGGCTTTCGCGTACCTATATATTCGTAAACTTTACCGGTTGGATGAGTATCAGAATTCCTTGATCTTCCGATCATCAGCCATAATATATCGCTTGATTGAATTTTACAGACTGCTTCTTTATGGGAAACATAACCTGAAATTTTCACATATTGCTCTATTTTTAACTTCTTGATTTGCCGGATAATAGATTTTCTCAATAATCCCACAAATTGCAATTGAATGTTTGCAGCATAATCCGGTTTTTCTTGCAGTAATTCTTTAAATGCTTTCAACAAATATTGGGGGGTGATATAATCATAAAACATACCCGAATAAGTAAGAATCATTTTATCTATTGGTCTCGGTTCTGTCCCCGCGTTATCAAAATCCTCCCTGTCAAAACCGTGTGGAATTATCAGCACATCCGTATGTTTAACAAACTTATAATAGCTCATTATTTTTTCTTTAACCATTCGATCGATAACAACAATTTTATCTGCTGCTTTTAAAGCCCGATATTCCATTTTCCGAATTAAACTTTTGTGAAACGGCGTGGGGTATATTGCAAAATGATAACCATACCATAAGTCACGATAATCGATAACCATTGGAATATCAAATTCTTTTTTCAGCTGCACCGCGGTCTCAACTGAAGAAAAAGGAGGACCTGAAACAAAAATTAAATCATAGGATTCATTACTTAACAATTCTCTTCCCTTTTCAAGTGCTTTTTTAGCCCACGCTTTTTTATTATCGGGAACAAAAAACAGCGCGCTAAAATAGGAAAGAATCTTTCTTACAGGTTCAGAAGGCATTTTTATGGTTCCCTTTTGAGGCAGCAAAGAGTTTATTTCTTTTGCTTCCACCCGAACTATTTTGACCTGCTCTTTATTAATTTCATCGAGTAACGATGGATCATAAGCATAATAAGCATTTGTTCCGGAAGTTAAAACAGTTGGCAGCCAATTATTTTTGGGCATATATTTTACAAACTTCAGCATTCTTTGCACTCCGCTCAACCCTTTTGGAGGAAAATAATACGCGATAACTAATACTTTAAACATAGCCTAAAACTTCGTTAAGTTAATGGGCTTACCACGAGTAATTATATACATATCTTCGTGACGAACCCCGTATTGACCCTCGAAATAAACTCCCGGCTCAATTGTAACTATCATATTCTCTTTATAAACATCTTTTGAATGAATCGATATCCTGGGTGCGATGTGTACAATATAACCGATCCCGTGTCCTAATGAATGAGTAAAATATTTTTCCAAAGAATATTTTCTTAGCTCAATTCGTGCCATTTCATCGGAAGCCGAAGGACTTATTTCTAATGATAATTTTTTACCTGTCATAATACTTATAGACTTAATTATATCAATGGTATTTGCCGCCTGAGATAACTTATCCCCAAAAATAAAAGTCCTGGTAAAATCGCTGTTCAAACCTTTATAGATACAACCCATATCAATAAGAACAACATCACCATCCTTTAATTTCCTGTTTGATGGTTTAGAATGTGGTTTTGCCGAATTTTCTCCAAATGCTACAATCGCGGGGAATGATTCCCCCTCAGCTCCCAGAAGACGCGATCGTGAAGAAATCAAACACGCGACTTCAATCTCTGTTATGCCAAGTGCCAATGAATTTTTAGTCTCAAAAAATACTCTTTTTGATATTTCAACGGCTTTCTTCGTGCGCTTTAATGATTCATTATCGTGATTATTCATACAACCGGCAAGTTCAATGCCAATATTTTTAATTTCCGTAGGCAGAAGAGCGGCTTTTACTTCCTCCATTTCACCAAAGCTAAGCGAAAATGAATCTATTCCAATCTTTTTGGAAACCAACTTTGTCTCTTTCGAGATGTATTGATAAAACCTAACAGAAGGTATTTTTACTTTTATTAAAGTGTCTAATTTTGCCGCCTCAATTTTAAAACGTGCATCAGTATAGAATCGAATAGCTTTTGCATCAATGATAACATAACCGGGAATATCAATTGCATCTGTAATATAGTTAATGAATGCTTGTTGATTACTCAAAATAAAATCAATTTTATTTTTCCTGAGAATCGCGGAAATCTGATTATGTCTATGTTTAATGAAATTTACTTCGTTCATAGTCTGAGTTACTTTGAATTTTCTTATTGCTCCTTAAATCAGCTACATCCTTGTAAAGAAATAACCTTTACAACTTATAATCTAACCATCGCGGTCTTCGCATCTTCGCGTGAGAAATTGTTAATGTTATTTATTAACGAGTCCTAAGTAAATTATTAAATAATAGCTCATATCAACATAAGCAAAATAATTCGTAATAAGCTGAATCCGTCAGGATCAGGATTAGCGGGATTAAAGGATTAGCAGGATAATGTTTAATCGTAAATTAACAATTAAATACCAGAGCCAACTATCGGATTTGAACCGATGACCTGCTCATTACGAATGAGCTGCTCTACCAGCTGAGCTAAGTTGGCTTACAATGACACCCAAAATATTAATTTGGTCTGAAGAAAAAAACTATCTTAATTTTTTCTTATGTCTGTTTTTTCGCAATCTTTTCTTTCTTTTATGCGTTGACATTTTATGCCGTTTTCTTTTCTTACCGCAAGGCACAGAGGGATACTCCTTATTTAATTGAATTTGATTGTAATAATTTATTAGCCTGTTCCGCTTGCGGGGAACCGGGCGCGATTTCAATAACCATTTTGAACCATTTTTCAGCCTCCTCATTTTTTTTCATATTTAAGCTTACTATACCTAAATTGAACAATGCCTGTGGATGGTTCTTATTTATTTTAAGGGCAGACTTAAAGAACGACTCGGCTTGCACCGGATTGTTAAGTTCGGAATAACAAACTCCCAAATCGACTAACATATCAGCATTTATTGGATCAAGTTCTATATATTTTTTATATTCTACAATAGCTCTGTCAATAAAACGTGCATCGTGAAAGACATAAGCTAAAGCTTTAATTGTTTCTTTATCTCGAGGAGAAATTTTAAGAATGGCTTCTAAAGAATCAATAATTGGTTGTGAAGCCAAATTTGGTGAAACACCTTTTTCGCCCGATTTATGCTGCATAGGCATTTCACTTACTTCCGATGGTTCGCCTGAAAAAGCTCCGCTCGTAACAAGCATAACAACGCCCATTACTACTAACACCACAAAGAAAAGAATCAGTCTGCTTTGAGGAATCTCTTTTTCTACTCCTGCTGCCCGTGCCTGTTTCTTTTTGGAACCTCTGGGAGAAGAATTATCTTTTTCGTTAACTCGAGAACTTTTATCAGATATAGGAGCCGCGCAATATGGACAAAATTTTGCATCTGGAGGAATTTCAAGATGACAATTATTGCAAGTTTTGTTCATTCAGAACTATTTAATTTGTCTTTAATCCCTTGACCAACTTGCTCTTTAAAATCTTTAGAGAATTTAAAAATTGGGACAAAATGTTCCTGTACCAAAACTTTCTCGCCTGTTTTGGGATTGCGAGCAAGTCTCGCATTTTTCTTTCTTATCTTATAAGTTCCAAATCCTCGTATTTCAATACCTTTCCCGTCTTTAAGACTATCCAACACACTTTGGAAAAATCCTTCAACCACGGCTTCAATTTCAATTTTAGTTAGACCAATACCTTTAGAAAGTATATTTACTAAATCCGCTTTCGTCATATTCTGACTCCATAAAAGATGTTATTAAACAATTATTAAATTTATTAAAAAATGAACTATTTTCAAAGGTTTTTCAAATATATTCTTGTTTCAATTGTTTCTGCTATTATTATTGCAACTCAAATATAGTCAAATGAAAAAAAATTACGTTTACAAAGAATTTACAGTTTCGGAAAATTGAACGTGCTTTGCTAAAATATCTGGGATAAGATAACACAAACTATGAATAACGATTGAAGGATTTGCATTATTATTGCTTATTTGTTGAATGAAAGAATCCACCTTTGACACGATAGGCGCAAGATCAACTGATGAATAGTTAGTATTATACATCGCAAAACTTTCCGGAAATTCATAATAAAATAAATTTTTCATACCGTATCGCGAACGGCTTGCATCGGCAAGCCACAACATAACTAATTGCAGAAAAAGAAGAATAGTATCTTTCCCTTCTTTAATTATTGGTTTTTCAATTATCCGAAAAGCGGTATCAATTTTCCTTATTGATGATTCTCTTAAAAAATTTACTGTAAGTTTTTTCAATTTAGCAATATCGTCAAATAACAATTGCCGCGCTGTTTCAAGAGAACCATTAGCAAGCGGGGCAATCGCTTCAGCCTCTTCAATTCCTACATCAAAAGAATTGGAAAGCACTTTAGATACTTCCTCGATAGCAAGCGGACTTGCCTTTAAGTTCCAGCAGCGCGAACGAATAGTCGGGAGCAATGCTTCTGCATTGCTTGTCGTGAGAATAAATGTAGAGTGTGGCGGCGGCTCTTCCAAATCTTTTAACAATGCATTTGTACCTTCCGTATTCATTAACTCAGCTTTGGAAATAAGAACGGTTCGATGAATATTAGGGTCGGCTGTTAATGAAAAATATCGCCCAATATCGCGAATACTATTAATTTTAATTTCATTTGCTTCGGGGATATTCAGCGAATAATATGGATTCTTATTTTTGGTATTAATTTCCTCGACAATTAAGCCGACTGCTTCCGGCAATAACTTCTGAAGAGGTCCGTCTTGGCTGCCTTCATTTTTACCTCTCGGCAATGCAAATACATATTTAATCCACGGAGCAGAAAAAGGCTGTGTTGAAGCAGAGAAATTTTCTATGCTGTAAGTTACTTTAGATGCGGACATTATTTGAGCAAACCTTGAAGCAATAAAATCTTTGCCGCACCCTGCAGGACCTTCAATAATGACTGCTTGAGGGAAAGCCCGATTTGTAATTAGCGAGTTGAGAAAATACTTTAATGAATGTAAACCTTCTATGCCTTGCCAAAGATTATTCATAAATAAAAAAGGCGAAACAATCGCCTTTATAACTCGTCTTCGTTATAGAAAAAATCTTCATTTGTAGGATAGTCAGGCCAAATTTCTTCAATTGATTCATAAGGCTCATCTGAATCTTCTAATTCTTTAAGGTTTTCAATAACCTCAAGCGGAGCACCTATTCGCTCAGCATAATCAATTAACTCTTCTTTCGATGCGGGCCAAGGTGCATCATCAAGGTAAGAGGCTAATTCTATTGTCCAAATCATTTTATTCTATGTCTCCTTCTAATAATTAATTAGAACTAAATAACTCATAATCGTTAAAGAAAAATTGTTCCGGGTCAATATGTGTTCCATTGTGAATCACTTCATAATGAAGATGAGGTCCTGAAGATAGTCCGGTATTCCCCGTTAGAGCAATTTGCGTGCCTCTGGTAACTCGTTGTCCTTCTTTTGCAATTGTTTTTGATAAATGACCATATATTGTCCGATACCCGAATCCGTGATTTATTTCGACACACAATCCTAATCCATTCCTTCCACCGGTAAATTCAACAACACCGTCTGCACCTGATAGTACGGGTGTTCCTGTTTCTGTCATAATATCAACACCTTCGTGCATTCTTACTACACCTAAAATTGGATGTAACCGCATACCAAAACCGTGTGATGCCAATTCACCTTCGCAAGGTTTAATTGCAGGAATGGCTTTATATAAACTTTTGTTCCGGCTAATCGCTGCCTGAATCTCGGACATATTGTCCCGTTCAAATTCAAATTTTTTAATTATTAGGTCAACTTCTGATAACGCAGCCTGCATATCCGGATTTCTGCCTTCAATAATATCTGAAATACTAGCGGTTGCCTTCCCGCCAATTCCTAACTGCATTTGCTCATTATCAATAACAGGTAAATTAGACGCTACGCGCAAATACTTATTTCTCTCGCGGAGAGAATCAACCTGTTTATTAATTTCTTGATAATTTCCTAAAAGTGACTCAAGCTTACTTTTAAGGTAAGCATTTTCATTTCTGATTTCAGTATTATCTTTAGGCGGATTAATAACACTCACATATAAGAAATAGAAAGCACCTAAAACAGTAATGGAAAGCATAAATATTCCTCCGACAAGTCCTATAAACTTGAGGCGGTAGTGATGCAGATCAATTGACTGTATCTTAAACTTGGATAGATAATAGAATTTCTTCATAAACGAAGCGTAAATATAAAAATACTTAGCATATTGTCAAACTCTTAGTAAAAAAATAATTTATTCAATATCGTGTTCAATATAAGAAACTCCGCGTCTATCTAAAGTATTTATTTCTCCGCGCAATTTTCTTTTTAGCTCCTCATCAAATGTCCGTGCTGCATCGTATCCATAATGTTTCAGCAGATAATGCAAGGCAATAATTTCAGATATAACCGTAATATTCTTACCCGGGATAATTGGTAATTTCACATAAGGTATATTTACATCGAGAATGTTTATTGTAGAACCGTCTAAACCTGTCCGTTCATAGTTCTGATTTATATCCCAATTTTCAAGTTCAACAACTGTTTCCAATCGCTTTTTATATCTAATAGCCCGAACACCAAACATTTTTTCAACATTTATTATACCAAGTCCGCGTATTTCCATAAAGTGTTGATTAATATCAGCTCCCGTACCCGTAATAATCCACTCTCCTTTTTTCGTGAGAATAGTAACATCGTCACTAACTAAACGGTGCCCTCGTTCAACTAAGTCTAATGCAACCTCGCTTTTACCTATTCCAGATTTCCCTACAAATATAATACCCACCCCATATACATCAACAAACGAACCGTGCGCAGTGCATCTTATCGCGAATTGATCATCTAAAAAATCGCTAAGAAAATAAGTTAGCTTAGTCGTGGAAAGCGAAGTTCCCAAAATTGGAATATAATTGTTATTTGCAAGTTCAACCAGATCGCTAAAAGGTTCATTATTATCGGTAAGAATAATACAAGGAATTTTAAACTGAAAAAGTCTTTCTAAAGCATTTTTTCGATATTCTTTACCCATTTGACCTAAATAACGCATCTCTGTATTTCCAAATAACTGTACACGCGAAAATGAAAAGGTATCAACAAACCCGGCAAGTGCAAGACCGGGTCTGTGTAAATTTTGATCAGTAATTTGTCTTGAGAAACCGGATTCATCAGAAAACAAGCGAATATTAAATTTGCTTTTCCCGAATTCAAATAGAAACCCGACCTCTATATGGTCTTTTTTTTGTTTTGCTCTTTTATTAAAATCAATCATTATCTGATTCAGGTTCCGATTCTTCAACAGGAAGAGCTGCAGGGTAGTGTTCTGTACGTTTTGATTTGATTTTTTGCAGCTGGCGTTCTATTTTATTCACTGCTCCCCTGACTGAAGTTTCAAATTCATCAGTTTCATCTGAGCCGGTTAATACTTGACCGGGAATTTTTACTATCAATTCCGCGATTTTGACACTCTCTTTTTGATGTTGAAAGCTAAGAACCACTTCAACATCTAAAATGTCATCTTTAAATTTATCTAATGAATCAACCTCGGCAAGAATAAAATCTTTGAGCTGTTCTCTGGCTTTAAATTTTCTGGCAGTTATTGAGACTTTCATATAGACCTCCGAATAAATTATGATTTTGGATGAGATTGTTTATAAACGGACTTTAATCTCTCTATACTAACGTGAGTATATATTTGAGTAGTAGAGAGACTTTCGTGTCCTAAAAATTCTTTTGTCGCGTTTAAGTCCGCGCCATTGTCAAGCATATGGGTCGCGGCACTATGCCTGAATATATGCGGGCTTTTTCGCCCCGCTTCAGAAACTCTTGACATATATTTAAGGGTAAACCGCTGAATATATCTTGGATAAACCGGCATTCCGTTTTCCATATTCAGTAATTTTGTATTTGATGCATTTCGTGCAGAAATATACCTATCTAAGTTAATCAAAGTTTTGCTTCCAATGGGTACAATTCTTTGCTTATTTCCTTTTCCTATAACTATCAACTCATTCTTTGAAAGGTGAAGGTCATTAATATTAAGCGAGCATAATTCGCTGATTCTAAGCGCGCAGCCATATAGCAAATCAAAAATACAAACCATTAATTTCTTGTTGTAGTCAGTAAGTGACTCGTCAGAAGTAATAATATTTATAGCTGAAATAAATTCTTTCTCGCTATATATCATAGGAAGTTTCAGCTTTGCAGATGGATTATGTAGCAAGTCGTATATATTCTCATTGATATGTTTGAATTGATAAAGGTACTTCAAGAATGACCGAATTGTTGACATTATACGAATAAGCGTGGGCCTATCTACCCGCTCATTTTGTACACGTATAAATATTCTAACTAATTTTAAATTGATCTCTGTTGTAACAGTTACATTTACACTTTCCAAAAACAACAATAATAGTTCTAATGTATGTTTATAAGAGACTAAAGTCAGAATGCTGCATCTTTTGAAATCTTTTAAATATATTAAAAACTCGGAAATCGAACTTTTTATTTCAATTGGCTCTATCATTCATCGTATTCCACAGCTGTTGTTTCAACAACTTCTTCACCGCAAGTAGGACATTTTAAGAATTTTCCTTTTTTAGCAGAATATTTTTCTTCCATAATTTTTGAATCACCGGTCGGACAAGGTGTAGCACTAGGCTTAGACCAACTTACAAAATCACAATCGGGATATTTTGTACATCCATAAAACTTCTTTCGCTTCTTAGAAATTCGTTCGCTGATTTCACCTTCGTTGCATCGCGGACAAGTAATGCCAAGTGTAATACTTTTAATAAACGCGCATTCAGGATATTTTTCACAACCAATAAAACGACCAAATTTGCCCTGACGGAATATTGCACGCGCTCCGCATAGCGGACAGGTCTCACCTGTAAATTCAGGCTCACTGTTCTCGTCTTTTAATCCCTTCATAGATTTGATGTTTTTGCACTCGGGATAGTTGGTACAAGCTAAAAACCGACCGAATCTGCCATATTTCATTGTCATTTCCGAACCGCACTTTTCGCAAATAACTTTTTCAATGCTTTCGTCAACTCGCTTCAAAGAAGCCGCGAAAGGATTATAAAAATCGTTTAATACTGTTTCATAGAGATTTTCATCACGGGCAATTTGGTCCAATTCTCCTTCCATCTTCGCGGTAAAACTAACATTAATTATATCCGGAAAATTAGTAACAAGTATGGTATTTACTTTCCTGCCAAGTCCCGTTGGACAAAGCTTCCGGTCTTCTAAAATAACGTAGTTTCTCTCTACAATTGTTGATACAATCATCGAAAAAGTACTTGGCCTCCCTATTCCATTGCTTTCAAGTTCTTTAATTAGAGAACTTTCAGTGAAACGCGCGGGTGGTTTGGTAAAATGTTGATGTGTTTCCAAATCATAAAGGTTCAGCTTATCGTTTTTTGATAGAGCTTTTGGTAAAGAAGAGTTCCTTGCTTCTGCCCTGTCCTCTTCTTTTTGATCATCGCTTTCTTGTAATTCGGAATATATTTTAGAAAAACCGTCAAACTGAATTATTTGCCCGTATGCTTTGAATATATAGTCACTTACCCCAATTTCTACAATTGTAGTATCTGTAACGAGTGGATTCATCTGTGACGCTACAAATCTTCTCCAGATAAGCTGGTATAATTTGAACTGATAATCATCAAGAAATGGTCTGACAAATTCAGGAGTGAATTTCATTGAAGTGGGACGAATAGCTTCGTGAGCATCCTGAGCATTAACAGCTTTTTTCTTCTCATAGCTTAGAGGTGCTGCCGGCAAGTATTCTTTACCATAAGTTGAACCAATAAATTCTCTTACATCCTGAATTATTTCTTCACTCACTCTTGTCGAATCAGTTCGCATATAGGTAATAAGTCCGACCAAGCCTTCATTTCCAAGCTCTAAACCTTCATAAAGTTTTTGAGCTATCTGCATCGTCTGACGTGCTCTAAAACGTAATGCTTTTGAGGCTTCAGATTGAAGGGTGCTTGTTATAAAAGGAGCAGGAGCATTTCTTCGCGTTGAACGCTTTGAAATATCAACTATCAAGAAATCTTTTATGGCTTCAATATTTTTTTTGAGTTTATCGGCTTCATCAGCACTTTGTATCCATAGGTGATTTTTTGAAAATTTCTCCAAATTTTCGCTAATATCAGCAATTGAAGGAGTTTTTATCTCTTTCCCTGCAACAGAATGTAACTTTGCGCGGAACCTATCCCCTGCTAATGTTTCAAATTCACCCGCGAGTGACCAATACTCAGTCGTAGTGAATGCCTCAATTTCGCTTTCTCTCTCGCAAATAAGACGCAATGCAACTGATTGCACTCGTCCGGCAGAAAGATTACTTGCTGAAGTTGTTAACACGCTCTTCCAAAGAAAAGGACTAATTTTGTATCCGATAATTCGGTCCATAACTCTTCGCGCGCGCTGAGATTGAACTAAATGCTCATCAATATTCCTTGGATTTTGCATTCCCTTAATAATACCGTTCTTAGTGATTTCATTGAAAAGAACACGGTATATAATGCCTTTTTTCTTATCGCGTATTAGTTCTGCTATGTCTGCCGCGATAGCTTCGCCCTCGCGGTCAGGATCGGTCGCTATAAAGATATGTTCGCTTTTTGAAGCATACTCTTTAAGTTTTTTAATTATGTCGGCTTTCCCGCGAATATTAACAAATTGAGGAGTGAAATTATTTTCAATTTCAACCCCTAATTTTGATTTTGGCAAATTGCGGAGATGTCCAATTGAGGCTTCTACTATATAATCTTTACCAAGATACTTATTAATTGTTTTCGCCTTTGATGGAGATTCTACGATAACAAGATTTTTAGCCATATAAAATCTATTTTAAACTTTCTTTTTCAATGGTCATAGTAAACCTATTTAGTAATTTTTCTTGTTTAGACATCATCTTCTTTTTTTCTTCCGGTGATTTATCATCGTAACCTGCTAAATGAAGAATACCGTGTACAACTAATCTAAGCAATTCTTCGCTAAATGACACCAAATATTTTTCTGCATTTTCTTTCGCGTTGTCAATTGATATCAGTATCTCTCCTTCAATATTCTTTTTACTTCGAGAATATTGAAATGTAATAATATCAGTTTCATAATCGTGATTCAAGAACTTTTTATTAATTGAGTGCAATTTTTTTGCTGATATAAAATGCACTTCCAAATACTTTACTTTAACCGCAATTTCATAAGAAACAAATTCTACTAATGATTTCACGTCCCTTTTAACAAGAAATGTCCGTTTGGGGAGAGAAATTAAAAGTGTTGATTCATCAGCAATCAATCGAGACCCTTGTTTCTTCAGCATAAGTCGAATAGTGCTTAGCAGATATTTCAAAATACTCTAATTCATCTTGAGACAAATCTCTAACTATTTTTGCAGGAACACCCGCTGCCAAAGTACCGGGCGGAACTATAAATCCCGGTCGCACAACTGCTCCGGCAGCAACTAAAGATTTTTCCTTTACTATCGCGCCATCTAAAACAACTGAACCAATCCCGATAAGAGTTTTGTTCTCCAAAATACAAGCGTGGATACAAGCATTATGTCCAATTGTTACCATATTACCGATTAATAAAGGGAAATCATTACCGGTTACGTGCAATACTGCACAATCTTGAATATTTGTCATTTCGCCGATTTTAATAAAGTTAACATCGCCGCGAATCACCGCGTTAAACCACACTCCGGAATTTTTGCCGATTTGCACATCCCCAATTATTTTAGCTCCCGGCGCAACAAAGACACTCTTGTGGATATTCGGAGATTTACCTCCAAATGGAAATAACTTACTCATTTTCAGTTGAACCTCGGCGGTGTCCATCCGGGGCGTTTCCACGAAACTAATTCAACAGAAATTTTCCCGATAACGACATTAAGATTCGCTTTCAACGGAATTGCCGCTGCATCATTAGTAAACCATCCATCAAAATATCCTGTTAATCCAAAAACACTGACGAAATCTGTATGTCCATCCAAATGAACTGCCGCGATATCGTAATTTACTGCATCGATTCTGATTTTATTGACTTCATCGTAAAAATTTACAGCCGTGAATACTTGTTTCTCGTTAACCATACAAGGAACATTTTGTGATTGTTTTTTTCCTGTGTTCATCCTTGCAAAGTAAAAAATTGAGAGTCCATCCTGAAACTTTTTTTCTACTGTAGCAACAGAGTCATTCCACACCTCATAAGGATTCACTTTCCCTTTCTTTACTCGCATTTTCTTTTTTGAATAATTAAAGAAATAGTCCGTGTAAGAAGCATAGTCTTTGCCTTTAACAATACCGCGAAAGAAATCAGAATAATAGTCAGTATTTAACTTTGTTTCATAGGTCTGATGCAAATTAGCGAATGGTATCCCATTATAGGAGTCGATATAAACAATTGCACTATAAACATTTTTTCCGTTTGCTTTATCTTTTGAAACCACCTTGAAACGGAGTTCTCCTAATTTAACTAAATAATATTTAACAATATAGTTTAACTCTTCTCCAACTACCATTTCTTTGGGGCTGCTAAAAGAAATTACTTTTCCAATTTCTGCATTCTTTTCATTATTTAAGATGGTAAGTCCTGAAAACGAAAAGATGATTAATGCTCCCATAATTGAAGCAAAAAACAGCTTCATTTCTTCTTTACCATTTCTTCAGCTTTTGGGAAAAGTGATAAAGCTTTCTCAAGCTGCTTATCAGAACTTAATAAAATGCTATACCATCCTTCATTTTTCCAGTAGTTACGCGCAATTTGAGCTTTCAACCGAGCAATGATATATGATTTCTCTTTTTCATAATCTTTCTGTACAAATTTTGCCTCCTTAGAATCACCAAATGCAAAAAAGTCTTTCAAGTCCTGTTCGCGTAACTCAAAATTGTTCTTAAACGTATAGATATCAGGATATTTCGCAATTAAGGATTTACCGTGTATATCAATATACTTCAATGAATAAAGATAAAATATATTCTTTCTTAATAGATTCGCGGTATAATCGGTTATTTTATCGGATTTCACGATATAATCAGGAGTAATACCGCCTCCGCCAAAGACAATTCTGCCGCCATCTGTTTTATATTGCGGACGGATAGTATCTTTCTCTGAATTATGAACAAAATTTTCACCTTCAGTTTCTTCACGTGACATCAAATCTTCAAAATATTTTTTCTTATCGGAAAACTTCCTTTGTATCCATCTGCCTGTCGGAGTAAAATACTGTGAAATGGTTAATCTGATTGAACTGCCATCCGGTAAAGAAAATTGTCTTTGAACTAATCCTTTGCCAAAAGAAGTTTCTCCCACTATTAACCCTCTATCCCAATCCTGAATAGCTCCGGAAACAATTTCACTTGCCGATGCACTTCCGCGGTTAATCATAACAATAATTGGTGTCTTTTCGTATTCAGACGGATGCATCGCCGTGTACATCTCATCAAACTCTTTTCGTCTTCCTTTTGTATAAACAATTTTCTTATTCCCATCAAGAAATAAGTCTGCAATTTGGACAGCCTGCTTCAAGTATCCACCCGGATTATTGCGCAAATCAAGAACTAAACGTTTCATTCCTTTATTACTTAAATCTTGCAAAGCATCCATTAATTCGTCCGTGGTCTTTTCTGCAAATCTATTTACACTGACATAGCCTGTAGTTTTATCAATCATAATGTGAGTATCAACTGAAAACAATGGAATTTTGTCACGGGTAATTTCATATATAATCGGCTCCTTGATTCCAAATCGAATAACGTCCACGGTAACTTTTGTCCCTGAGGGTCCGCGCAATTGTTTTCGTACATCATCATTTGTAATCCCGATGCAATCTTTTCCGTCAATTTTAATAATACGGTCACCTGACATAATGCCAAGTAATTCACTGGGTCCACCTGTTATGGCAGTTACTACTGTTAAAGTATCATTTACCACCTGAAACTCTATTCCTACTCCTTCAAAATCGCCCCTAAATTCTTCCTCAACCGCTTTCATTTGTTTAACAGGAATATAGACAGAATGCGGGTCAAGCTCTTCAAGCATTCCTTTGATTGCATTCTCGACTAACTTTTCCGAATCAACTTCTTCATAATAATATTTTTGTGTATATGTTAATACATCATTGAATTTCTTCAGACTTTCAACTAAATTATCACCTGGAAAAACTCGATGAATTTGTGTACCAAGCAAAATCCCGGCGGAAAGGATAATTAGAACCATTACAGGCAGTTTAATATTTCTTTTTTTCATTGACTTCCTTAAAAACTTAAATGTTGTTGAAATTTCTATGTTATTGCTCAAAATAGCTGCTTCATCGTAAAATCTAATTTACCTTTTATAAAATTAAAATAAAATACAATATCTTTATACATATTAGTATTGAAAATGAGAAGAAATAAATATTTTATTTCTCTTCATCTTACAGCTTCCCATTCTTTTGAGTGTGATTCATTCTTACTTAACACGCTAAATGCATTTTTTGTCCACATTTTAACAACTTTCAAATATCCGAATTTTCGGTATCTTCGGGGTGATTCATAAATACAAGTTTTGGTGCAAAAATCTATTTTGCTATGAAATGCCGCTCTTTTAAACAAGTCAAAATCTTCACCAGCCGCCAGCTGTTCTTGAAAACCTCCTATTCTCTCAAACAAAGATTTTGCAATGACCTGACACTCCCCTCTCCCAAACCCAATTCCGATTAAATTAATAAATCTGAAGTATTGATTATAAAACGAATGAAAGAGAATATCTTGTAATTTCCGCTCCCAAGGGAAAACATAGACAGGGAAAGTCATTGCCAATGTTTTACCCTGCACCTTTTGAGAAATTAGGGATAAAAATAATTCCAAATCAGAAAATATTACATCTGCGCAAACAAAAACATAAATATCGCCGATAGCTGCAGAAGCACCTCTATTTTTACCAATCGGAATATTATCTCTTCCCTTTTCAGGTTGAACAATTTTCAAAGGGTACTGCAAAGCCAATTCAACAGTTCTATCATTACTTCCGCCGTCAGTAATAATTACTTCATATTCAAATTTACTATCTGCCTTATTCTCAAATAATTGGCGTAGTATCCCCAATAGAAGTATCTCTTCATTATAAGTTGGAATAATAAAACTAATCATATTGTTAAGGGTTAATTGTTAATTGTTAAGGGTTAATTGTTAATTATAAGTTTTAAACATATCGGCGAGCATTAACAATTAACCCTTAACAATTAGTCATTGCTTTTCCGGTTTCATTTGCGGGAAAAATAAAACATCTCTTATTGAAGATTGATTTGTGAATAACATAACCAGCCTGTCAATTCCAATGCCTAAACCGGCAGTTGGCGGCATCCCATATTCCATCGCGCGAACATAATCTTCATCAATCTGCTGTGCTTCATCATCACCCATCTCTCGGGCTTTCATCTGATCCATAAATCTTTCCCGCTGATCAATTGGGTCATTTAGTTCGCTGAAAGCATTGCAGATTTCTCGTCCTGCAACAAAACCTTCAAATCGCTCCACGATACCTTCCTTTGTACGATGTTTCTTTGCAAGCGGGGAAGTTTCAATCGGGTATTCAGTAATGAATGTCGGCTGAATCAAACCGGGTTGAACTGTTAAATCAAATAGTTCATCAATCAATTTACCGCGGCTTTGTTTCCCTGTAATAGCCACGCCGGATTTCTCTGCCAACAATTCTAATTCTTTGTCCGATAACTCAAGAATATTTGCTCCTGTTTTTTCACTTATCGCGTCAACCATAGAAATCTTGCGCCAAGGAGGAGTAAAATCAATGATATGCTCTTCAAAATTAAATGTTAATGAACCAAATACTTTTTGGGCAATGGAAGCAAACATATTTTCAACAAACTCCATCATCCACATATAATCCCGATAAGCAACATAAACCTCCATCATAGTAAATTCGGGATTATGAGTTTTATCCATACCTTCATTCCGGAAATCTTTGGAAATTTCATAAACCGCGTGGAAACCGCCCACGATTAGTCGTTTAAGGTACAATTCATCCGCAATTCTCAAATAAAGCGGAACATCAAGAGCATTGTGATGCGTGATAAACGGTCGCGCTGAGGCACCGCCATATAACGACTGCAACACAGGCGTTTCCACTTCCATTATTCCGTTTGAATCAAGAAATTGCCGCATAGATGTTATTATTTGGCTGCGCTTCTTAAATACTTCGCGAACTTCCGGATTAACTATCAGATCAACATATCTTTGCCGGTAACGAAGCTCTTTATCAACGAATTGATCAAAAATAACTTTATTTCCTGCTTCATCGGTCATTTCTTTTGCAATAGGAATTGGTCTAATCGATTTTGAAAGAAGAACAAGTTCTCGCGTGTGAACAGATATTTCTCCTGTCTTTGTTCTAAAAGCAAAACCCTTTACCCCAACTATATCACCGATATCCATAAGTTTAAAATTTTCATAAGCTTCGCCAATTTCATCTCTTTTTAAGTAAATTTGAATCTTACCATCTTCATCCTGTAAGGATGCAAACGAGGCTTTCCCCATTCTCCTGATTGCCATAATTCGTCCGGCAACTGCAACCTGTCGCTGCTCATCCTCTTTAAAATTTGTTTTTATATCAGATGATTTAACAATATCGCCAAATGAATAAGCGAAAGGCTCAACATTTCGTTTTTTTAGCTCTTCGAGTTCTTCTAATCTTCTTTTCATTAATACATTTAAGTCTTCTATCTGAGGTTGTTCCACAGTTTCACTCCATTTATTTTCTTCTGAAATTTGATAATCTAATACAAACTAAATCTTGCAAATTTTCCGCGAGTTTAATCGGGGCAATAAAATTATTAACAAGCATTGCAAAAGCCACCAGCTCTTTATCACCTGTTTGAATATAACCTGCAAGTGTTCTTACGCCGTCAAGATACCCTGTTTTACCACGTGCATTATTTTCAGCTTTTGTTCTTTGAAGCCTATTTGCTAAAGTCCCATCAACTCCGGCTATTGGAAACGATGAATAGAAATAGTCGAAATTTTCGTGCCGCTGCATATATTCAAGTAAATTGACGATTTGACGAGGTGTTACTAAATTGAGATGTGATAATCCGGAACCATCCACCATCATAAAGTTATCGGTATTTATACCGATTGACTCCAAAAAAAGCCTTATAGCAAGTATGCCGGTATGGGCAGACCCAAACTTATATTTTTCATACCCTATTGTCTTTAGCAATTGTTCTGCTATAAAATTCTGACTGTCTTTATTTATTATTCTTATAATTGAACCTAAAGGCGGAGAATGGTGTGTAAAAAGCAGCTTTGTTTTTCTATAGTCGATACCCTCTTTAAGATCATCGCTGTCAATTGGATAGCCGCTGACTTTAATTCCTTTATCTTGCAAAATGTCTTTGAGAACCACAACAAAATATTGTGTTGGATTATTTACCGAAGAATAATAGTGCATAGGTTTACTATTCTCTTTTATCCTGCCCGCAACCGAGATTAAATTGCTTCCTCTTTCCCGATGAACTGAAACAGTTGTTGCACTATCTTTAGAACAAGTGATAACTTTATCGAGAACGGTTGTATATTTATTATAAGGCAGATATTCAATTGCAGCTCTCTGTCCTAACGAAGATGGTTTTACATAAATATCTATACAGTTATCATTAAATGCAAGAGCACCGGAGGGTGCTGCATACCATTCTGATTCATAATCCCAAGCCCATCCCTCTCCAAGCCCAAGCTTGTCAAAGCTGTCATCATCCCCTATTATCTGACCTTTAATTTCATCTATTCCTGCATTAGCAATGGAATCAGCCCAGTTTGAAAACACCTTTGTCATATCATCATTATAAAATCTGCCTGAAATTGTTGGATCGCCGTATCCTTTAATGATTATATCACCATTCAAAACAGAACCATCTATCTCTCCGCGCTTGTAAAGCTCTGTTTTAAATTTATAATTATTTCCTAACAGGCTTAATGCCGCGGCAGTTGTAAATAATTTTAGATTAGATGCCGGAATGAAAAGTTTATCTTCATTTCTTTTGTAAAAATATTCACCGTTTGCTAATGATTGAATAACCACGCCCCAATTTGAAGATGCAAAGTTTTGGTCATCAAAAATATCCATTAACTGCGCGGAAAACTCTTTGACTGAAGCATAACTATATTTAGGAAGTGAGTCTGTCCTAATCTTTTGTGCAGTTAGGAAAGAAAATCCGGAAATTATCAGTGCAGCAGTTATTGCAAGAATCGTTTGCATTTATCCAAGCATTTTCGAAAGTTCGGTTTCGGTAATGACTCGATAGGCTCCAACAGGCATATCGTTTAATGTCAGTCCAGCGAAAGATTCCCTGTGCAAATCTTTGACAAAAATTCCAATGGCTTCAAACATCTTTTTCACAAAATGATTTCTTCCTTCAAGAGTTGATACTCTTACATAATCATTATCTTTAGAAAGACTTGTAAACTCTATAAACTTTGACCTTCGCCCATCAATGACAATTCCCCGCGAAAGGCGTTTTTGATTTTCTTCAGAGATTGAACGAGTAAGTTTTGCGACATAAACCCGTTTTTTTCCAAAAGAAGGATGCAGAACTGTATTTGCAAAATCACCATCGTTCGTGATTATTAATGCACCGGTTGTGTTTATATCTAACCGTCCAACGGGAAATAAACCCTTGCTATTTTCAATTAAGTGCATAACCGTTTTTCTCCCCTTTTCATCATCGGTTGTGGTAACAAATCCCTTTGGCTTATGCAATAAATAATAAACTCTCTTTTGAACTTTGACTTGCTCGCCATCAACAACTACAATATCGAAATCCGGATCAACACGGAAACCAAGTTCTGTAACCACTTTTTTATTAACATCAACTCTGCCGCTGCTAATAAGTTCATCCGCTTTCCTGCGGGAAGTTATACCTTCACTCGATAGAAATTTATTCAGTCTTATCTTCATTCTTGCTTCTTACTTCTTTCTTCTATTTCAGCTTCCAGACTTTCTTCAACCGCGCTCATCATCAATTTTCGTTTTTGGTCAAGAAAATCTTCATCTTGCATTATTTCCTCTATCTCGCGCGGCTTTGGTAAATCACTGACTTTATTCAACCCGAAATATTTCAAAAACTCTTCTGTTGTAACATAAAGAAGCGGCCTTCCGATTGATTCGGAACGTCCTGAGATCGCGACCAGATTTTTCTCAAGCAAAGTGGTTATAATGTAGTCGGCATTTACTCCCCTGATTGCTTCTATTTCCGGTTTTGTTATCGGCTGCTTGTAAGCGATAATTGCCAATGTTTCAAGTGCTGCCTGACTAAGCCTGCGCTTGCTCCTTTCGGAAGATAGAAAACCTAAATACTTTGCATAGTTCTGTTTTGTCGCGAACAAAAATCCATCGGCTATCTTTTGGATTTGGAACGATTTATTAGACTCCTCATATCCGGCATTCAATTTTACAACGGACTCCTCAATATCCTTTTCCGAGATTTCAGTGTCCTCGCCATCTATTCCCTTGATTGCACGTACCATTTCTTGTGATTTGATTGGCTCATCAGAAGAAAATATAAAAGCCTCAATTACATTAAGATATATTTGTTCCATCACTAATCAAATAAATTACAAAATCATTAAAATTTTCAGATTCTCGAATACCTATTCGCTGCGATTTAACAAGTTCGAGCAAGGCAATAAATGTTACAACTATTCTTATACGTTCATTAATTTCATCAATTATTCTCAAGAAATGAAGTTCACCAAACAGGGTCAACTTTTCCAAAATAAAAACAATTTGCTCATCAATAGAAACCGGCTGTTTTTTTACTTCGTGAATAACTTCCGGCTTTACTCCCTCAAGTACTCGCCTAAATACTTTTGCAAGGTCAAATACCGATACATTTTTAAGAAGAACTGCATATTCAGGCGGTTCTTCGCGCAAATCTTCAGAAAAATTTCCTCTCAAAAATACTTTTCGCTGTGATGATTCAAAGAAACTCAATTCTTCTGACATTTCTTTATATCGTTTATATTCAAGCAGTCTTTGAACTAATTCAGACCTTGGGTCTATTTCCACTCCTTTTTCATCAATTTCACGAGGGAGAAGCAAGCGAACCTTGATATGCATTAAAGAAGATGCCATTAAAATAAAATCACCGGCTATTTCAAGATCCAGAATTTTTATCAAATTAACATACGACAAAAACTCGCTTGTAATTTTTGAAATCGGGATATCATAGATGTTCACTTCATCACGTTTGATGAAAAATAACAACAAATCTAATGGACCTTCAAAATGGTCAAGTTTAATCTTATACAAAATAATTACCCTATTTTCATTGCATCTCTGACCTGCGCCATAGTATCACCCGCGATCCCGCGTGCCTTTGTCTCGCCATCGTTCAAAATCTCTATTAGTAATGCATTGTTTGTTTCTAATTCTTTACGTTTTTCATAAATAGGTTTCAAAAAAGAATCAATTTTCCCTGTACACTTTAGCTTACAATCTACGCAGCCTAATTTGCCGGTTGAGCAATCTCGTGAAATTTCTAATACTTCATCAGGATTGAATTTTTGATGATAAGAAAAAACAACGCATACTTCAGGCCTCCCGGGGTCTCCTTTTCTCAATTTTTGAGTGTCCGTTACAGCTTTACGGAGTTTCAACTTTATTTCTTCTTTTGTATCAGATAAAAATATCGTGTTACCCAGCGATTTACTCATTTTGGCATTTCCATCTAAACCAATCAAGCGCGGAGTTTTGGTCAATAATGGTTCGGGTTCAGGGAAAACCTGACCATAAGTATGGTTAAAACGACGAGCTAATTCTCGAGTAATCTCTATATGAGGGACCTGATCTTCACCTACCGGCACTACTTGCCCTTTGTAAAGCAATATATCAGCCGACTGAAGAACCGGATAACCTAAATGTCCATAAACAAGATTTTCTATCTCCAAATCTCGAATCTGATCTTTTAAGGTTGGATTTCGTTCTAACCTATTTACAGTTATCAGCATAGAAAATATCAATTGAAGTTCGCAGTGTTCTTTCACTTGTGACTGCCTAAACATAGGACTTTTCTCTGGGTCCAATCCTGCGGCGAGCCAATCTATGAGCATTTCTAATGAATCTTGGTAAATGCTGCTTGTATCAAGGTTTGTTGTTAGTACGTGATAGTCTGCTATAAGATGATAATTCCGGTAATCATTTTGTAAGGCAATCCAGTTTTCTAAAGCTCCCACGTAGTGACCAACGTGCAACCTGCCCGTGGGGCGCATTCCGCTCAGAATTACTTTTTTTTCCATAAACTCTTTTTCTAATGGTTAGTTGTTAATGATTAATTGTTAAATAAAAAAAACAGAAATCGTATAATTCAATTTTCACAATTAACCATTAAGAATTGCTTCTTTTTTAATTAACAAATAAGTAAGGTTTCCAATTCTCATCCATATTACTAACAGAATGTTTTATAAACAGTAAATGATTTGGCTGATAAGGTTTCTGCAACATTTTCATTCCGGCTTCCGCCGGTGTTTTATTTCCTTTTTTATTATTGCATTTTGTACAGGCACAAACCATATTATCCCAAGTATCTTTTCCGCCTCTCGCTTTAGGGATAACGTGGTCCACGGTTAAAGGAAGGTCTCCGCGTCCGCAATACACGCACATATAATTGTCGCGTTTTAATACATTTTTCCGGGTCAAAACAACATTCTTGTACGGCACTGAAACATAATTTCTTAATCGAACAACACTTGGCCACGGGAATTCTGATTTCATTGACTTTATCCGCTTTTTCTTGTCATTACACACCATTTCCGCCTTTCCAAGTATCAAAAGAATCAACGCTTTTCTAACCGTACAAATAGAAAGCGGTTCGTAACTCTGATTCAGAACTAGCACGCGGGCGTTAAGTCTTCCGGAATAACGATAAGATTCGAATGTGATTTCCTGTTTGAATGTTTATACTAAATGAATTAAAGATGTAAGTTACAATATTTAAAAAAGAAATATAAAAAAAAATCACAAGACTTGTAAGTAAAATAATCGAAAGCCATTTAAAATTGGAAACGGTCTAATCGGGTTTTATTAAACCATAAAGCAAAAAAAATGTTTTTGACCAATATTGAAAGTAAATAATCCGAAATAATTCAGCAGGGCTAAGTATTTATAAAATAAATAGTTAAAAATATTCTAAATTATTCAAGGAAATATTGAATAATTTTAAGTGCTTATAAAAACAATGACTTATTGCTGTTTTCGTCTTTCATTTTCTGTTCACGCCCATTAATAGTTCAGCACCTTGGCTCTCTCTTGAAGTTCCACTCCTCGCTCCTGTCTTTTGCTCACTTTCTCTGTTGGGATTTTTCTGCTTTCTTCACTATTATCTCGAGTTTAATTTAAACATACTTGTTTTTTTGACCAAAACAGTTACAAAAAACGATACAAATTATTAAGGAGTATCTCCATTGCTGACTTGGTATGAAATTTACTGAAATAAAATTGCAAAAATGAAAACTTTTTGATAGATGAATGTGTCTAAAATGTACTAACAATAAAATATGATATACTATGAAAAAAACTAATTTAATAAACGGCACCAAAACTCTTTGTTTTTCAATCATCTTTGCTTTTGCAGGATGCGGCGGCGGGACTATGTTTCAAAGTAATTGGGTACAGGGAAGTTCCGTAGCCGGTACTGAAAACCCTATTATCAGTTCGCGGTTAATGACCGTGAATGATAAGTCAAGCATTTACTTTGTGTCAGTTAATGACAGTGATTTTGCAGCACTCACGTTTGTTACAAACAATATGATGGATGCAGTTAAAATTTTGCGTAATGGAATGTCTGTGACAATTAAACAGGAATCAGGTAAAGAATTTAGTGTTTTGTTTCCACAAGCAAAACCAATGGAAAGAATTCCTGAAAATGATAGAGCGCAGGATTATTATCAGTCAAACGTTGAACAAAAGCTTACCGCGATGATAGCAAATCAAAATGAATATACCATATTCGATGATGATCATAACCCTGTCAATTCTGTTTCGATTCTTAGTTCAAACGACATTGTTCCAACATTAGAATATAAATCAGGTCAATTCATTTACAAATTGAAACTGCCGTTGCGGAAAAATATCGATAAATATTTGAGCCGGATAATAAATCCCGGTGACATATTAAGTGTTTCCGTTGCAACCGAAGAAAGGAAACAAAAAGACAATAAGCGCGGCAGGATAGCTGAAGGAGAAGGAATGGGCGAGGGTGCAGAAAGTGGCGCGGGAATGCAGGGGCAGGGCGGAAAAAGAAATGGTGGCAGAAGAGGCGGGCAGGATGGAAATTCAGAAATGTCCCGACAAATGATGGAACCGATTAAATTTGATTTGAGAGTAACCTTGAATACAGGAACTGCAATGAAATAAATCTCAAAAAAAACTCCGAATATTTCTAAATATCAAGTAAGTTTTACAAAAACAGGATGAATATCTTTGAAATAATATAGAATCTACTGTATCGACAATAAAGTTATGTAACATAATGTTTAGATAATTTAGCATCGGCTTTTTGTTTTGTGAAACTCCAGTAAATCATTTTTTCTTGAATATTTTTCTTTGTTTCCCAAATGCCGACCTCTTGCTTCAGTTTTTCCAAGGACTCTATTTTTCTATCCAAACATTCCGTTTCCAAAATATTTATTTCTATCTCCGCAATATTCAACCAACTTGCATATTTTGGAGTATAACTAAATTCTATTCTCTTCAGTATTCTCTTGGCCTCCGCTTCGGTGAATGTTTCGTAGAATGATTTTTCAAAATGAGTGTTCAGATTGTCCAACACCAATCTAACTTTCTTCGCTTCAGGGTAAACTTTTTCCATCATTTCTTTCTATAAAGTGCGCAAAGTCTGCCATTGTTCTTCTTTCGGTTACCGACAGAAAGTGTTTGCCGCCTTTCGGTTCAACCGCAACGAAAATATTTCCCGTTCCTTTTCGCTTGTATTCATAATCGTGCTTTGCTGGGCTTCATTCTTTTAACGGTATGGCTTTTCGTGATTCTTCTTGGGTGGGGGAATAAGCTGACCCTGCTATGGGGAGTAAGTTGGTCGTTTTTGCCTTTTAGTGGGGGAATAAGTTGGTTGTTGACAATTTTGTCTATTTTCAATTCGTTTTTTTGCACATCTTTTTGCATCTTTGTATAAGCTTTTGGGTTGTTTATTTTTGTTTTTTTTGGTATCTACAAAAGTACTGTTTTTTTTCAGCACTTAGGGTTCGTTCAGAAATAACATTAACACTTTCTCACGCGAAGACGCTAAGATAGCGATGGTTAGATATTAGGAGATGCATAGGTTATTTGTGGGCAAACACTTAAACTCCCAAAAGGTTTATTTTTTAACGGGCTTTTTGCTCAATTTAGGTTATAGATATTTTGAATTTGTTATATAGCACTTTCCGTTTCTTGTATCATTAATTATTATTATGAAAATTTAAATGCCGGATTTTATGAAAAAACTGTTTTTAGCCTGTTTATTTGTGTCACAATTTATCTTCGCGCAGGAATCACTTGATAAGATTGTTGCAGTGGTGGATAATGAAATTGTTATGAAGAGTGAGCTGGATTTCCAAACCGGTATGCTGGTTGCTCAAAAAAAGGTAAACCATAGCATACCAAACCTTAAAGCGCAAATTCTCAATTCAATGATGGAGGATAAATTAGTTTACGCGCAGGCTCTGATAGATTCCATCAGCGTTACCGAAGAAGAAGTCAACCGCCAGATAGATTACCAAATTTCAATGATAACCCAGCAGTATGGCTCGAAAGAGAAAGTGGAGCAGCTATATGGAATGACAATTGATAAAATCAAACGCGAGCTGCGGGATAATGTCAAGAAGCAAATACTTGTGCAAAAAATGCAGGAAAAAAAATTCGGAGTGGTTGATGCAAGCCGACGCGAAGTGGAAGAGTTTTTTGCTAAGTATAAAGATAGTCTTGGTGTAATCCCTGAACGTATGAAAATATCACACATATACAAAAATCCCAAACTTTCGTCTTCAGTGAAAGAAAAATACCGCGGAATTGCTCAATCAATTCTCGATAGTATCAAGCAGGGTGCTGATTTTGCAGCAATGGCAAAACGCTATTCCGAAGACCCCGGTAGCGCGGTGCAGGGAGGCGACCTTGGAACTGTTAAGCGCGGCGTATTCTATCCTGAATTTGAAGCCGCGGCTTTTGCTTTGCAGCCTAATCAACTTTCGACTGTCATAGAATCACCCGTTGGTTTTCACATCATTCAATTGATGGACCGCAAAGGCGATGCAATTAAAACACGCCATATACTTATTAAAATCAAGAACGAAAATGAATCTGAATTAGCCGCTATTGAAGTGCTGAACAATATCCGTGATTCTGTAGTTAGATTTAAACAATCCTTTGCCGACCTTGCAAAGAGGAACAGCGATGACGCGGAAACAGCCCCATTTGGCGGTGTCCTTGGTTCTTTTTATCTTGAACAAATGGACAAGGCTCTGCTGGATGTAGTCGGCAAGATGAAAGAAGGCGAAATCAGTTATCCTAAACGTGTTGATTACGGACAAAACAACTATGGCTATCACATCGTTTGGTTAGAGAAAAAAACAATTCAGCATAAGGCAGATATTGAAATAGATTATGCCGATTTGAAGCGTCTTGCCGATGACAACAAAAAGCAAAAACAATACTCTAAGTGGATTGAAGAATTAAAAACAAAAATTTACTGGGAAGTCCGGTTATAAGGAATAGAAAACATTGAATTCACTTTATGAACATCCAGATGCGCAGGCAGCACTTGCATTACAGACAAAAATCGGAGAGATAAAAAAAGAAGTTGCCAAGGCAATTGTCGGGCAGGATGAAATAATTCACCAGATACTAATTGCATTGCTTTCGCGCGGACATTGCCTGCTCGTGGGTGTGCCGGGATTGGCAAAAACATTGCTTATAAAAACACTCGCGAGCGTGATGGACCTGCAATTCAGCCGCATTCAATTTACTCCCGACTTGATGCCAAGCGATATTACAGGCACAGAATTAATTGAAGAAGACCCTGTTACTAAACGCAGGGAGTTTCGTTTTGTACACGGTCCGCTTTTCGGCAATGTTATTCTCGCTGATGAAATAAACCGCACTCCGCCTAAAACGCAAAGCGCACTGCTCGAAGCAATGGCAGAACACCGTATCACTGTTGCAGGGAAAAGCTATAAGCTGAGCGAACCATTTTTTGTGCTGGCAACGCAAAACCCTATTGAACAAGAAGGCACATACCCGCTTCCCGAAGCACAGCTCGATCGGTTTATGTTCGACCTCCGGCTTGGCTACCCAAAGGCTGAAGAAGAGAAAGAAATATTGCGGATGACAACAGGACAATATAGTGCTGATTTGAAAAAAGTGGTGAATGGGCGTGAGCTGATGCAGTTTCAAGAGTTGGTTCGTAAAGTGCCAGTCGCGGAAAACATAATTGAATATGTAGTGAAATTTGTAAGTAAAACGCGCCCTACTCACGAGGCGGCTCCAAAGTTTGTAAAGGATTTAGTAAGGTGGGGTGCCGGTCCGCGCGCCTCGCAATATTTATTATTGGCAGCTAAAACCAAATCATTGATAGAGGGACGATTCACACCGGCTATAGATGATGTTCGCTATGCGGCATTGCCTGCACTGCGTCATCGCATAATCACTAATTTTAATGCTGAAGCTGAGGGAATTACCACCACCAATGTTATTGAAAAAATATTAAACGAAATGTGACTGTCACCACCATAATATCCCGAAGACCGGAAATATGATAGAAATAGAGAATCTTAAAAAAAGTTTTGGCACTAAAGATGTTTTAAAGGGAGTAAATCTTACCATTAAGGATGGCGAGACTATGGTTATTATCGGGCGCAGCGGGTGCGGCAAAAGCGTGATGCTGAAACATATTGTTGGGCTGCTCCATCCTGATGCCGGAACGGTAAAGGTTGGCGGTTTAGTTATTAATGACTTGAAACAAAAGGCTCTTTATCAGGTACGGAAGCAATTCGGATTCCTTTTCCAAGGGGCTGCTTTGTTCGATTCGATGACTGTTGAAGAAAACGTGGCTTTGCCTTTGTTTGAAGCCGAAGTTCGTCCTCCGAAAAATGAGATTGATGCTGTTGTTGCAGAAAAGTTGGACTTGGTTGGTTTGCCCGGAACGCAAAAATTAAAACCGGCGGAACTCTCAGGCGGTATGCGGAAACGTGTCGGGCTTGCCAGAGCTTTGGTGACGAATCCACAGTATATTCTATATGATGAACCCACCACTGGGCTTGACCCAATTATGTCCGACTCCATTGATAACCTAATTCACGATGTGAAAGAAAAAGTGAAAGCAACCGCGATAGTTGTAACACACGATATGTTCAGCGTGAAGAATGTCGCGGACAGAGTGGCAATGATGCACGAGGGAAAGGTATATTTCATCGGCACGCCCAACGAGGTACTCAAATCCAAAGATGAAATCATATTCGAGTTTATTAAACGCACCGAAACGCTTTAACGCGTCAGGCAGGATAATTTTGTCGTGCCAACCTGTTGATGTGATATGAATTTTTTCTATTGCTTTTTAGAAAGTACACGGAAAAAAAGCAGATTATGCTCAAAAAGCGTGTACCTAAAAATTATCTAAATCCATTTGAACCGCGTTATTATTGTTCAATATCGCTCTTTTGAATTTTTCAGGGGATCATAAGTAATCAGGATATTATCCGGCGATCTCAACTTTAATTTTTTTCCTGCGCATCGTGATACCATCTAATGCCGAAACCACTGCATCTGCAACATCAGTAGGAACATCCACATAAGTAAACGTGTCTTTCATATTTATATCACCGACTAATTTACCGGAGATCCCTGTTTCACCGGCTATGGCACCAAGAATGTCACCCGGACGCATCTGATCTTTTTTACCTACATTTAAGAAAAGTTTAGTCATAGGTTCGTCTGAAGAGCGTCTTGGCTCGTCTCTGTCTTCTCTGGAGCGTGACGGGCGGTCGCTGCTTCTTCCTCTACTGCCGGATTCTTTGGATTCAAATCTTCTTTCGGAAGGATTCCTGTCCGAATTTCTGCTGTCACTTTTTCTATCTGAACCTCTATCCGAACTTCTTTTGTCGAAACCTCTGCCGCCGCCTCTTCTATCAGAATCACGTGAACGTTCTCTATCTCTATTGCCAAATTCAGATTGTGCTTTTTCTTTTAAAGCTCTTTCAGCATTAGCTGCCGAAGTGCGAAGTTTCAATAAAGCAGCAGCAATATCCATAGTGGTATATTCATCAACCGCTAATTTTTCGATAATCTCATAGTATGGTTCAAGATTTCCGGCATCAATTGTTTTACGAATCTCATCGAGGAGATTATTTGATCGGATTTGATCAACTTCTTTATAACTGGGCACAATGCTCCTTTTAATTTTAACTTTTATATAACGTTCAATATCGCGTAAGCGAAGCAATTCAGCTCCCGTTACAAAAGAAAAAGCTCTGCCGGACTGACCTGCGCGGGCTGTTCTTCCGATGCGGTGAACATACGATTCTTCATCATAGGGCATATCATAATTGAATACCGCTTCAATTTTTTCAACATCAATTCCGCGCGCGGCCACATCTGTAGCCACCAGAATTTCAATTTTTCCCTTGCGGAACTTAGTTAATACTTTTTCACGAGCCGCCTGCCGCATATCCCCGTGCAAAGCATCGGCATCATAGCCAAGTGTTTCTAAATGTTCGACAAGTTCATCCACCATTCGTTTAGTATTTGCAAACACTAAAACTAATTTAAGATTATAAGCATCAATAACATTGGTAAGAGCATCAATTTTTTCGCGTGAGCGAACTTCAAAATATTCCTGTTCAACATTCGGAACGGTCAGGTCCTGGTGATTAACTTTTATTCGTACAGGGTCTTTCTGATATTTCTTGGTAAGCTCAAGAATCGGCTTCGGCATAGTTGCAGAAAACAAAAGTGTTTGGCGAGTGGCAGGCACAAATTTTAGAATATCTTCCATATCATCGCGGAAACCCATATCCAGCATAACATCTGCTTCATCAAGCACAACCATTTTCACGTTGGAAAGGTCAAGTGTTTTTCTGTTAATATGGTCAGTGATTCGTCCCGGAGTTCCAATTACAATCTGAACACCTCTTTTGAGCGCGTGTAATTGCCGGTCATAAGATGTTCCGCCGTAAATTGGAATTAGGGAAAGCCCTTTCTTATATTTTGCAAGTTTTTTGATTTCTTCAGCCACCTGAATCGCGAGTTCGCGGGTGGGGCAAAGTATCAGTACCTGCACTGCTTTATCGTGTGTATCGACCAATTCTATTGCAGGGATACCGAAAGCCGCCGTTTTTCCTGTACCTGTTTGTGACTGTCCAATTAAATCTTTCCCTTGTAACAAAACAGGAATTGCTTCCGATTGAATCGGCGTAGCTTCCTCGAACCCCAGATCATCTATCGCGCTTTGAACTTCTTTTGATAACTCTAACTCTTTGAACCCGATTTTCGTCATTCGGTATGCTTTCATAATTATTAAATACTAACTTATAATATACCTCTATTTTGGATGTAAAAGGGGAATTATTTTCATACCCATTGAACGGAGCTAAAAAGAGTTTTATTCGGCTTGTTTGCCTAAAAAAAATAGAACACTAAAATTATCTGAGGGCTTGTTAAGAAATATCATTTACATCTTTCATAAAGATAAACTTTGCGATCTTAGCGTGAGAAATTGTTAATGTTATTTGTTAACGAGCCTTAGTTATCAAAAGGCTCTTTTTAGGCATTTTTATGGAGCAAAACAATTGACTTTTTCAAGAAACCATAAATAGTAATATTTGTGGATGAGTCATAAGTTAACTAAACAGAGTATCCTGTGTACCGATGAGAACGGTATTCCCTTTGTTTCTCAACCTAAATCTTGCTAACTTTCTTACATTTAAATGTAAAAGTATTATGAACATCTTGCTTCCACACAACATATTTAGCACGCTAATCGCGCAATCACTTGACGATGATTTGCACCAACTCGTCCAATATAAAGGGTCAGCTCTCTTAGCAGGTATGCTTGATTCAGAAAAAGCGGATATTGTTTTATTGCCTTCGTTAGATATACTGAAACATCAAAATTACTTTATTTCTTCCCGGCGAGGCATTTCATTTGACGGGGGCATTTCCAATTCATATTTATATTTCGCGAAGGGCGAAAATTCATTTAATAACATTACACTTGCCGGCGATATCTCAGGCGTGGAAGCTATTCTTTCCAAAATCGTCATTAACGAGTTATATGATCAATCGATAACTGTATCGATTTCACCATCACCGGTTATTGACGGGAAAAAAAATATTATGCTTGCCGGTGATATTAATTTTGAAAATGATAATTATTTACAGGGATTGAATTTCGCAGATGAAATAATTGAAATAACAGGGCATCCATTTGTTAATTTTGTTTTTGCTTCAAAGGATAAAGAAAAATTATTGGAGTTTGAAGCACGTACTGAAGGGATAGAGGAAAAAATATACAAAAGGGTTACTGAACCAAATTGGGACTTCCGCCTTTCACCTCCCGCGATAGAATTTTTCCGTGATTCGATTCAGCACGTTATATATGAATTTGATGAAAGTGATCACAGCGGATTGGAACAAATTGTTCAACTATGTTACTTTCACGGCATTTTAAAGCAATTATTCGATATAAAATTTACTTAGTCCTTGTAAAAATAACCTTTACAACTTCTAAATCTAACCATCCCGGTCTTAGCGTCTTCAGATGAGAAAGTGTTAATGTTATTTGTGAACGAGTCCTTAAATAAGCAATCCGGGAACAAATACAGGGCAATAAACAAATTTGTTTTTTGGTTTATATCATTGCTCGTTTGTATCTTACTTACAGTATATTAAAAATAGTTTGGAAATGGAATGAATATCGCGGTGTGCGTAAACCACGTCCCTGATACAGCCTCTAAAATAAAACTTGATTCATCAAATACCTCAATAGATTATACAGGGGTATCTTGGATTCTCAATCCTTTTGATGAATTCGCGATAGAAGAAGCACTTAGATTTAAAGATAATTCATCAGGTACGGTTGTTTACATCTTATCTGCAGGGAAAGATGAAGCAAAAGAAACTATCCGAAGAGCACTATCGATGGGTGCAGACGAAGGTATTTTAATTAAAAACGATCTTGCTCTTGATTCGCTTTCAATTTCAGAATTACTTGCAATGCAGATTAAAGAACTTAATTGTGAAGTTGTTTTTTGCGGCAAACAATCAGTTGATTACGATAATACTTCTATCGGATTGATGATTGCAGAGATAATTGACTATAACGCCATCTCCGATTGTGTAACACTTTCAATAGAAGGCAGCACGGTGAAAGCTGAAAGAGAAATTGAAGGCGGGAGAGAAATTATAGAAACTTCTCTTCCTTTGGTTGTCACCGCTCAAAAAGGATTAAATGTACCTCGGTATGCCTCCCTTAAAGGAATCATAGCAGCAAAGAAAAAAAACATTAAAGAGGTAACTTTGACATCATCCACTTCAACAGTTAAATACAATAGTCTTTCTATACCAAATGCTAAAAACCCGGGGCGCGTTCTTGGTTCAGATTCCGGTGCAGTGAGAGAATTGGTTAGACTGCTAAGAGAAGAAGCGAAAGTATTATAAAGCAAACAAGATGATACGCAAACTTTTAGTTGTCTTAGAACAGCGTGACTCACGAATAAAAAAAACATCATTTGAAGTATGCTCCATAGCCGCAAAATTTGCAGCCAAAAATAAAGTTGAAGTTGTTGCAATAGCGATTGGCGATGAAATAACTAATCTTTCAGCAGTCTCAGACTATGGAATTTCTTCAATAATTCACGTGAAGCACGCGGGACTTGCTCTTTACAGCTCATCAGCGTATAAAAAAATCATCCTTAATTATATTAATAAAAATGCGATTGATTATATACTACTTACAAATACCGCGTTCGGGAGAGACATTGCCCCGAGAATAGCGGCAAGATTACGTTTCGGACTCTTGTCCGATTGTATAAGTTTAGAGATAACGCCAACCGGTTTTAAGGCAGCACGTCCAATCTATTCTGGCAAAGCAATACAAGAAATAGAAACAATAGGCAATAAAGGAATAGCAACAATTCGAGCGAATGTTTTTCCGGCAGCTATACAATCTGTTTCAGCCAATATTATGGTGCAAAAGCCGGAGTTAATTGATTTGTCCAACAGAACAGTAGAAATAATAAAATCAGATGGAAAGATTGATGTTTCTGAAGCAGATATTATTATATCCGGCGGCAGAGGAATGAAAGGACCTGAAAACTTTCACCTGATTGAAGATGTCGCGGCTATTCTTGGCGGTGCTTTAGGCGCTTCACGTGCTGCAGTAGATGCGGGCTGGCGTTCACATAGTGAACAGATTGGACAAACAGGGAAAACCGTTTCCCCTTCGCTTTATATAGCCTGCGGCATTTCCGGTTCTGTTCAGCATCTTGCAGGTATGTCAACTTCCAAATATATTGTTGCTATAAACAAAGATAAAGATGCACCAATATTTAGTGTGGCAGATTACGGTATCACAGGGGATTTGTTTGAAATTCTTCCTGTATTGACAGATGAAATAAAAAAATTAAATAATAGGTTTTAAGTTGGATAAAGTTGAATGTGAAATAATAGGACTTTCGCGCGGGGGAATTGGCGGTGCATCAGGTGCTTTCGCGCTGCTTCTAAAAGAGATAGAAGGCAATCGTCGGCTGCCTATATTAATCGGGCAGTTTGAAGCTCAAGCAATTGCATTGGAATTAGAGAAGATGGCTCCCCCGCGCCCGCTCACTCACGATTTATTAAAGACAATTATAGATAATCTCGGCGGAACTGTGGTGGAAGTTATCATTACGGAACTGGAAGAGAATACTTTCCTTGCCAAAATTGTCCTTGAAGTTTCATCGTTCACAAGAGAAGTGGACTCGCGTCCTTCAGACGCTATCGCGTTGGCTATTCGCGCAAACGTGCCAATCTATGTTGCCGAGTCGGTTATGAAAATAGCATCGGTTATGCCATTTACGCACGGTTCTGAAGTATTAGAGGATGTTGACTCTGAACTTGAAGAGCGCGGTGACATTATCGATTCTCCTTCATTTTCAAGAGAGGCAAAAATTGCCGCGCTTCAAGAAATGCTAAGACAAGCCATCGAGATTGAGGACTATGAGCGGGCGGCAAAAATTCGCGATGATATACAGAACCTTTCCGGCTCAAATTAATTGAGCCGCGGTTCATCCGCGTCGCTAAATACTATTTTGCCAATCGAACATTCTTCGCACCGATTCTTTGAACAAAATGAACTGAAAAGTTCAAGTATTCCTTGATATATAACAGATTTTTTTCGGTCAGTTTCAATATGAAGAGCATTAGCAGCTTCCGTAACTAAAGCATTCTCAACTTCACAAGCAACATCACGATAAACGGACAGCACTTTATTAGCAAATTTCGGCTTGCCAAATAAATCAAAATAAACATACGCGAACGGCAATACCACGTTAACAAACATTTCATCAGCACGGTTTGTTCCAAGAAAAAAGTGAATTGATTCCTGCTTTGCAGGTTTTTCAAAAGTATAGTGCTTCTTCCAGTGTCCGTCACTCTTCACTATCAATAAACCCCGCGCAAGTTTCTTAAGAACTACAAAATCGTGAATCTCATAAAATTTCGTCATTATGTGTCCAATCAAATCTCCACGCGTAATTTTTTCAACTAACCTCGCGCCCGCCGCCAGACGAATAGTGGGAAAATTCAGTGGACGCAGCCTAAAAAAATGCCAATCAACCGCATCCAATCTCTCACCATCATAGAGCGGATAATATTTCATCATATTCTCGGTTACAATCCGGACATACGCCAATATATCAGGATTCTTTATAGAATCGACATCCGGTATCATTCCGCTGATCGAGAAGAAAATACTCTCAACAACTTCGACAAATTTGTCAGCAGGAATCGTGAGTGACTGTAATTGTGAAATAGTCACCGCCCGGGTAATTTTGTTAAAAGCATCTTTATTATTGGGGTATCCGAGTGCCTCGAAAATTAATTCGTAGAATAACTGCTCCCAAATGTGTTTTTTATTGAGATCATCATAACAGAGTTTCTCTGTATAAACGTCTTCAGGAATTGCATATTGTTCCGCCGGCTCTTTCACCTGCAGTGAGTCGATAAACAGCAGCTCCCGTATTCTGATAATCAGCTTGTCGCATTTTTTCTTGAATCTGGAAATTCCAAGTTTACTAACGAAATTAAGAACTTCTTTCTCGTTTGCAAAATCTATTACTTTATAACAATGAAGTTTATTTGTTTTGCTATCATCTTCCATCGCCATTGCTTTCTTGAGCGATTCCAAGACTTCCTCTTGAACGTGTGGAGCAAAACAAAAGGTATTAATCCTCCTGCCGTTTTGAGTATAAACAAACTTTTGATTAGACTCATTACTAACTATGGCGTGAAGGATTACTTTATTAAATCGTCTATTTAAATAATGTCCGTGATTTCGCCAATCGGAGCGCGTATTGTCAATCTCGACATCACCTACGAAAGTAAGATTTCCAACCTTAATTCTCGCGTTGATAAAATCAGGACCGCCCTTATCAAGATTTTCATCACCAACATACTGCACTTCTATTTTCTCGCCTGTTTCATCAAATAGTTCGGATGCAAATCGTTGCTCTTTCCAAATTTCAGCTAATATTTTTTCCGGAATATGAGAATGTTGTGACATAGTTTGCCTAAAATAAGATTAAAAATGAGAATAATTCATACCAAGAGCCGATACAATATTGATTAGCGAGTTGTTAGTCCCTTGCAACCCTGTTACGATAAATATTTAGAATAATGCCTAAAAGCAGCATATTGCTCAAAAGGGCACTTCCTCCATAGCTAATGAATGGAAGCGGGATACCTATTACCGGCATTATACCAATTGCCATACCTACATTTACAATAAAATGAACAAAAAATACCGCGAGTGACCCAATAACAATAAGGCTATAATACTTATCTTTTTCAAATTGCGCGAGTTTAAGCAGCCTGACAAAAAATACCGCGAACAAAAAAAGAACAATTACACTTCCCACTAATCCAAATTCTTCGCCAATAGTGCAAAAAATAAAGTCAGTCCATTGAGCCGGAATAAAATGCAGCTGCGTTTGCCGTCCGGACAAATATCCTTTCCCCCAAAAACCACCCGATCCAATAGCAATCTTTGCTTGTAACGAATTATAGCCTGCACCCAAAGGATCCGAAGTTGGATCAATAAAAGTCATAATTCTTCGCTGCTGGTGCGGACTAAGTACTCGATAAACATAATCAACAAAAAAACCTGCCGAAACATTTATTGCAAGGATAGACCCGCTCAAAAAAATATCTTTTCTGAATAGTGCTAAAAATGCTATGCTAATTGCCAATGTTCCAATAAGGTAATAAGTTCCAAATAGAGACGATATCGCGGTAACTCCGGGGCTTAATACAAAGAACAAGCCAAACATACTGATACCATTCCAAAAAAGCATAAACAGTATGATGCCAAAAAATATAAATGAACTTCCTAAATCAGGTTCCATCATTATTAGAAATACCGGCAATAAACCAATAGCCAACGCGATTGAAATGTCCTTAAAGGATTCAATATCTGTTTGTGGCCTGCTAAGAAATTGCGCGAGTGCTAATACAACAGAAATTTTTGCCATTTCTGACGGCTGAAAACTAAAACCGGCAATATGAATCCAACACTTTTGCCCGCCCACAATTTTCCCGAAAAATAATACCGCGACCAGCAAGATCAGTGAGCCTGCATATAAAGCAATTGTAGAACTTTTGATAAACCGTGTAGGAATAAAAGTCACCCCGAATAATAATATAATAGAAAGAATCCACGAGTATATCTGTTTAAGAAAATTACCTTGTTCTGCAGGGCTTGTTTTTGTAGCCGAATAAATAGCAAGAAAACCAATCAGAGTAATGAGAGTAACAATCCCAAATAATCTGTATTCGAATTTATCAAAGATGTCTTTTGAAACTTTTCTCATTATTAGTCTTCCACCACGTGTGCCACCGAGTAATTTACTTGCCCGCCTTTACCGGTCTTTCTAAAGTATGCATCCATCATTTTACGTGCAATCGGAGCAGCGTATGTCGCCCCAAATCCAACATTTTCAACAAGCACGCAAACTGCAATTTTAGGATGGTCAAATGGCGCAAATCCAATAAACCAAGAGTGATCTTTACCGTGCGGGTTCTGAGCAGTTCCCGTCTTACCTGCAATGTCATATTCACTTGACTTAATATTGGCAGCTGTTCCCGCTCCATTCACTACAAGATACATTCCTTTCTTCACCAGCTCAAATGTCTTTTGAGATACCCCTGTATTTACTTCTTCAAATTGCAGAGGAAAATATTTTTTATTTTCGTCCAAATATCCCTTCACAACGTGAGGAGTATATGATTTCCCGTTATTTGCAATCAATGCAGTATAGAATGCCAATTGCAACGGGGTAGTGTTTACCTCACCCTGTCCAATTCCAAGACTGACAAGAATTCCGCGGGGCCAATTTGGACCATAAATTTTTTCATAATACTTTTCTGTCGGTATAAGTCCCCGTGCTTCTTCACCAATATCAACACCTGTTTTTATTCCTAATTTAAACTTATTGGCATAATCCGCCAGTCGATCTAAACCAACCTTAAAAATAAGCTGGTAAAAGAAACTATTACACGAAAATTCAATCGCGTGAACTACATTAATAGCTCCGTGATTACCGTGACATTTAAAAAATCTTCCATAGTTGAAACCGCCCACGCAAACAAGCGTGCTATTCTCGTTTATTATATTATTTTCAAGCGCGGCAATGGCACTTAAAACTTTAAATGTTGATCCCGGAGGATGAGCTGCCATAGTTGCCCTGTTAAAAAGAGGCTTTTGTGGATCCGTATAGAGTTGATTAATGAAAGCTTTAGGAGTGAAATATGAGAACTCATTCAAATCATACTTGGGCGAACTTGCCATTGCAATTATCTCGCCCGTTTCAGGTTCAATTGCAACCGCGGCACCAACATACCCCGCCAATCCTGTTTCTGCAGCCTTTTGAGTGGCAGCATCAATACCAAGCACTAAATCTTTCCCTTTTGATGCAGGAATTCTTCTCCCCTTTTCCTTAAGACCATTTACTTCCCTCCCTTTAGAATCCACCATAATATATTTTGAACCTTTTACCCCGCGAAGTGATTGTTCATATTTCTTTTCAATACCGCTGTATCCAACTAAATCTCCCGGATTATAGTATTTATCTTCAAGTAACTTCGGAGATATTTCTTTAGTATAGCCAAAAAGATGTGAAGGCATAATAGAATCACGATAACCGCGCTGCATCTCAACAATATAATTCACGCCCGTCAGTTTCTCCGAATTTTCTTCAATCCACCCTATAACCTCAAACTCAACCCCTCTTTTCAATTTAAGAGGAACAAATGTTGAATATTGACTATTCTTTTGCAATATATTTTGAATAGTACCTTGTTCAAAACCCAAAATAGTTTCAAGCAGGCTATCATTTTCATCGTCATATTCAGCAGGGATAATACGAACAGTATAGGTTGGAGTGTTTTCAACCAATAGGTTCAAGTTACGGTCATAAAAAACACCGCGTAAGGGAATTTCTTCAATTGCTTTCATACTGTTTTCAGCAGATTTTATATCATATTCAGAGTGCTGCATAACCTGTAAACGTATTAGTTGAAAACCATAAAGCATCATTATCCCGCAAATTATTCCAAGTAAAACAGACTTTCTTCTTCCGCTTCGAAAATCAGCATCTACCATATTAGTTTCTTCTCGCGTTAAATATAACTACAAAAGAACCTATCGCGGTAGTATAAAGCCCCTGATAAAGCCCCTGATTTAATAAAAGTGTAAACAGACTTGAACGAATATCCAGATTAGTAAACAGAGAAATGATTATAGAATACACGGTCGAGACTAACAATAGAATGAAAAGGAATGACAAGGATTTAAGTTTTTGTTCATTTCGTTGTTCATTCAAAAATAGTCCGCCAATATATATCGCGGTTGCTGCTGCAAACATTGATGAACCAATTAAATTGGAAGTAACCAGATCATAAACAAAACCAAAGAAAGCAGCATTGATAATACCCCACATTTTGCCTTCTGAAATTGTAAAGGCAAATAACACGATTATCCATAAACTCGGGATTATTCCATCAAGAGCAATAATTGGGAGTAAAGTCACTTGAATAAGAAGCGCGGCTGCAAAATACAGCCAAGCCCTGAATAAAAAATACTTTGGTATCATAAATCAGCGGGTGATTGTAAAATTGGGTAGTGGTTTTTGCATCAAAATAAAAACATAGTCGGCACGCTCAATATTAGCGAATGGAATTATTTCAATTGTAGTCATATACCCTTGTTCGGGATTAATAACTCGCGATACTTTCCCAATTGGCAAAGGAAAGTTGACTAAAGAACTTGTTGCCGCGGTAATTATAGTATCATTTACCCTGGTATCCGCTGTCTTTGGAATATTGGTAACTATGAATGATTCCCCTGTCCAATGCAAAATTCCTTGATATCCGGATTTGCGTTCTCGTACAATAGGATTTACTGAGGTGTTCTTGATGCTTCTCACGATTGAATAGCTTGCAGAAACTTCGGATACGATGCCCAATAGTCCTCTTTCGTCAACAACAATATAACCTTCTTGTACATTGTCGTTAGTTCCTTTATCAAGTACAATGGTTGTTTGTGAATTGGTTACAGAACGAAATGCAACTTTAGCAGGCGCGACAGGAAAACTGATTGTATCCCGTAATTGCAGAAGTCCTTGAAGCTGGATGTTTTTAGCCTCATATTCCCGCGATATGCTTACCTGCATCATTAGTTCGGCATTTCGCCTCCTGAGTTGTTCATTCTCTGCACGTGTTGCCCCTGATGGGAAAATGCTATTCAACATAGAGGAAACCCCCGCGATAGAACTGAATGCAAATAAACGAAATCTCTTAATACCTCTATTATTATTTTGCGAAATAAGAAGCAAACTTATAATAAGAATCAAGATAAGCGAAATGACTTCCTTGTAAGATTCCCAAACAACTCTAAAAAAACGAGGCATTAATACAGCCGGTTACGTATCAAAACTCTGGAATACTGATTAATATTTTCAATTACTTTACCAACGCCGCGGACAACAGCAGTTAATGGATCATCCGCGACGTGTACCGGAAGATTTGTCGCAATTCTGATTATTTCATCTAACCCCTTGAGCAACGCACCGCCGCCGGTCAGCATTATTCCGCGAGTTAAAATATCAGCAGACAGTTCAGGCGGTGTCCTCTCGAGTGTTTGTTTAACTGCTTCAACAATTGTATTAACATTGTCGCTTAATGCTTCGCGAATTTCCACGGAAGAAATTTCAATTTCTTTGGGAATACCTTTAAGCAGATCGCGCCCTTTTACTTGAATAGTAAGTTCTTCTGCTAAAGGCATAGCCGAGCCGACTTCACATTTGATCATCTCGGCTGTTTTTTCACCAATAAGAATATTATGAGTCTTCTTGAAAAATTGCGCGACTGCATTATTCATTTCATCACCTGCTATTTTTATTGACTCTTCAGTGACAATTCCAGACAGTGATATTACTGCAATTTCAGATGTACCGCCTCCAATATCAATAATCATACATCCAACAGATGCGTCCACATCGATACCAATGCCGATTGCCGCTGCCATAGGCTCGGAAATCAAATGAACTTCCTTAGCACCCGCGTGCTCGGCACTATCACGCACGGCTCGTTTTTCAACTTCTGTAACACCGCTCGGTATCGCCACAATAACTCGCCGCGATGAATTCATTCCTGAACTGACTTTTTTAATAAAAGCCCGAATCATTCCTTCCGCGATTTCAAAATCAGATATAACCCCGTCACGCATTGGCCTAATCACGCGAATTTCTTTATGTTCGCGCCCCATCATTTCCTTAGCGCGATTACCTAATGCAATGATTTTTTTTGTGTTCTTATCGTATGCAACGATAGAAGGTTCATTAAGAACTATTCCTTTTCCCTTTACGTAGATCAGAGTATTAGCTGTACCAAGATCAACTGCTATATCTGATGCAAAAATGTCTAAAAGACGCATTTAATAAAAAACTCCGGTATATATGATATTAGAAAATCTAATTTATTTGGCAAAGAAATGAAAAAAAACAGGAAATTTTTTTGTTCAAAAATAGTCATTACATCTCATTATTCTATTAAAAAAATAATATTCCATTCTTATTTATTTATTTAATCGATAACGAAGGGCTTCCGTCTTGTTTTTCAAGCGAGATGCATAAGCAAAATCTGAATATTTCTCGGATTTCGCCAACATTTCCTTAGATTGAGCAAAATCATTCTTTACAAAATATGCTCTTGCCAAAACATAATAACTATATGGCTTAACCCAATCCTCAACTGATTTATTATTAACGATATTTTCTGTTGCAAACTGGATAGATTGTTTGTAGTCTTTTTTCCAATAGTAAGCCTCGCTTAGATAATATTTTACAACTGCAGATTTGTCTTCTGCTGCAACAAGGCTCAATAGATAAGCAAGTGAATCAACCGCCCTTCCGTAGCTGCCTGATTGAATGTAATTAGCGTATTTATATAGTTTTAATTCAATTTCATCAGGAAGTATTTTTTTATAGACCGCACTTTTTTCAAAGGCATAGGCATCATCATCTAATGTTGTATTTCCGTTAGCCGCGTAATCATAATTTTGTTTAGCAGATTCAGTATTCTTCGCCATCTGATACGATATGCCGGCACGTAGATGCGCCATCCCCGCGAAATCTCTTGTTTTTGATTGTTCAAAAAATACGAGATAATAAGGAATAGCTGCTGAAAATTTATTCCGGTAAAAGTTAATGTCGCCAAGCAGCATATTGCAATATGCCGTTAATTGATGGAAGTAGGATGTTTTTTTAGCAGCAATTCTTTCAATTACCAATTTACCTTTATCCAGTTTATGGTCTTTTAGATATGAAACACCTAGAGAATAAGCAAACATATTGTTTCCCGGGAATCTGCCTAAAAGATATTTGATATTTTTTATTGAACTCTTGTAATCATTCAGGTATTCACGTTGAAGTTCAGCAAGATAGTATGTAGCTTCTATCTTTGTAATGTTTCCTTTTTTTGACGCGGTTTCAACATAATTATACGCGTCTTCAAGGCTTGTTTTAAATCCGGCAACATTCAACAAATAACTAAATGATGATGGCACTTTTGAAAGAGCAAACTTGAAAAGACCCAATCCAAGATACGCGTCATAGTTTTCAGGATTTGTTTTAACCAAATCCGACAAATATGAATATGATTTTTGACTTGCATTTACCATATCAAGATATTTTTCAGCTTTTCCATAAGCTATTGCTTTTTGCATATAAATATTGCCTAAATAAGTTGAGACAAGTTCTCCGCTCTTTGCACCTGCCGGCATCCAAGCACTCAATTTTTCTATACATAAATCAGCATTCTTCAACATTGCATCCAGGTCTGTTTGCTCCGAACTGCCGAGATATTTCCACAACTCCATTTGCGAACGATAGTAATATGAACGCGGATCATCAGGATGAAGTTTACGGAATTTCATAAATAATTTATCGGCTCTATCAAGGTCAAAATTATATGCACGTTCTATTCCTTGTTTCAGCAAAGCATCATTTCTCCCAAAAGAAAAACCGCGCTGATAAAAAGAAAAAATAATTAAGAACAGTAGAACATATTTGCAGAAAAATTTCATAATAAAACTACTCACTTTTCGAATATTGTTTAGCTGCTTTAACGAACTCTCTAAATAAAGGATGAGCTTTCACTGCACGCGATTTAAGTTCAGGATGAAATTGGCAGCCGACAAACCAAGGATGTTCGGCAATCTCAATCATCTCGATTAGCTCGCGGTCAGGGGAAACACCGCTTAAAACTAATCCTTTAGCCTGCAGAGTTGTTCTGAACTTATTGTTCACTTCAAATCTGTGCCTATGCCTCTCTGTTATTAAATCAATATTATATGCCTGCATAGCTTTTGTGTCTTTTTGAATTACGCAAGGATATGCCCCCAAACGCATTGACCCGCCAAGATGAGTAATACTTTTTTGTTCAGCCATCAAATCAATAACACTATATCGGCTTTTCTTGAATTCTGAACTATTTGCCTGACTAATACCACAAACATTCCGGGCATATTCAATTACCGCGCATTGCATCCCCAAACAAATTCCGAAGAACGGGATATTGTTTTCGCGGGCATATTGGATTGCATAGATTTTCCCTTCCACTCCTCTTTCTCCAAAACCTCCCGGTACCAAAAGTCCGTGTACACCTTGAAGTAATTTCGCCACATCTCCCGTTTCGCATTCCTCTGCATCAACAGGGCGAATCTTTACTTTAACGCTGTTTTCGGCTCCCGCGTGAATAAAAGCTTCAAAAATACTTTTATATGAATCGTGGTAATTAATATATTTCCCAACCAGCCCAATTTCAACTTCACTCTCTGGATTCATTATTTCATTATTGAACCTCACCCATTCATCCAGTTCTATTTTCTTTTCTGGCAGCCCCAATAATTTCAGAACGTGAATATCGAGTTGCTGCTTATAAAAACAAAGCGGCACCTCATAGATAGATTTCGAATCGTGGGCAGATATCACGTATTTTGTTTGGACATTGCAAAATAATGCTATCTTTTCTTTCATTTCTTTTGTTATTTCTTTCTCAGACCTGCAAATTAGTATATCCGGCTGGATGCCTAATTCCAAAAGATTTTTTACACTATGCTGCGTGGGTTTTGTTTTAACTTCCCCGGCTGCCATAATATATGGAACTAATGTCACGTGGAGCGAAATTGCATTTTTCTTGCCTGCCTGCAGCATAAGCTGACGCATAGATTCAAGAAAAGGCAGGCTTTCAATATCACCAACTGTTCCTCCTATTTCCGTGATAACTATATCATAATCATCCATCTCGGAAAGCTTTTTCATCCTGCTTTTTATCTCATCGGTTATATGAGGAATTACCTGCACGGTCGCGCCAAGGTACTCGCCCCTGCGTTCTTTCTCGATAACTTCGTGATAAATTTGTCCGGTTGTTACATTGTTCGATCTCGTGGTATTTATATCTAAGAATCGTTCATAATGTCCAAGGTCTAAATCAGATTCCGCTCCATCATCAGTCACATAAACCTCGCCGTGCTGGAAAGGACTCATCGTGCCGGCATCAACATTTATATATGGATCAAATTTCTGTATTGTTACTTTATAGCCGCGCTGTTTCAGTAAAAGTCCCAAAGAGGATGCACTAATGCCTTTTCCTAAAGAAGATACAACCCCGCCGGTAACAAAAATAAACTTAGTCTTTTTCTTATGGCTCATTTTGAAGTTTGTTGATGGAAATAAAAAAATAAAATACGTAGTAGAAAATACTTCTTTTTCAGCTATTTTTACTAAATAAATAAGGAAATAATTATTTGAACTTACATTTTTTCATTGATTTTTTCCTATTGATTGTAGTAAATTGCATCCCAAAAAATTATAGGAGATCCTTAATGCCCATTACACCGGTTAAACACGAATTTAAAGCAGAGATAAAACAACTTCTTAATATTCTTGTTCATAGTCTATATACAAGCCGCGAAATTTTCTTGCGCGAATTAATTTCAAACGCATCCGATGCGCTTGATAAACTTAGATTTGAATCAACGCGAAACAGTGAAATATTTGAAAAAGATTCCCCGCTTGAAATAAAAATAGGTTTCGATCCCGAGAATCATACCATTACCATCACTGATTCAGGTATTGGTATGGCTGATGACGAACTGATTGCCAACATCGGCACAATCGCGAAATCAGGCAGTATTGAATTTTTGCAGAAATTGCAGGAAGATAAACAAGAAGCAAATAATATTATTGGCAAATTCGGAGTCGGCTTTTATTCTGTCTTTATGGTTGCCAAAGAAGTAATTATTACTTCCAAATCATTCAACCCTTCAATCCCTGCTGTCCGATGGAAATCCGATGGACTTGGTGAATATGAACTTGAACAACTTTCAGCAGAAACACCACGCGGAACAAAAATTGAAATTTTCCTGAAGGAAGACGCTCAGGAATTTTCTACGAAATTCCGGATTGAAGATATTATCAAACGGCACTCAAATTTTATTTCTTTCCCTATCTACTTAGAAAATGAAAAAATAAATACTGTAGCGGCTATCTGGCGCGAACCGAAATCAAAAATTACGAAAGAACAGTATGCTGAATTTTATAAATTCCTTTCGTATGACAATGACGAACCTGCGGATACTATTCACATTTCAATTGATGCGCCAATTCAGTTCAACAGTTTAATGTTTATACCAAAAAAGAACAGCGATTTCTTTGGATTTAATCGTGAAAATTACGGGTTAGATTTATACGTGCGCCGAGTCTTGATTCAACACAAGAACAAAGACCTTTTGCCTGAATATCTGAACTTTGTAAAAGGACTTGTTGACTCGGAAGATCTGCCGCTGAATATTTCCCGCGAAACTCTTCAGGAGAACGTAGTTTTCACTAAAATTGCCGCTTCAGTAACATCTCAGGTTCTATCACATCTAATCAAAAAAGCTAAAGATGAGCCGGAAAAGTACGCTGAATTCTGGGCTGAACACGGAAAGATGATTAAGCTTGGCTATGGCGATTATGCCAATCAGGATAAACTATTCCAGCTGCTTCGTTTCAATTCGAGTTTCAATGAAGATGAAAAGTCTCTCTCATCGCTTGACGAGTACATCGAAAAAATGCAACCGGGGCAAAAGGAAATATATTATGTTTATGGTACAAACAGAACAGCCTTGGCTTCCAATCCCCTGCTTGAGGTTTTCAAAAAGAAAAATGTGCCTGTATTTTATGTTTATGACCAAATCGATGAGTTTGTATTAAGTTCTTTGCGCAAATACAAAGACTATGAATTTCACTCGGTTGATAAATCGGATTTATCAAAACTTGACGAAATCAATTCCGCTGATCCTGGTGAAACTACAGCTGCTCCATTGAGTAAAGAAGATCAAAAATATTTTGAAAACCTGCTTATCAAAATTAAAGATACTATTGGAGACCGCGTCCTCAACGCGATTGAATCAAAGAGATTAACTTCAAGTGCGGTATGTCTTGTGCAGCAAGGTGACGGTATTATGGGACCCTATCAAAAGATGATGCGGCTGACAAACAAGAATATGCCGGTTGAGAAAAAAATTCTCGAAGTCAACAAAGATAACAAGCTTATTCGCAACCTTATAGAATTATTCAAACAGGATGAAAATAGCGAATACGTGAAAAATATGGTAATCCAATTGTTTGAAATAGCACAGCTGACAGATGGAGATTTATTAGATGTTCACACGTTAGCAAAACGATTAACAGGTTTCTTTGAAGAGTCAACAACTCTGTATATAACAAAATCAGGCAAATAAGTTGTATAACAGTAACTTTGATGTAATTCAAAAAGTTCCTGCTTTTTCATAAAAATCATTTGCTCATTGAATAACCCCTGACTTCTCTTTAGTCCGGGGTTATTTTTTGCAACAGGAAACCCTCAATATGACTTGAATTTGAGAATTTAAAATGCTATCCCATATTTACCCCGCGGATGTTCGTAAGAATGAGCTGCAAACAGCACAAGAACATTGTTCATAAATTTCATCATACCCATAATCGATAGTCAATTCTTCGCCGGCTTTGATTTCGCGTGAAGCACGAAGGTATAAACTCTCCTCATCACATCCGTCAATATAGCAGTTACAATCGCAGTCGTGATTAATATATTTAATAATTTTACTGTTAACCGTATCTATATATGAAGTGTCATTCCAAAAGATATATACATTATTCTCTTCTTCTTCCCTGCGAATACATTCTTCCTCGCTGATAACATCACCAACAATACGCGTTATTATTGAATCTGCAGGGATATTAACAGTCGTGAAAACACCCATCCCGTGGATTAAGGAATCCTTTGCCTCAAGTGATTTTTCAAAATCACTTACGCTCATTTCTTACCCGCCGTTTTTTTGTCAAGCTCCTTGAATATCCCGTCAAAGAGTTCGCTGTTTATAATAGGAAAATAATATTTTGTTGTTCCGGTGCTGTCGTCACTTTCGTAAGAATAACGGGCAAGTTCAGTACTGACGTTGTTATAATAAACTACTTTCTTCAAGCCATACTTCCCAATTTCTCTATCAACACTATAAAGAGTTTTTGTACGGGTAATTTTCTTCGCGACTCCATCGAGAGTAAGCGCGGGTTTGTGAAGTTCAATTATCCAAAGGTCAAACCGTGATGATGAAACTGTATCCAACTGAGTTCCATCATACCATACATTTTTCGCGCCTGAAAAAAGCACTTTCCATTTGTGGTTTTCCGACTGGGCAAAAGAAGTTGACCCAATCAGGACTGCCAAAAACACTAAAAAGAGGATATTATTTTTCATTTTATTCTGTTTATTGTTAATAACTTACATTTAGAACTTAAAATTAAATAAAATATTTGAAAGATGCGGTATTGAAAAAAATAAATTTCTGTAGTTATACAAAGAAAAAAAGGCTGTCACAATTTTGTGGCAGCCTCTATTTAAAGATATAGCAAAGTTACTAAAGCGAGTGTTTAGTCACCGAAGCAAATACCAAGATCGCGGGCAGTTGCTACTGTATCACTTTCAAGATCAACAGTTCGCATTTTGCTCGAAATCTGGTCAAGCGGAACATAGCGTACCGTTGGGGGATCAAGAGCAACCATTATGCTGTTCATACCCTCATCAAGCGCGCGTACTGCTGCCGCGCCGAATCGTAATGAAAGACGGCGATCGAAGCTAGTAGGACTTCCGCCTCGCAGTAGGTGACCTAAAATAACTGTACGAATTTCATTCTCGATTTTGCCTTTGAGACTGGCTTCAAGTATGTTCGCGGCACCGCCAAGCCGTTCGGCTTTACCGGATTCGCGTTCGATGACCGCGGTTTCACCGCCTTTGGGTTTGGCACCTTCAGCTATAACAACAATCGCGTGCTTTCTTCCAAGCCCGAAGTTCTTATTAATATGCTCGGCGACAATGTCTAAGTCATAAGGAATCTCGGGAATAAGAACCACATCGGCAGATGTAGCAATACCTGTTTCAAGAGCGATCCATCCAGCGTATCGTCCCATCAATTCAACAATCATCACGCGCTTGTGCGAGTGGGCTGTTGTATGAAGACGGTCGGTTGCCTGAGTAGCAAAATCCACGGCTGTTTCGAAACCGAAAGTAAGTACTGTTCCATCAAGATCGTTATCAATGGTTTTAGGAACGCCTACAACACGCAATCCGTGCTTAGCAAATCCATTAGCCATAAACAAAGAACCATCTCCGCCGATAGCAACTAGAGCATCGATTTTTGCTCTGCGAAAACCGGCGAGAACTTCATCAGTTCTGTCAACTTCAATTATTTTCCCATTGGGGTCTTTCATAGGGTACCTGGTTGGGTTGCCGCGATTTGTTGTACCGAGAATCGTACCGCCTTGAGGGGTTATATCTTCAACAAGTTCATAAGTGAGATTAATTAACCCATCGCCTTTGGGGTAGTTTTCCGGCAGGAATAAGCCATTGTAGCCATCACGGATACCTATAACTTCCCAACCGCGGTTTAGCGCGGAAACGGTAACTGCTTTAATAACCGCATTTAGTCCCGGGGCATCACCGCCGCCGGTATTAATTGCTATTCTTTTTATTTTCTTTTCTTGAGCCATTTGAATCCTTTCAGCAATGAAATATAACAAGTCCAAATATAAAGAGAATTTTAGAGGATGCCGAATAATTATTTCGAATCATTCACTTTGACTGAAAAAAAACATACTATAATGAAAATATAATCAACTATTTGGCTTTATTATGGAACTGTTTAGTCCCTTATCAAGTAACTGCTCAATAAGTTATGGCGAAAGGCCATTTTTTAAATCAAAATCAAATTATTCCCACAGGTTATTTAGAAGTTACATTAATGTGATTTTAGCTTCAGTATGCAGAGAGTTTTATGAAGTATTGTTTTTCTTATCATAATAATCATTCTAATCACAAAAATCAAGGTTCAAGACAATTATCTGAATCACCGATTAAAGGACAACGCGGATTTACTAATAATTGTTAATGGTAAATTATCAATTGTTAATTTTCAGGAGCTAAATTAGTGAAATCTTTAATTCAGACTATTTCGATACAGAAGCGTTTTGGCTAATTATACTCTAAACGGGTAAAATATTTACTTTATTAAATGATTGAAAATTAGAAGTTAACAGCAAGTTCAATTTATCTATTTGATGCGCTTGTCTTATCCGGTTATCAATACACTCTTTGAATACTTCAAAATTTTTATGGAAAATCGAGTATAAAACTTTCTTTTTTATATATTTCCAGAATCTTTCAATCA
>CAIYTF010000039.1 GCA_903929035.1 uncultured Ignavibacteriales bacterium
AACTTGATGCCGTGTTTATTGGTCCAACTACCGCGTCAAGTGTTTCATTAACACCCATAACTATTTTTCTGAAATCTCCGCGATGCTTACTCTCGTCAGCACGCGTGGCGAGCTTTCCTGCAATTCCTGCTTTTGCCAATAAACCTGCATCTGCAACAAGCACATTTACTGCATCTATACAGCCATTTAAATTATTCTTGATTTCATTGAAATCACCGTTATAATTATCGGTTATCTTATTCGGGATATCACCTTTTGAAATTCGGTCCACATATTCAGCCGCCACGTTAAGCGGTCCAATTACAGAATCAAGAGTATCGTTTACCCCTTGAACAACCTTGCGGAAATCACCTTGATGTTTTGTTGCATCGGCACGGGTGGCAAGTTTTCCTTCTATTGCAGCTTTACTTAATACTAATGCATCCGCTACAAGTGCATCTACTGCATCTATACAAACATTCAGGTTGTTCTTAATCTCGTTGAAATCACCGTTATACTTATCGGTTATCTTATTCGGGATATCGCCTTTTGAAATTCGGTCAACATATTCAGCTGCGACATTAAGAGGTCCTATTACCGCATCAAGTGTATCATTTACACCTTGGAGGATTTCTTTATAGCCCCCGTTAAATTTCGCGGCATTTCCCCTTGTTGCTAGTTTACCTTCTACTGCCGCTTTTGAAAGCAGATTAGCTTCAGAGATTAAACCTCGTATTGTTTCAACAAGTTTTATCAAAGCAGGACTGATTTCATCTTTATCGTCTTTGGCTTTTATTTCTATGGCGGTATCTCCTTCGGATATTCTTTTCAGGGTACCGATAACCGATTTCTGCAAATCATCCGAAAACTGATCCATCGTGGCGGCCATTATCCCTATCTCATCCTGAGTATCCATATTCATTCTCCCGCCAAGGTGACCTTTACTCATTTCCTTTATCATTGCAACAGCTTTATTAATCGGATTACCAACTGTTCCCGCAATAATCCAGCCTATAGCCATTGACACAATGAAGCCAATAATCATAAATATCAGCATTGTATTACTTGCGGAGTTTGCCATTTCCGTATTTTTGTCTGCTTTTAAATTAGCATCTTCGTCTTTAATCGTGATTATTTTCTCAATGAGAGCAATCTCTGCATCGTCTGAAGTTTTCAGACTCCCATTAATCAAACCGAGTGCTTCTATCTTTTTATTCGCTTTTGCTAAAATATATAGGTCATCTAAATGCTTTGCGTATTCAACCTGCGCCTGTTTGAACTCCCTCCATACTTCTTTCATTCTATCGGAAATAATTCGTTCTTCAAATTTCTTGCTATAAGCAGTAATTGAATCGCGATATGCTTTTATATTGCCGGCACATTTCTCAATATCTGCAGGTGTCTCTGCAAAAATAATGTCACGTGTGGTTACCCGAATTCTTTGAACATCGGTGGATATTTCGCTCATCCACGAAATGGGGACAGTCATTTTATCGTAGAGTTCTGAATCGCTATCAGCAATAGCCTTTATGTTTGTTATGCCAATATAACCGATAAGTCCTCCGATAAATGCCGAGAGGAAGAATCCAGAAAGTAATTTAGTTCTGATTTTCTGATTTATGAACCAATTCATAGTTCAGTTCCTTAACATAGTATTTTAAAATATTATTCTTTGAATTCGGCGATGCTTGAATCTATAGATACTAAGTCCTCGTCTTTCAGAAGTATATCAAGGTTAAGCAATATTTTTACCTGCTCGCCTAATCTGCCAAGACCTTGAATATATTTACTTTTTGAGCCTTTAGTGGTATGAGGCGGATCATCAATTTGTTCTGCCGGAATAATCACTACTTCGGAAACAGAATCAACAATAAGTCCTATATGAGTGGAATGAGCATCCACGATGACTATACACGTTCGTTCTTCATACTCCTTCGCGGGGAACCCGAAACGCAAGCGCACATCAATCACCGGAACTATTTTACCTCTAAGGTTTATTACACCTTTAAGATACTCAGCCACATCGGGTATCTGGGTAATTTTTTGAATACCAACAATCTCGATTATATCTTTTATTTCAAGACCGTATTCTTCATCGCTCACGCGAAATGTCAGATACTTGTCTTTTTGAGTATCCTCATCGTCATAATCATCATCATATTCATTTGATACATCTTCTTTTTTCATTTAAGTTACCTGCAAATAATAAAAATGTTTTAAATTATTAATTAATAAAACCCGGTTGATCATATAGCGCGTGTTTAATGATAAGATCGGGATCAAGAATCAACCCAACCTCTCCATTACTGAGGATCATACACCCTGTCACACCTTTAACTTTTCCCACATAATCAGATAATCCTTTTACAACAGCCTGCTGCTGACCAAGTATTTCGTCAACAAAAAAACAAACTTTGGATTCACGAGATTCAATAATAATAAGAATACCTGCTTCAAGAGAATGATATCTCGGGGTCTTACCGAGGAATTCGTGAAGTCTTATAACCGGATAGATTTCATCCCTTACTTTTATTAACTCTAATCCATCCATTGTAACAGATATTTGTGAAGCCATCGGCTGCAATGCTTCTTTTATCGCGACAATCGGGATAGCATATTTCACATCTCCGACCAGAATCATCATACTGTCTAAAATAGCCAGAGTCAGCGGAATGCGCAAGGTAAATTGAGTTCTAACTTTTTCTACGCTTTCAATACGAATTGAGCCGTGCAATTTGTCGATATTTTTCCTCACCACATCCATACCAACACCCCTTCCCGATATATCAGTTACTTTATCCGCCGTTGAAAATCCGGCTTCAAAAATGAGGTTATAAATTTCTGAGTCCGTATATTTATCAGCAGCTTCTTTCAAGAGACCTCTTTCACGAGCTTTTTGGAGTATTTTGTTTTTATTCAATCCTCCGCCATCATCCAGTATGCTGATAATAATTTCATTACCTTGATATCCGGCACTCAAAGTAATTGTTCCGCTTTCTTTTTTCCCCGCGCTCAAACGAGCTTTGGGCGATTCAATTCCGTGATCCACCGAATTTCGTATAATATGAACGAGCGGATCGGAAATTGCCTCAATGATGTTTTTATCCATTTCGGTATCTGCCCCAATAATGACAAGGTCAACTTTTTTCTTTGATTTTAGAGCAAGATCGCGTACTAGCCGCTTCATTTTGTTAAATAGCGATTCTAATGGTGTCATTCGTATTGCCATCGTAACTTCCTGCAGCTCACGGATGACTTTGTTAAGCATATTCGCATTTTTGGAAAAGCTTGGCAGGTCAAGTCCCTCAAGATCAGGGTTCTTTGTAATCATTGTTTCCAAGGTGATTAGTTCACCAACCAAATCGAATAATGCATCTAATTTTTGGGTATCAACGCGTATATCTTTTCTTTGAATTTGCGAACCAATACTTTTCTGTGCTTCATTTGCAACTTTCGAAACAATAGATTCACTTTCATTTGCTTCAATAATTGGCGGTTCCTCAATACTTGCCGGTTGAGGTTCTATATATTTAGTTTCTGCTCTCCAGGGCTGCTCCTCCTTTTCCGATTTCTTTTTCGATTTTGATTGAACAGCTTTATTGATTTCATTTCTAATTTCGTCTATCTGTTCAAATAGAAAATCGGATACCCCGCCATTTAAATCAATCTCCCCTTTTCTGAGATTATCTAAAATTGTTTCTGCCTGCATACATAACTTCTCCACTTCAGAAAACTGCATAAACCCCGCGTTACCTTTAAGGTTATGGATATTCCTAAAAAGAATATTCAATGATTCACCGGCATCAGAAGTTTTTGAAATTTCTAACAACACATTCTCTGTTTCATTCACCATTTCATACGCGCTGATAACAAAACGTTCCATCATTTCTTCCGGAATGGATTCTTCATCTATTAAGGATTGTTCGAGGAGATTTGCAGCAATTTCGTTTAATGCTTCCTCCTTCTTCATAGACAGGTCTAACTGTATAATAGACTGCCGAGATTCGGCTGATTCATCATTATTTGCTGTCAAATCAGTTAGTTCTTTCGATTTTTTATGCAGCCTTTCAACATTTAGTTGAATTTTATCTTCAAAACCTCCATCGTGGAAATTTAAGGCAATAGAACTAACAATTTCTCTCAAAAGGTCAAAATTATCATATATAAGGGTAATTGTATCGGCGGACTGCAATTGTTTTTGCTTGCGTATAAGGTCAAGAAGTGCTTCTGCCTGATGGGTGAGAGCGGTGAGTTTGGACAACCCGAAAAAACCGGCTATTCCTTTTATGGTATGAAATACCCTAAAAATGGTATTTACGGTTTCGTCATTTTGGACGGTTTCTAATTCTCCAACCTTTGGTTCGGCTGCATCCAAGGAGTCAATTGTTTCCTGAACAAACGAAACTAACATATCCTTCGTTTGTTCATCAACTTGAGGCTTTTCTTCAAACATCTACAGGATTCTCTGTTAAAGATTTGTGAATCAAAATATTTTTACTAAAAATTTAGTAGATAAATAATTATTCTAAATTATTCAAATATATCTACACGAAAACTATTATCGAAAGAAATATTATAAAATATAGGCGATAATGATTTATTTTCCAAGTGTTTTTACACTTATCATATTTTTTACTTTCAGCAGTTAATCAATATTTCCCAAACTCTTCATCATCCAAACGGATAATATCGTTTGGAGAAAGCAGCTTTTTATTGCCCTGCTTGGATTGACTTGCCCCTATCTCTTTCCTTTTTTGTTTATGTAGATTAACATTTGCCCTCTGAAATGTATTATTCAGCTTAAATGCGCTTACTAAGTCTTTCATACTGAGTGACTGGCTCGATAGTTCCTCGGCGGCGGCAGCTGTTTCCTCCGCGCTTGCAGTATTTTGCTGCGTCACCTTATCTATCTGAGACAATCCAATATTTATCTGCGCTATTCCGTGTGCCTGCTCACTTGATGCTGCCGCTATCTCTCCCACAATATCTGCTACCTTCGTGGATCCGCTTTGTATTTCGTTCAGTGCCGATGCTGTCCGCTGGGCTATCTCGGAGCCTTTCTCCGATTTCTTTACCGCGTCTTCTATCAACCCCGCTGTTTCTTTTGCTGCTTTCGCGCTGCGTGCAGCAAGATTCCTTACCTCTTCCGCCACAACCGCGAAGCCTTTGCCTTGTCTTCCTGCCCTCGCCGCTTCAACTGCTGCATTTAACGCTAACAAGTTTGTCTGGAACGCGATTTCATCAATAACTTTAATAATCTTTGATATACTCTTACTCGATTCCCCAATTTCATACATTGCACTCATCAATGCACGCATCTCATTATCGCCTTTTTCTGATGATGACTTTGAGTTATGAGCCAAGAGACTTGACTGGTTCGCATTCTCAGCATTAATCTTTGTCTGTGAACTTATCTCGCTCATTGAACTTGATATTTCTTCTAATGATGATGCTGATTCTGCTGCTCCTTGTGACAGTGATTGACTTGCATCCGCTACTTGTTCGGAACCATTATATATCTCTTCCGAATTTACTATTATCTGTGAGAGAAGCCCGCTGATTTCATCTATGGTGAAATTTAGACTTGTCTTCACTTCATCGAATATTCCTTCGTAGTGTCCTTCAACTTTCGCCGTAAAATCTTTCTTGGCAAGTTTATTTAGCACATTATTTGTTTCTACCAAACCGTGCAGACCGTCAATACAATTGTTGATGCTTTCAACTAATTTAGCAAAATCTCCGTGATAACTGTCAGTTATTTTTGACGGGATATCACCTCTTCCAATGCTTTCAATATAACTTGATGCCGTGTTTATTGGTCCAACTACCGCGTCAAGTGTTTCATTAACACCCATAACTATTTTTCTGAAATCTCCGCGATGCTTACTCTCGTCAGCACGGGTGGCGAGCTTTCCTGCAATTCCT
>CAIYTF010000040.1 GCA_903929035.1 uncultured Ignavibacteriales bacterium
CTACCGGCAAAAAAGCATCAAATGAATTTCTTGAAAATTCACCAGTTGTATTTGCTGAATTCTTGCCAAAATGGAATTATTCTTTCACTCCTTATCTGGTATAAGTTATTTTTAATTCATTCCTTGGGCTTTGCTCAAACTATTAAGTTTATCTTGAGAGTAGCCTGCCCGCGCCCAGCTAATAAACTTGTACATATTCGCGTGAACTTCCGTGATTGTCTGAAAGTTGTCATAGTTATCAGCTGTTGACACAAAATCAATTTCATAAATTTCTTTAAGGGCATTGTTTTGGGAGTTGAGACCAAAATAATTAATTATCCCCGTGAGCAGCATAAGCACAAGCACTATTCCCGGTGCAATGAGCAGCTTCTTTGATAGATGTAAATTCCCGATAAAAGTAAACATATTATCTCATCTTTAATTTTAGTTTGATTTTAAAGCCTTTACCTTTGCCCGAGAAATTAAGCCAAAGGAAAGGATTATTATTTATTGGTTATATTCATATTTCTCCGATAGGAGATTAATGGATGCAGAACATACGATAGTTTTACTATAATAAATTAATTACCACCTAATACTAATGAATTTCGATAAAACTGCAAAATTATTGAAATATATTTTGCAAAAAAATGTCTAATGTGTAGAGAAATTTGTCCTGCTGCCATTTCCAATTTGCTCAAACACAGGAATACGGTTGTTGAGCTGATACAAAACGAATATGCAGATGGAGTTTGACAGTTTTCAAGTTTGGGAATTATTCCAAACATCCCTATATTTAAGAATTAGAATTATAGAACATCAACAAAATATTTGACTGAATCATTCGGTACGAACGCGTTTCGCGTGATTAAAATCGCGGAGCTATTTTTTTTGATGATAACTTAATTTATAGATAATTATTACCAATTTTTCAAAGTATAATCAAAGTATAATTATGATATGTGCAGTAACAGGCGGAGCCGGATTTATAGGTTCCAATCTTTCGGAAGCTCTTCTTAAAAAGGGACATAAAGTCCGCGTTATTGATAATTTTTTCACGGGTAGAAGAGAAAACATTGCTCCGTTTATTTCTGATATTACTTTGTATGAAGGTGATATTAGGAATACAGAGCTAATCTCGAAAGCCCTTAATGGAGTGGATGTTGTCTTTCACGAAGCCGCGTTCGTTTCTGTTCCGGGGTCAGTGGAGCATCCTGTTTTTTCAAATGACATTAATATAAACGGGACATTAAACGTTCTTGATTGTGCAGTGAAAGCGGGTGTTAAAAGAGTTGTTTTTGCAGCTTCAGCTGCAGCCTATGGTGATATTCCCGAATTGCCGAATTATGAAGGTATGGTCACAAAGCCGCTTTCTCCTTACGCGGTGCAAAAGATTGCCGGTGAAAATTATCTAAAGATATATGCATCATTATATAATATTGAAACTGTCTCGCTAAGATATTTTAACGTATTCGGCAATCGTCAGAATCCGAAATCACAATATGCCGCCGCGATTCCCAAGTTTATATCAGGCATTCGCGATGGAATTTCACCCACGATTTTTGGTGACGGGACTCAAACCAGAGATTTTATATATGTAGATAATGTTGTGGAAGCAAATATTCTTGCAGCCACTGTTGACGGGATTTCAGGAATGCTGTTTAACTGCGCGTGCGGCGAACAAATTGTATTGAATGACGTGATAAAACTGATTAATGAATATTTCGGTAAAGATATAGAATCCATTTATGTACCGGCAAATGCCGGTGATATAAAGCACTCATACGCGTCAATTGAATTGATAAAACAGAAGATGGGGTTTGTTCCAAAGATATCTTTTAAAGAAGGACTTTACAAGACAATTGAGAGTTTTGCTCAGGCTTCACCGGGTTTAAAGTAAATTCAAAAGGAACTAATCATTGATTACAAATAAATTTGTTGCTGCCAATGAATCATAAAACCACAATTTCGGATTGCAAGATAATTGATCTGCCCAAAATTCACGACACTCGGGGCAATTTGACTTATCTGGAGTCTTTCAGTCAGATACCGATGGAGATGCGGCGAATATTCTGGATATATGACGTACCGGGCGGTGAATTGCGCGGCGGGCACGCGATGAAAGAAATGAATGAATTTATAATTGCACTTTCCGGCAGTTTTGATGTATTAATTGATGATGGTACACATAAAGTAACTTTCTCGCTAAATAGATCTTTTTACGGACTCTATGTACCCAAACTTCTATGGCGGCAGATGATAAATTTTTCAACAAATTCGGTGGCACTTGTTATTGCATCTACCGAGTACGATGAGAACGACTACATCTTGAATTACGCTGATTTTATCTCGGTTAAATATGAAACGAAGTTATATGAAATCGATTGAGGATTGCAAAATATTAAATCTCGAAAAATTTGGTGATCGTCGCGGATTCCTCACGCCTCTCGAGTCCGGCGGAGTAGTTCCTTTTAAATTGGAACGAATTTTCTATCTATATGATATTCCCGGCGGCGCGGACCGCGGTGGACACGCGCACAAAGAGTGTCACCAATTTATTGTTAGTGTCCTGGGCAGTTTTGAAGTTACTGTTACTGACAGTAAATCTACTCAAACTTTTAGGTTAGACCGCGCGAGTACAGGGATTTACATCCCGCCGACAATCTGGGCATCGCTAACAAATTTTTCATCAGGCGCGATCTGTTTGGTGTTAACTTCGGAAGTCTTTAATGAAAATGATTACATCAGAAATATTGAAGACTATAAATCATTCAGAACAGCTATAACAGAGAACGCGGAATGAAATACCCGATTGCTAAGCCTGTTCTTATCGGTAATGAAAGAAAGTATCTTATTGATGCTTTTGACAGCACTTGGATATCATCGCAGGGAAGTTACATTGCAGAAGTTGAAAAACAATTTGCCGCGTTTTGTAATGTTGAAGAGGCGTTAACCTGCTCAAACGGGACAGTGGCTTTACATTTGGCTTTGCTGGCGATTAACTTACAGGCTGGAGATGAAGTTATTATTCCTGCTGTTACTTACATAGCCACTGCAAATGCAGTAAGTTATATGGGCGGTAAACCTGTTTTTGTAGATATTCGTCCTGATACTATTAATATTAATGAAAATGCTATCGAAGCAGCTATCACCCCGAAAACAAAGGCGATAATAGTTGTTCATTTATACGGGCATCCTTGCGAGATGGATGCTATAATGGCAATAGCTAAAAAGCACAATCTTGTTGTAATAGAAGATGCAGCAGAAGCACACGGCGCACTTTATTATTCTATTGAAAATGGAATAAAAGCTGCTAAACCCGCGGGTTCTATTGGCGATATTGCCACTTTCAGTTTCTTCGGGAACAAGATTATCACATCAGGAGAAGGCGGAATGGTTACAACGAATAACCCTGAATTTGCTGACACCATAAGGCTGATGAAAGATCAGGGTATGTCAACTGAAAAGCGGTATTGGTTTCCTGTAATTGGTTATAACTATCGAATGACAAATCTCCAGGCAGCTATTCTATTAGGACAACTTGAAAATGTTGATTGGCATTTAACTCAGCGAAGAAGAATTGCCGCGAAGTATATTAATAATTTGAAGGAAAATCCATTAATCTTAATTCCGCCGGAATTGGAAAATGTGAAGAGCAGTTATTGGATGTTCACTATGCTGTTATCGGGCAAGATTGCCCATAAGCGTGACGCGGTTATGGCAGAATTGCGGAATAGAGGTGTCGATTCCAGACCGATATTTTATCCTTTGCCGGAGATGCCCCCTTATTTTGAGGAAAACAACAGAGTTAAATATCCTGTATCCTTTGAACTTTCATATTCCGGTTTTAATCTTCCGTCAAGCAATTATCTGACAGATGAGGATATAGATATTATTTGCGAAGAAGTTAATAGTGTTATTAAGAATTAAAAAACCATAACAATCTTAGAGCTAAACATTTATCACTCCATATCACAAATAAATTTTGATTGCAGTCATTTCGACCCGGTCAAGCCCTGTAAACCTCACAAACAGCATAGCCTGTTTTGTGATGATTGTTCCTATTATCAAAAGATAGGGGCGCGAATACTTGTAATTAAATTCGCGGCATCAGGTGATGTTTTGAGAACAACCTCGATTCTTCCGGCTATTTCTGAAAAACATAATGGCGCATCAATATACTGGATTACGGCAAAGAACGCGGTATCGATATTTGAGAATAACCCTTTTGTTAAACGTGTGTTTGCTGATAGCGCAGATTATCTGCCGATGCTGCAAGTTCAATATTTTGACGCGGTTTATAATTTAGAAGCTGACACATATTCGAGTACACTTGCCGCTTTAGCAAAGTCCGATAACAAATTTGGCTTTGTTATGCACCCTGATGGTGCTGTGAAACCTATCAATGATTTAGCGGACGAGTGGTTCTTGATGGGAATCAACGACAACATAAAAAAACAAAATACGAAAACATATTTCGAACATATTTATCACATCTGTGATTTTAAGAGTACTATAACTCCGCCGAAGATATTTTTATCCGACAGCGAAAAGATAATCACGGAAAACTTCCGCCTAAAATATTCTTTTAACAGCGGCAAAAAGATTATTGGAATAAACACCGGTGCAGGAAAACGATGGCAGTTAAAAAAATGGGGATTTTCTGACCATATTGCATTGATAGAGAAAATACATCAAGAACGAAAAGATACAGAGCTTGTTTTGTTTGGCGGTCCGGAAGAGGAAGACTATAATAAGCACATAGTAAACGCCCTCTCCTTTTCTATTACTGATGCCGGCACTCAAAACAGCGTGAGAAGCTTTTTTGCTTTAGTTGACGCGGTTGATATTCTTTTTACACCGGACAGTTTGGCTATGCACGCTGGTGTTGCACTTGACAAAAATGTTATTGTTTATACCGGACCGACATCATATACTGAATTGGATGTGTTTGGCAAGGGTAAAGTTATCCGATCAAATATGGAGTGTCTTTCTTGTTATCTCAATCATTGTGATAAAGAAATTAACTGTATGAATACACTGAGTGTTGATACTATGTTTGCCGCGATTACAATGTTTTTATAATTGCTGTTTAGCCCGTTTTGGCGATAATCCAATGCCGCTATTGTTTTAGGACTTGTTCAGAAATAATATTAACACTTTCTCACGCGAAGACGCGAAGGTTAGATATAGAAGTTGTAAATGTTATTTTTTTTACAAGGACTTAGTCCCATATTGACGGGAAAGATTTTAAATATTCATTATATAAAAAAATAAAAAGGTATCTATTTTGAAAAAAGCACTTATTACCGGAATTACCGGACAGGATGGCAGCTATCTCGCGGAGCTATTGCTAAGCAAGGGTTATGAAGTTCACGGCATAATCAGGAGAAGCAGTTCTTTCAATACTAACCGTATTGATCATTTGTACAATAACCCTTCACTTAATCACAAGCTGCTGCATTTGCACTATGGTGATTTGGTGGATACGAGTAACTTGAACCGGCTGCTTGATAAAATCGAGCCGGACGAAATTTATAATCTTGCAGCCCAAAGCCACGTACAGGTTTCTTTCGAGGTTCCTGATTATACAGCGCAGGTTGATGCATTAGGAACATTACGATTCCTTGATGCAATTCGTGAAGTTGGCTTGCGGCAAGTGAGGTTTTACCAGGCATCGACAAGTGAGCTTTACGGGAAAGTGCAGGAAATTCCGCAGAGTGAAACAACGCCATTTTATCCGCGTTCGCCTTACGCGGTGGCTAAACTCTATGGCTACTGGATAATTGTAAACTATCGCGAAGCATATAACATCTATGCCTGTAATGGAATTCTTTTTAATCACGAATCTCCCCGGCGCGGTGAAACATTTGTTACGCGGAAAATAACACGCGCCGCGGCACGCATTTTACTCGGAATGCAAAGCAATCTTTCACTTGGTAATATTAATTCCAAGCGCGACTGGGGATTTGCACCGGAATATTGCGAGGGTATGTGGCGGATTTTGCAGCAAGATAAAGCAGATGATTTTGTATTGGCAACCGGCGAAACACGCACCGTTAAAGAGTTCATTGAAAAAACTTTCGGGCATCTCGGCATTCATTTAGGTTGGAAAGGAACCGGTGCTGAAGAAGTAGGATTCATTGATTCAGTAAATAAAGAAACACTGAGAACACTTACCGATGGTATTGTTTCGGGTAATCATTATGGACTGAAGGTTTCTGATTTGATAAAAGAAGGAACCGTTGTAGTAAAAGTGGACCCCCGCTATTATCGCCCAACAGAAGTTGATTTGTTAATAGGCAATCCGGCAAAGGCTGAAAGAGTGTTAGGGTGGAAAGCTCAGACTAAGTTTGAAGATTTAGTTAAACTTATGGTGCAGGCAGATTTGGAATTAGTGTTGAAGAAAGGGGAATGATGGGGCTGAGGACTCGTTTAGAAATAACATTAATACTTTCTCACGCGAAGACCGCGAAAGGTTATATGTTGGAAGATGTAAAGGTTATTTCTAAACGAGTTCTAAATCTCGATATTTAGATCTTTAATTTTGCGATATAGCGTGGATAGCCCGAGATTGAGCGCGATTGCCGCGCGCTCTTTGTCGTAGTTGCTTGCCTCGAGTGCACGCAGGATGTAATCTTTCTCGATGCGCCGCATAAATTCATCAAGTGCGCCGATTTTTTCAGGCAAATGTATTTCGCGCGAGTTCTGCAATGATTCGGGAAGATCGTGTATGGTTATCGTGTCGGAGCGGGCAAAAATCACTGCTCGTTCAATAGCATTTTCTAGCTCGCGTACCTCGCCTTTCCATTCATAATTCATCAGCGTGCGCAGTGCGCTGCCTTCTATGCCGCGCACATTTTTGGTCATTTCAACCCGGTACTTGTTGATGAAGTGCTCAGTGAGAAGGGGAATGTCTTCCTGCCTTTGTTTCAATGAAGGCATTTTCAATTCAACAACATTGAGCCGATAGAAAAGGTCTTCGCGAAATCTGCCTTTTTCAATTTCATCTGATAGGATACGATTAGTGGTAGCAAGAAACCGTATGTTGATAGGAAATGCCATCGTGGAACCAACCGGTGTACATTCGCGTTCTTGCAGAACGCGTAGCAGCTTAACTTGCAAATTGAGTGGCATTTCGCTGACTTCATCAAGAAAAAGCGTACCACCGTCAGCTGCTTTCATATAGCCGTCTTTATCTGAAATTGCACCAGTAAAAGCACCCCGTTTATGACCAAATAATTCGCTTTCAATCAGGTTTTCGCTAATAGCACCGCAATTGACTGCAACAAAAGGTTTTGATTTGCGTTTACTGTGGTAGTGAATCGCGCGTGCAGCGAGTTCTTTTCCTGTTCCGCTGTTTCCTGTTATCAGTATAGTGCTGTCGGTTTGAGCAACAGTTGTAATCATCTCGAAAACATTTTGCATCGCGGGACTTTTACCGATTATATTGGAAAAATCATATTTCCGCTGCACTTCTCTGCGTAATATCTGATTTTCAAGGAGCAATCGTTTCATATCAAAGAGACGATGAATTTTAATAATTAATTCATCGAATTCAACCGGCTTTAATATATAATCGTGAGCACCTGCGCGGAGTGCTTTAATTGCTGTTTCGAGTGACCCGTAAGCCGTGATTACCATAAATGAAACATTGGAGGTTATGGCGGAAACTTTTTCAAGAAGTTCTGTTCCTTTCATACGCGGCATTTCAATATCGGTAATAATCAGATCATAATAATTATCCAAAGTTTTTTCATACGCGATGCTCCCGTTTTCGGCTTGATCGACCACGAAACCTTCGTTTGTCAGGATGTATGAAAGTGATTCTCTGATGATATCTTCGTCATCAACCACAAGAATTTTTTCAGGCATAAATCATATACTCTCTTTTTATTAATATGGATTAACCGGTAAAACAACGCTGAACTTTGTCCACTGTCCGTATTTACTCTCAATTTTTAATTCCCCCTGAAAACTTTTCACTATACCGTAACTTACCCATAGACCAAGACCGGTTCCTTTGCCCTCGGTTTTCGTGGTGAAAAAAGGTTCAAATATTTTAACTTGATTTTCGGGCTTAACACCCGGACCGTTATCTTCAAAAGTGACAACAAACATATCATCGTTATAAGTGCTTGTTGCTTTAATGTAGGCGCGGTCATCAACTTGTGTCCGTGCACGCTTTTCGGTGAGCGCGTCAACAGCATTGATTAGAATGTTGACAAACACCTGCTGAATCTGATCGGCAACAAGATGAGTTGGCGCGAGGTTTGGGTCAAGTTCTAAAATAAATTCAATGTCTTTGGCTTTTGTACCAACCCGAACAATCTCGATGGATTCGCGGACATTCTCGTTAATATCGGTAAGCTTCAATTCATAGTTAGAGGGGCGTGAGAAATCAACGAGGTCTCGGATGATTTTCGAAATTCGGGTAATTTGTTTTTTAACTAATTCAAGTTTTTCGCGAATAAACTCATCTTTGGTACGGCGTTGAATAATCTGAACGAGCGCGGAAATTGAAGCGAGGGGGTTGCCGACTTCGTGAGCAACTCCGGCGGCAAGCGTTCCGATGCTTTCCATTTTTTGCGTGTGGATGAGTTGTTTTTCGAGATTACGCCGTTCTGAAAGATCACGGTGAAGACCGAAATAACCCACGATATTATTTTCGCTATTAATAATGGGTGAGACAAGGAGCTGTGTATGGAAAGCCTCGCCGGTTTTTTTCGTGTTTTCAACTTCACCAATCCAAACTTTGCCGGCGGAAATAGTGAGCCACATCTTGTCCCAAAATTTCTTAGAATGCTTCTTCCTGCCGAAAATATTCGGGCTTTGCCCGATAAGTTCTTTAGCCGCAAAACCGCTTGCTTTTTCGAAAGCCGGATTCACGTAAATCATTTTCCCGTTAAGATCGGTAATTTGCAGCGGATTAGCGGTATTTTCGGCAACAAACCGGAATCGAAGTAAATCAATTTCACGCTGTTTTTCTTGGGAAATGTCTTTTAAAATAACAAGCAGGGAGTACCAAGGTGCTTTTTTTGTTGGACGCTGATTTAGTGAAATATACGCGCAAACCTCAAGGGGCGAATCTTCATTGGTTTCAAGTTTGCATTCAGTAATTTGCTCGGCGTTGGTCTCAACACACAAATTAACCTTATGTTCAAATTTGAGGACAAATGCCTTGTGCAAGAGTGAATCAAAAACCTGATTACGTAGAAATTCCTTTGTTTTGCCAATGTATCGTGAAAAGGTATGATTAACCTCAAGAATTACCCTATCTTCTGTTATGATAAAACAAAAATCAGGAAAATGTTCAAAAGCTCTGAATGAAATTGGTATTTGGCTATTCACAAAATTGTCAGTTGGGAAAAATAACGGATTAATAACGCGGTAAAGCTATTACTGGACACAGCCTTACTTGCTTATTATAGGTAATGTAAAAATAAATTTAGACCCCTCGTTCAATTTACTTTCAACATAAATGACCCCGCCATTTTTTTCAACAAACTCCTTGCAGAGTGTTAAACCCAATCCTGTTCCTTGTTCTCCGGCTGTGCCGCGAGTTGATGAGATTGATTCAATGTTGAACAAGTGTTCTAAGTCTTCTCTTCTGATGCCCACACCCGTGTCTTGAACTGTCACTTCAGCAAAAGAAGCATTCTTCTTTACGGTTAATGTTACTGTGCCGCCTTCCCTTGAAAATTTTATCCCGTTTGATATTAAATTCCGTAATACTGTTTTTATCATTTCTTCATCTACATAGACATCTAAATTTTCATCAACATCTGCAAGAAGGCTAATATTTTTATTTCTCGATATTGCTTCATTAACGGATACCGAGAGGCGGACTATCTTCGAAAGATTAATGGCTGCAGGATTGAATATAATTTTTCCGGTTTGGGACTGCGACCAAAATAGTAGATTTTGCAGTAACTCATAAGTGTGTTTTCCCGCCTGCTCTATATGATCTATAAACTCCAATCGTTCTTCCGTTGAAAGTGTATCATATTCGCTCTTAAGGATGGAAGTAAACCCGAAGATTGCATTGAAAGGATTCTTGAGGTCGTGCGCTATAATGCCAAAGAATTTATCTTTTGCCGCGTTTAACTCCTTCAATTGCTTGTTTACTTTTTTATTTGAATGGAAACCGAGATAAAGTGCTATGGTAATCAAAATTAACAAAGCAATAATTGCCATCCAATATTTTGTCTGTTTCTCCGCCATCTCGATATCTTTTTGGAGAATTGCATTTCCTTTTTTATTTTTTTCGTTGTTATAAACGGCCTCCATCTCTTGAATGCCTCTGCCTATTTCACTTTTGAGCAGCGTGTCTTTCAAATCAGAATATAAACAAGAATATTTTAGCGATGCTTTATAATCATTTTTTAATTCATAAAACGTGCTTAATGATTTATAACAACTTAGTTTCAAATAACTGTCATTTTGTTCTTCAGCTATCTGCAGCGATCTTCTGAGATGATTTTCTCCTTTGCTAAATTTACCCAGATTAGCATAGATAAGACCAAGGTTTCTTAGTGTTGCCCCCTCTCCTTCAATATTACCAACTCCAAGTGCCAAGTCCATAGACTTCAGATTATATTTAAGTGCTTGCTTGTAGTCTTTCTGAATAAAGAAAAAACTGCCAATTCCTTTCCAAGTTTCTGCCAATCCTGAATTGTCTCCTGCCGCGATGTATTCTTTTTCCAGTTCAACATATATTTTATAGGCACTTTCATATCGACCGAGGTCAAAATAGACTTGAGCAATCGCTGCCCACGCGATTAATTGCCCGTGCCGGTCATTCATCTTAACCCTCAAGCTGTCGGTTAAATTAAAGTATTCCAAAGCTTTGGGGTAGTTTCTTTGACTATGATAAATCCACCCGATGTTAATAGCGCTGTAAGACATTCCTCGTAGGTTTTGTATTTTCTCAAAAAGCTGCAAGCTGAGAAAAGCGTGCTTTAACGCGAGACCGGAAAAAGATTTGAACCGGTATGTGACACTAATATTATTTTCCGCGTATCCCATCTCTGTCGTATCTTTACTTTCCTCCGCGATACCAAGGGCGTTGAGCGAGAAGGTAAGCGATTTATCATAACTTCCAAAGCTGCGGTGAACCACGCCCAAGATATTGAGCGATTTTGCCTCAAGACTCTTATTTCCAATTTTTCGTGCAATATCCACGGCTTTCTCGATATACTTCATAGCAACCACAGGATTGTTGGACCGATACTTAAAACCAAGATCCGTAAGCACAAGAATTTTTGTCGTGTCCGGTTTCGCCTGTAATGTTTGCATTACGCTGTCATAATTAATCTGTGTAAATACGGGTATAGCACAGACTAAAATCAAAATGAGTGATTTAATAACAAAGCCATAAAAATGGAGCTTTGCAGTCATTGAATTAATTCCTTTTACCAAGGTGATTGAGCCTATTATATATTTTTCGGCATTAGTCTGCCGGAGTATTTGTATCGCTTTGTTCATATTGTAAACTTAACTTATACATCGATTATATGCAAATCATACAATCGATTTTCAAAAATAAGTGTATATTTGTAAGTAGCAGGGTAGTTAGAAAATTATTATTTAGAAAATATATTTGTTAATCTTTAATAAAATGGAGTAAAGAATGATTTATCAGCATACTTTTTTTCGTTCAATACTAATGCTAATTTTTGCATTTTCATTAAAAGCATTCGCGCAGGGCGGTGTTACAACAGCTTCTATTTCCGGATTTGTTATGGATGCCTCCGGAAACGGACTCCCGGGTGCAAATGTTATAGCACTTCATAAACCAAGCGGGGTCTCTTTTGGAACAACAACACGTATCGATGGAAGATATACTCTCCAAAATGTTCGTGTCGGAGGACCTTATTCAATATCAGTAACTTTTGTTGGCTTTGAAAAATCAATAGCAATAATTGATTATCTAAGTTTGGGTCAGTCACTTTCACTTAATTTCAAATTAAGTCAACAAACGGTGCAGACATTAGAAGCAACTGTAATTGGTGAACGCGATCCTATTCTGAACTCGGGAAAGACAGGAGCGGCTACCGGCATCTCAGCAGATCAAATTTCAAAACTGCCGAGCATTAACAGAAGTTTTCAGGATTTCTCGAAACTTTCACCTTTGTTCAGCGGGACAAGTTTAAGTGCCGGAGGCAAAAATAATAAGATGAATAATATTCAGCTTGACGGTACCCAGTACAACGATTTATTTGGCTTGGGTGCCACGGGAACTCCTGCAGGACAGGCAAATTCAAACCCGATATCGCTTGATGCTATTCAGGAATTTCAGGTTGTTATTGCTCCTTACGATGTTCGCTATGGAGGATTCACCGGCGGCGGAATAAATGCAATCACGCGCAGCGGTACCAATTTGATGAACGGTTCTGTTTACTATTATAACCGTAATGAAAACTTTGTCGGCAAAAGCCCTGATGATTTCAGGAAAAAATTGAATAATTTTTCCGAATATCAATCAGGCTTTCGTCTTGGCGGACCGGTCATTCAGGATAAATTATTTTTCTTCGTGAATGCTGAAATAACCAAGCGGCAGGAACCGCTTGACAATGTTTTGTCGAGCAGTGCTTTTGAGTCGGCGGCAACGGCTTTAAAGCAAGTGTTAATAGATTCATTTAAATATAACCCCGGCGGCTATGGTCCTTATACAACTCAACGTCCAAGTAAAAAATTGTTTCTCAGGTTCGATTACCATTTTGCAGAGAATCATAATCTGACATTACGTCACAATTTTATTAGTGCCGATGATGATATTATTACCAGAACCGCTTCGAATTCTTTCACTTTTGACGACCGCGCTTATAAATTTAGCAACACCACCAATTCGACCGTACTTCAGTTAACCGGCACATTCGGCAACAATATGTCCAATGAAGCTATAGTTGGTTACACCAGAATACACGACCAACGCGGTGTCAATAGCGCGTTTCCATCAATACGGCTAATAACAGGGTCCCTTTCATCAGGTTCAAGTATTTGGGCAGGAAGCGAGGAGTATTCAATTGCCAACTTGTTAAAACAGGATATTTTCGAAATCACTGATAATTTTTCGTATTGTATGGATGAACATCTCTTTACGGTCGGAACTCATAACGAGTTTTTCGCGTTTTCAAATCTTTTTACCCGTAATTATTATGGGCTATACACTTTCGATAGTTTAGCTGCACTAATTAACAAAGCTCCGTATCAGTATGAATATCGTTATTCACTTACCGGTGATCCGAAATTTGCTCCAAAAATGAATGTGCGGCAATTTGGCTTCTATGCCCAGGATGAGTGGTCCGGGATAAAAGACTTAAAAGTTACATTGGGTATTCGATTTGATATCCCGACATTCCCGACAACTCCAAGTAGCAATGATTCAGTCATCAAGTATTTTGGCGCGCAGAATTTGAATACAAGCAAATTACCGAGCGGTAAATTGCTATTTTCCCCGCGCATAGGTTTTAACTACGATATAAATGGTGACAAGTCAATGTTAATTCGCGGCGGTGCCGGTGTTTTTACCGGTCGTGTTCCGTATGTTTGGATTAGTAATCAATACAGTAATACAGGTGTTGAATTTGCTGACATTTTGCAAAAGAACCCCGGATTTTTCGTTGCAGATCCATATAATCAGCCGAAGGCAGGCGAAAAGGGCTTAGCTAAAGGTGCAACCACAGAAGTAGATATCACGGATCCTAACTTCAAGATGCCACAGTTGTTTAGATTAAACTTTGGAGTTGATAAACAATTGCCGATGAATCAGGTTCTTTCAGTTGATGTGTTGTATTCGAAGTCAATTAACGATATGCTTTATAAAGATTTAAATTTAGGCACTCCAATAGAGTTCCTGCCTGACGGCAGACCAAAATATACTGTACGTGTTGCAAGTTATTTTACACGTTTAATGTTTTTGACCAATACAAGTAAAGGTTATCAATTCAATATTTCAGGGCAGCTGCAGGGTGAATTAACAAGAAATCTGACATCTAATATTGCATATTCTTACGGTATAGCAAAAGATTTGAACAGCGTTCTGGCAACACAGGCAGTATCTCAAATGAGATTTAGCCCCATTTCAGGTTATACTAATGACCCGGCACTAACAACCAGCGCGTATGAAATCCGGCACAGAATTTTCGCCTCGTTCACATATACTTATGAATTCACCGATAATTCGAGAACATCAATCACGTTATTCTATAATGGTCAATCGGGCCGCCCTTTTTCTTATATCTATGGCAATGATGCAAATGGCGATGGCTTTGACGGGAATGACCTTATTTACATTCCGAAAGATGTAAATGATGTTATTTTTGTTCCGGGAAAAGTTGATACAAGAACTCCTGCTGAGATAGCTGCTCAGTTCAATGCTTACATTGAGCACGATGCATATTTGAAAGAACATCGCGGACAAATTGCGGAGAGAAACGGTGCAAGAGAACCATTCAGGCATCAGCTTGATTTAAGAATTTCCCACGTATTTCCGGAATCGGTTATCTCAATATTAGGGCGCGGCATCGAGGTTTCGCTTGATATAGTAAATCTTCCAAATCTGCTGAACTCTAAATGGGGATGGGTTAAGTCTGTATCAAGCCAGACGAGTACAATTGTTGGTTATAGCGGAGTTGATGCGGAAACAGGAAAGATAAAAATGACCTATACAGATAAACCTGATCCTTATACCAAAGAATCACTTGCTTCCAGATTCCAAGTTTTATTGGGATTACGTTATAGTTTCTAAATTTTGCATTAGCGGCCATATATGAGATTTTTTGGAAAAACACGCTGGCAGCCTGAAAATTTACCCAAAACTTTTTTGGCTGCACACCCAATTCATAATTTCATAAAGTTAACGTGAAAGTTTGGTATTTTTTGTATTTTAAACATTGTATATTTTTATCTTAGAGATGTTTCTTTAAGTTAAATAATTATTCTTTTTCATTATAAATAAGGCATAATCATTATGCGTAAAAAATTATACGCCCTACTTTTATTTGTTCTAATGCCGCTTTCCGCGTTTGCAAGCGAAGCGGACCTCAAGATTCCTGACCTAAATCCCGGCCAAAATAATTTACTGTTGATAGGTTTGGTGGTTTGCGTGTTGGGTTTGGCTTTCGGGCTTTATGAATTCTTTAAAGTAAGAAAATTACCCGCGCACAAATCTATGCTGGATGTTGCCGCGATCATCTTTGAAACTTGTAAAACATATCTCCTTCAGCAAGGAAAGTTCCTCGCGATACTTTTCGTATTTATTGCCAGCTGTATGGGCTTCTATTTCGGCTACCTGCAGCGAATGGGCGCGGGTGATGTACTCTTCATACTGTTTTGGACAGTGATTGGTGTGCTCGGTTCTTATGGAGTTGCCTGGTTTGGCATTCGTATGAATACGCTGGCAAACAGCCGTATGGCATTCGCTTCGCTGGAAAGAAAGCCAATCAAACTGCTGAATATTCCTCTCGATTCAGGTATGAGCATCGGTGTTATGCTTATATGTGTTGAATTGGTAATGATGTTAATCATATTATTATTTGTTCCGCGTCATCTCGCGGGCGCGAGCTTCATTGGATTCGCGATTGGTGAATCGCTTGGCGCGAGCGCGTTGCGTATCGCGGGCGGTATCTTTACCAAGATTGCCGACATCGGTTCCGATTTGATGAAAGTGTTTTTCAAAATTAAAGAAGACGATCCGAGGAACCCCGGTGTTATCGCGGACTGTACCGGCGATAATGCAGGAGATAGTGTTGGACCTACCGCTGATGGTTTTGAAACCTACGGCGTGACAGGTGTCGCGCTCATAAGCTTTATCGTGCTGGCAATGACAAATGTCGAGTATCAGAAACAGATGCTGACGTGGATATTTGTTATGCGTATCCTTATGATAATTACATCGGTAAGCGCGTTCTTTATCAACCGTGTTTTGAGCAATGCTCTATATGGCAATAAAGACGATATCGACTTTGAACGTCCATTGACAAACTTGGTGTGGATCACTTCGATTCTATCAATTGTTGTAACATTTGCTGCAAGTAAAATGCTTATTGGTGATATGCCCGATAACTTGTGGATAACCTACTCGGTTATTATTAGTTTTGGCACGTTAGGCGGTGCGCTCATTCCTGAGTTCACGAAAATATTTACCAGCCCAAAATCGAAGCACGTTAAAGAGATTGTAGAGGCTTCCCGCGCGGGCGGCGCATCACTCACCATTCTTTCCGGCTTGGTTGCCGGTAACTTTAGTGCATTTTGGAAGGGTTTAGTGTTTGTTGGTTTGATGCTTGGAGCATTCATTGCTTCACATAGCATACCTGAAGGTATGATGCTATTCCCCGCTATTTTTGCTTTTGGTTTGGTTGCATTCGGCTTGCTTGGTATGGGACCTGTTACCATAGCAGTTGACAGTTATGGACCCGTTACAGACAACGCGCAATCAATTTATGAACTTTCGTTGATTGAATCAATTCCGCAAATTGATAAAGAAATTGAGAAAGATTTCGGATTCAAACCGGATTTTGATAAAGCGAAGCACTATCTTGAAGCAAATGACGGTGCAGGAAACACTTTTAAAGCAACTGCAAAACCTGTATTAATCGGAACAGCAGTGGTGGGTGCCACGACAATGATTTTCTCGCTTATACTATTGATACAAAAATCCCTCGGAGTGAATCCGATGGAGATTTTAAGTATCTTAAATCCTTATTCGCTGCTTGGCTTCCTCCTCGGTGGTTCGGTTATTTATTGGTTCACCGGCGCATCTATTCAGGCAGTTACAACCGGTGCTTATAAAGCAGTTGAGTTTATACGCGATAACATTCAGCTTGACGAAAATGCAAGCCAGAGCGCATCAATTGAAAAATCAAAAGAAGTGGTTAGAATATGCACGCAATACGCTCAAAAAGGTATGTTTAATATTTTTATTGCAGTGTTTAGTTTTGCCCTTGCAATTGCATTTTTCTCAGCCCCAAAAGGATTCAAAACATTTGTACAGCCGGAGAGCGCGCAGACAGAACAAACAATGGCAGGAATGGGACAGGGCAACCACGATCCACATATAATGAATCACGAAAAACACGCTCGAATGGAAGCTGATTGCGCCGGTAAAAATTCTGCTGAATGTAAAGAAATGCAGGCAAAATGTTCCGCGATGGATTCTGCAAAATGTGCTGAAATGAAAGCTAACTGTGCCGGTAAAGATTCCGCGCAATGTGCATCTATGGCAGGTGATTGCCATCATAAAGATATGGCGCATCGCGAAGCAAAAGAAGCCGGATGGAGACACGAAATGGCACCGGGGCAGGCAGGTATGACATCTGAATTGGAAGCAGCAAATAAGAAAGCGGCTCAGCCTCTCGCTTTGTTTGTCAGTTTCTTGATTTCTATCGCGGTATTTGGTTTGTTCCAAGCGGTGTTTATGGCAAATGCCGGCGGCGCGTGGGATAATGCCAAGAAAGTTGTTGAAGTTGACCTTAAAGAAAAAGGAACACCGCTTCACGATGCCACAGTCGTAGGTGATACAGTCGGTGATCCTTTCAAGGACACATCCTCTGTCGCGATGAACCCTATCATCAAGTTCACCACGTTGTTTGGGCTGCTCGCGATGGAAATTGCCATCTCCGAAAGTTTCAGAGACAACGCGTTTTACGTTGGCGCGGTTTTCTTCGCGATTGCTCTTGTATTTGTTTGGAGATCGTTCTACAAAATGAGAATCAAGGATTAACAGTTCCTCATCTCATAAATGATTTATGCAAGGGCTGTTTCGATAACGGAACAGCCCTTGTTGTTTTCTCCTTTTGGTTTCTAATGGATTTCACATTTTAAACATCACGGCAATACAAAGGACTCCGGAATTTTCACGTTTCAAAGAAATTTCATTTTGTTTGCAAATCAAAGCAAAATTGCGGAATATTGTTATTATATAAACAAGATATTTAAATGACATCATCAACTCCCAAAAAAATTGTTTTCATTGATTCACTCGCGCTCGCGTATAAAGCGCATTTTGCTTTCATCACGCGTCCATTAAAAACAAAGTCGGGATTTCCTACTTCAGCTATTTTCGGATTTGTAACGCAGCTGCTGAAAATAATTGAAGACTTAAAACCCGATTTTGTTATAGCGGCGTTCGATCATCAGGATAAAACATTTCGGCATACTTCTTTTGCCGAGTACAAGGCGAATCGTCAAGAAATGCCGGAGGATTTAAAACTGCAAATTCCAAAACTTAGGGAAATTGTAAATGCACTCGGTTTTCCCGCGCGTGTTCTTTCCGGTTATGAAGCTGATGATATTATCGGTACGCTTGCCGGATTAGCACATCAGGCAGGAGTTGTTTCATATATGGTGACACCCGATAAAGATTATATGCAATTGGTGCGTGATGATGTGTTCTTAGTGAAGCCGGGGAAAAGTGCAGATGCCCTTGACATTTTTGATATTGAAAAAGTAAAGTCCGAGTATGGTTTTACTCCCGCGTTTATGGTTGATTATCTGGCGTTGATTGGCGATGCAAGCGATAATGTTCCGGGGGTGAAGGGAATTGGTCCTAAAGCCGCGGTGCCGCTTATCCAAAAATACGGATCTGTGGAACATATATATGAGCATATAGATGAAATTGAATCAAAGTCTGTACAAAAGAAACTTATTGATGGAAAAGAATTAGCATTTCTTTCAAAAGAACTTGTAACTATTCATACAGAAGTGCCGCTGCCTGATGAGGATAAAATATTTCCGGAGCCTGCCCCGGATGTTGAATTGATTAGGAAATTATTTCTTGAATTTGAATTGACCGCACCTTTTCAACGCGCGCAGCGGGTGATTGAAAGATGGCAGGTCCGCGCGGTTAAGACAACTAAAGAAATTCTCAATGGTGAGAGTTCCAAATCAAACTTAATTACCAAAGAAACAAAAGCTGCAGAGGAATCGATTGCACCGGTTGTTTCTTTGGAAATACCCTCCTCATTTGCACGATCAAAGTCCGCGTATAAATTACTAACTGCCAAAGATGAATGTATAGAGTTAGAGAAGAAATTGAGTTTGTACGGCGAATTTGTGTTTGACACGGAGACTGACGGCTTGGATATGAATGAATTACATTTGGCAGGAGCTTCTTTCTGTACCGAGGAGGGTGAGGCGTATTTCATAGCAGTAAATAGTTATAATCACGGTGTTGATTTGTTCGCGCCCGATCTTTCAGACCGGCTGCCGGTTGAAGATTTTGTTGAAGTATTCAAACCAATATTTGAAAATCCGGATATCAAGAAAATATGTCAGAACGGTAAATTTGATATTGGCGTGCTGCAGCGATATGGTATAGCGGTTAAAGGATTCCGGTTTGATACTATGGTCGCGGGGTATATAATTGATGCCGATCAAAAAGTGAATATGGATGACTTATCCGAGAAGTATTTAAATTATCGTCCGATTCCTTTGAGCGAGTTACTAGGAACAAAAAAAGACGCGAAAAAAATATTTGAAGTTGAATTGAAGAGACTTTCCGATTATGCCGCGGAAGACGCGGAGATAACATACCTGTTATACAAAAAATTATCCGCGATTATTGAAGAACAAAAACTTCAACGGGTTGCATATCAAATTGATTTTCCGTTAATTGAGGTTTTGGGAACAATGGAAAGAACAGGCGTGAAGATTGACACCGCTTCATTGAAAGTGTTAAGTAAAGACCTGGAAATTCAAATGGAAATAATTTCTCAAGCTATATATCGGATGGCGGGTGAAACATTTAATATTAATTCAAATCAACAGATGCAGAAAATTCTGTATGATAAGTTAAAATTAAAAACAGGAAAGAAAACAAAGACAGGATTTTCAACCAATGCCCAATCGCTGGAAAGCCTGCGCGGCGAACACGAAATAATAGAGACACTGTTGGCATATAGACAGGCGGCAAAGCTGAAATCTACTTACGTGGATGCACTGCCGCTGTTAATTAGCAGGGAAACAGGCAGATTGCACACGACCTACAACCAAACTGTCGCGAGTACCGGACGGCTATCAAGTAATAACCCAAATTTGCAAAATATACCCATCCGCAGCGAGCAGGGAAAAGAAATCAGAAAAGCGTTTATCCCGACCGACAAAAATCATTTAATATTAAGCGCGGATTACAGTCAGATTGAATTACGGATTATGGCAAGTATGAGCGGTGACGATGGAATGATGGAAGCATTCGCGAAAGGTGAGGACATTCACCGTTCAACCGCGTCGTTAGTGTTTATGACTCCGCTCGCGGATGTCACGCCCGATATGCGGCGAAAGGCAAAGGAAGTAAACTTTGGTATTTTGTATGGAATAGGTCCCTTCGGATTAAAAACGCGGCTTGGCATTACAATGCAGCACGCGAAAGAAACCATTGAAACATATTTTACCGCGTTTAAGAAAATTAAATCATTCATTGACGAATGCACGGCTTTTGGCAGGGAACACGGCTATGCTGAAACATTGTTTGGCAGAAGAAGATATTTGCATAACATTAAAAGCGCGAATTTTAATGTCAGGCAGTTTGAAGAGCGGGTGGCTGTGAATATGCCTATCCAAGGAACGGCTGCTGATATGATAAAGATCGCGATGATAAATATTCAGCGTGTGATGGAGAAAGAAAAAATGCGCGGCAAGATGGTTTTGCAGGTACACGATGAACTCGTGTTTGATGTTTATAAAGAAGAACTGAACGAAATGCAAAGTTTAGTCAAAGAATTAATGGAGGGCGCACTGCCTTTGAATGTTCCGGTGTTGGTGCAGATTGGGGTTGGAGAGAATTGGCTGGATGCGCATTGAATGTTGAAATTATTCTACCGGTATAATCTTATCGGGGCTATCGCTTAGTTCCAAAGTTACACCTTTATGTCCAAGCTGACCTCTCGCTTTTTTTCCTCAGACTTTCATTTCATTCCCGCGGTGCCATATCCGATGATGGTGGCTTGCTCCTGTTTGAACGGTCTTTTGATATTTTTGCTTTTCGCGATTGTTCTTCTAACGAAGCTATAATTGCAGATTTTTCGGCAATACGAGTATCTTGTTCGGCAACACGCTTTTCTAAATTGCTGATTGTTTCTCCGGCAAGTTTATTTTCATAGATCAACGCATTTGCCAAAGCTGCGAGACGCTCCATTTCTTTTTGCACTTTCCGGACTTCCTCATTTTCTATTGTATTGTTCATATTGTGAAATTAACTTTTACTTCCTATATTTCCAAATTATACAAGCTATTCTCGAACAAATTCTTTACTTTTGTAAGTGGCTGAGTAGTTACATCTTTAATAAATAACATACAGGTGCTTTTTCGTGCAGAATTATTTTATCGTGTTTATCGGTGCAGGTTTCGGCGGTATCTCCCGCTACTGGCTGACGAACAGTACTTATAAATTTCTTCCATCTAATTTTCCGTTTGGAACCTTATTTGTCAATATTACCGGCAGCTTTATTATTGGTATTACAATGTATTATTTTGATACGAACAATCTCATCAGTAAGGAAATGAAAATATTACTGACTACCGGTTTCTGCGGGGGACTTACAACATTTTCAACTTTTTCCTTCGAAACAATAAACCTTTTGAAAGAAAAAGAATTTCTATTTGCAGGTGCGAATATATTGCTTAATGTTTTCATTACATTGATGGCTGTTTTTGCAGCATATAAATTATCAAAACTAATAAGCGGAATCTGATTATGGAAATTAAAGGAGAAGCAAAATTATTACGAATATTCCTTGGTGATTCGGATAAGCTGGGACATATTCCGGTCTATGAGAAAATTGTGGGTGAAGCACGAAAGGCAAACTTAGCAGGTGCAACCGTATTCAAAGGCGTGATGGGATTTGGACACGACAGCCGCGTTCATACCGCGAAAATTCTCCGTTTGTCCGAAGATATGCCCTTAGTAATAGAAATTGTAGATGCTATTGAGAAAATACAACAGTTTCTTCCAATACTGCATACTATTTTTGAAGAAGCAAATTGCGGCGGGCTTATTACAATTGAGAAAGTAGAAATTATTAAATATGTCAAAAGTTCATAGGATAGAAATTTGAGTTAGTGTATCAATTTGTTATTTTTATTAACTAAATTTATTAAATTGTATTATTTTGAAAAACGTTAATGGCTAAGAGCAGCTCAGAGCTGAAACAACGAAAAAAAGAACATATTGAAATCTGCGAGACAGACACTCCGGCTTTTAAATCCAAAACTACCGGTTTTGAAAAGTATGATTTTGTTCATTATGCATTAACTGAAGTTGCACTTGATGAGATTTGTTTTGCTGCTGATTTTTTCGGAAAAGAAATAAATTATCCGTTTATGATTTCCTGTATGACCGGAGGGGCGGATGAAGCAAATAATGTCAATAAAAAACTCGCGTTTTGCGCTTCTGAATTAAAAATTCCATTGGGCTTGGGAAGCCTTAGATATGCACTCGAAAATCCTGAATATGATGAAAATCTGCTTGATATCAGGCAAATTGCAGGGGGTCAGCCATTAATAGGTAATCTGGGTGCAGCACAGATAATTCAATATCAGAACAACATCGCGGCAATTCGGCGATTGAGTGATTTAATTAAACTTGATGCCTTTATTATTCATTTAAACCCATTACAGGAACTAATGCAAAAATCGGGCGAAACAAATTTCAAAGGGCTTAAACCGGCAATTAAGAATTTTGTTTGTGAAATTGGAATTCCTGTAATCATTAAAGAAGTGGGTGCAGGCATCTCTGTCCGCGTGGCAGAGGAATTGCTTTCGCTTGGTGTTGCAGGAATTGATGTTGCCGGAGCGGGTGGTACGAGCTGGGCAGGGGTTGAGATTTTGAGGAACAAGGACAACAAAAATACTGAGTTTTGGGATTGGGGATTACCAACGGTTTCTTGTTTAACCTCTATTAACGCGATGGATAACCGCGATAGCATTAAACTGATTGCATCCGGAGGAATAAATACAGCTTTTGATGGTGCAAAATCGCTCGCGCTGGGTGCTGATATGTTTGCCTCCGCGCGAAAAATTTTACAAACTCTCCAGCAAGGAGGTGTCTCCAACGTGATCTCTTTAGTTACCGGATGGTTTACTTCCATCAGAAATATTATGTTTTTAACCGGCTCGCGAACATTAAAGCAATTTGACGCGAGTGTATTGTATCGAGTGAAGGAATAGACTTGAATCCGCCGGAATATTTTAATAAAATATATAACAGAGAATGCCGCATAATTGATGAAAAGTTGTCAGGACTGTTGGCAGCACGCGAACCTTCATCATTATATGGTCCTGCTTCATATATATTAGATTTATCGGGAAAACGGCTGCGCCCATTTTTGGTCTTGCTTGCAGCAAAAGCAGCAGGTGCGAAATATAAAGAGGCGTATAATGCCGCCCTTGCAGTGGAAATGCTCCATTCATTTACACTTGTTCACGATGACATAATGGACAACGCTGATTTGCGACGCGGCGAGTTGACTTTGCACAAAAAATATGATTTGAGTACAGCTATCCTTTCCGGCGATGTTCTGCTGGCTATCGCGTACGAATATCTTTTGAAAGATGCTAAGAAAAATGCAAAAGAAGTAATTGCTGAATTTACCCGCGGATTGATTGAAGTTTGCGAGGGGCAGGGATTAGATAAAGAATTTGAGACCAGAAAAAAAGTCAGCCTTCAAGAGTATCTTTTGATGATTACCAAGAAAACGGCTGTTTTGGTTGAAACTTGCTGCGCTATCGGGGCATTGCTTGCAGGGGCAGATAAAAAAACAGTTACAGGGCTTCGCAATTTTGGACTAAATATCGGAATAGCATTTCAGATACAGGATGATTTGCTGGATATTACAGGTAATGAAAAAGAGTTCGGAAAAAAGATTGGCGGAGATTTGATAGAAGGCAAAAAAACTTTTTTGCTTTTGACCGCGTTGAGAAACGCGCGCGGGCAAAACCTTGCTTCCATTAAACGGGTAATTAACGAACGTGGAATTCCTGAAACTGAAGTTCTTCTTTATAAACAAATTTTTGAAGATACCGGTGCTATTGAAGAAGCAAAGCAAACAATCAAAATATTCTCCGATAAAGCATTAAAGAGTTTGCGGGCTTTCCCTGATTCACAAGATAAAGAAATATTTTTTTGGCTGTCTGATTTACTTATTAAGCGCGCGTATTAAATGATAGAAGTAAAAGCTCAAATCGTAAGTCCTTATGGTTTACACACACGCCCGGCGGCAACGATAGTGCGGCTCGCGACAAAATATTCTTCGGACTTTTATTTAATGAATGACGAGTACCGCATAAACGGGAAAAGTATTATTGGCGTTATGACTATGGCGGCAAAACAGGGTTCATTTATAGAATTAGAGTTTGACGGGCCCGATGAAGAAGCTATGGCTAAAGAAATAGTAGATTATTTTAAGAGAGGTTTTGACGAAATATGAGAGGCTTAAAGAAATTACTCAAGTCTTCAAATAATGTAATATCCGGTGTGGCAGCAGCTCCCGGACTTGTGATTGGGAAGGCACACTTATATCACCGTGAAATACTTTATGTAGGCGATCAGGATATTGAGAATGAGGATGTTGAAGAGGCGGTTGCCGCGTTCATAGAAGCTATTGCAAAGGCAAAGAAAGAGCTTACGAAAATATTTGATCTTGCAAAAGAAAAAATGGGTGATAAAAGAGCTGAGATTTTTTCAGCTCAATTAATGATTATGGATGACCCTGTCCTAATCAGGGTTATTGAAAATAGAATTCGTACAGAGAAGAAACTGCCGGAATATATAGTTGATAGTGAAATATCAAAATATGCTGATATGCTTGTTGTTGCAGATGAATTCTATCTGAAGGAACGTGCTCTTGATATTGAAGATATTCGAAATAGAATAATCAGAAATCTACAGAAGAAGCGTCTGCAATCTTCAATCACGCCCGGGGTTATTGTAGTAAGTGAAACTCTCACCCCCGCCGATACAATACTTTTTTCTAAGTCCGATGTTAAAGCTTTTGTAACCGATAGAGGCGGATTAACTTCGCACGCCGCGATTATAGCGAGATCGCTTGATATACCTGCCATTGTCGGATCGCACGATGCTTCCCATCGCGTACAGCAAGATGATTTACTGGTTATTGACGGTTTTAATGGTTATATTTTTGTAAACCCGACTGCAGTTCAGCTTGAATATTTTAGTGAAAAAATTCAATTGATGCAGCAAATCAATACAGATATGAAAGATCTGATTGGTCTGCCATCGGAAACAATAGACGGCAGGGCTATTACTATTCTCGCGAATGTTGATGTGACCGGTGAGATTGCAGCGGTTGTGGTGAACAACGCGAAAGGAATAGGCCTTTACCGTTCCGAACAAATTATCGAAGAGCTTGGTGAACTTCCTGATGAAAATGAGCAGTTTGAAATATACTCCAAATTAGCGGATAGAATCTATCCTGAAATAATAACTATTCGCGCGTTTGATATTGGCGGAGATAAAGTAAAAATTTGGGAGTTTAAGGAAGCGAATCCGTTTCTTGGTTTACGCGGAATTAGATTTCTGCTCGAAAATGAAGGAATTTTTAAGAAGCAGCTTAGGGCAGTACTTCGCGCGAATATTAACAACAATATTAAGCTTATGATCCCGATGATTTCCACGAAGCAGGAAGTTACGCGTGTGAAAAATATCCTTGCCGATTGCGAGCGTGAATTGCGTGAAGAAAATATTCCTCATTCAAAAAAAATTAAATTGGGCGTGATGATTGAAGTTCCATCTGCCGCGTTAATGGTGGAGGAAATTGCTGCCGAAGTTGACTTCTTAAGTATCGGAACAAATGACTTGATTCAGTACATTATGGCAGTTGACCGCGGAAACGACCAAGTTGCAGGGCTATATCAGGAGTTTCATCCTGCAGTTTTGCGGACACTATCGCATATAATTAAAGGCTGTGAAAAAATTGGTAAACCGGTTAGTATGTGCGGTGAAATGGCTGCCGATAATCAGGCGATACCTCTATTGATTGGTTTGGGCTTGAAAGAATTTAGCGTTTCGCCGAGTGCTATACTTCCAGTGAAGAGAACAATTCGATCGGTCTCATTTTCACGTGCTGAAGCCCTCGCGGAAAAATGCCTTGCTTGTTCTGAAGAAGAGGAAGTAGTGAGCTATCTGAAATCATTCTTTGAATTTGAGCATATACCAAGAACAAGAACGATTTTATAATGGTTAATTGTAAATTATTAATGGTTAATCGCGAGAGCCGCTTAACCATTAATAATTTACAATTAATGATTTATGATATACAATTAATCATTAACAATTTACAATTATTAATATGAACATAGAAACACTTGTCAAGAAATACGACACGGATAATTTATTTTCCGTTTTAAAAAATTCATATCAACAGATAGAATTCGCGTGGAAAAATTCTCCAGATTTAGAGACAATAAAAAACTCTAAAATAAATTCAATTATTGTTACCGGTCTTGGAGGATCGGCAATTGCAGGCAATTTCGCGCAAAATTTTCTAAAAGATGAATTACACGTTCCGCTCATTGTTAACAGAAATTATTTTTTACCGGCGTTCGCGAATGAAAACACGTTGGTTATTGCATCCTCATATTCAGGTGCCACTGAAGAAACGGTTTCGGCATTGCAGGATGCTGTTAAACGGCACTGTAAAGTTGTTTGTATGACAACCGGCGGTGAAATCCGGCAAATTGCAGCCGCGAACGGTTTTCCAGTAGTTTCATTGCAGGAAGGATTTCAGCCGCGATTCGCGTTTGGCGTGAGCTTCTTCTCATTGTTGAAAATTTTGCAGCATATCGGCGTAATAGAAGACCAGACCGCGATTGTACAAGATGTTATCGTGCAATGGAAAAAAAGAGGTGAAGAACTTGCCGCCGATGATAACTCCGCGATGCAAATTGCCGAAAAGATAATTGGAAACATACCCGTGATACTTTCCGCCTCCGATTATACCGATGCGGTTGGCTTGCGCTTCAAAGGACAGTTTAATGAGAATGCTAAACTCGCGGCATATCATAACTCGCTGCCCGAACAAAATCATAACGAAATCGTACCTTGGGAATACAATTCCACCGAGTTAATCAAAGCAATAACCATCATTCTTTCAGATTCAGATTATCACGAACGGACGAAGTTGAGATTTGAAATAATTTCAGGATTGATAAAAAAATCGGGATGCGAAATACTCACGATTGAAAGCACTGAAAAATCGTTTAAATTACGCTTATGCGATCTATTATACTTTACGGATTGGATTTCGTACTATACGGCACTTCTTGGAAGATTTAACCCTAAAGAAATTAATTTCATTCATTTTCTGAAATCAGAATTGCAAAAATAGCATTAACTTTTAGGTTTATCTTAAAGAGCAGTGAACTTTTGAATAATATGCTATTTTAATAAAATGGCTTTCTTCACTAAGGAGCTGCTCGTTCCTTTTAATTCATAAAAATATATCCCTGCACTAAGATGTGATGCGTCAATGTTAATACGATAGTTACCGGGATTTTTATTTTCATTAAACAATTCTATAATCTGACTTCCAAGTTGATTATACACGCGAAGAGAGTAATTTCCTTCTTTTTCTATCGAGTAACTTATAACAGTTGATGGATTAAACGGATTTGGATAATTTTGTTCCATAGAAAAAAAGGATGGTAAAAGAGAAGTCTCTTTATCCGAAATAGTTAATATTTCGGTTACAAAATTCCATATTTCCGACCATCTGCTTTGTCCATAATTGTTAATAGATTGTACTCGCCAATAATATTGTTGGTTATTCCGGAGATTACTTATTACTTTGTTAGGTAACTTTAACAATGAATCATCAAGCAGTATTGTTCTAAATGCGGAATCAGCCGATACCTGAAGTCTGTAAAAATTCGGATTATATACAGAATTCCATTCAAGTTTTATTGGCAAAATTTGATCGAGTGAATTATTTGAAGGGGAAATCAGCAGCGGTTCAGTATAATAAAATAATGAGGTATTAAAAATAATAGGAGGATTTGGCAGCAAATTTCCGTCAAAAATGGGCGGATCACCGAATGTATTCGCGATAATGGCGGAATCCGATATAACAATTTGAAAAAACACGCTGTCACCTTTTACAAGGGTATCGCTGAGTAACGCCATAACAGCATAATCACCGGTTGTATTTTTATAAATAGCTTTCCGAATAATAGACTTGTTTTTTTTTAGTAAATTAATGACCGTTCCTGCAGGCGGAGGGAATCCGTCAATAGATACTTTACCTTTAAAAATGCATTCATAATCCTGTGCAAATACAGCAGGGTTAAGAAAAAGGAACCAATTAAGCATAAAAACAAAAGTAAATTTGTTTATTTTATTTAATGTAATCATAAAAGGCTCCGGTTAAAAAAATACCGGAAGGATTTATTTTCCTTCCGGTATAAAAAATATTAGTGACTTTTACTTTAATAACATTAATTTTTGCATTTGCGTATGTCCGCTATATGTAAAGCGGGCAAAGTAAACACCGGATGTAACAATATTATTTATGTCGTTGGTTCCATTCCACATAATGCTATGCTGACCGGGAGCAACTTCTGAATTTACTAATGTTTTAATTAATTCACCATTCATATTAAAAATAGAAAGTGTTACCTGAGATTTTTCAGGAACATCAAATTTTAATGTTGTTGATGGATTAAACGGATTCGGATAGCTTGAATGCAGTTTAAATGATATAGGAGTGTTACCTTTAATATCTTCTACTGCAGTCGCCTTATCAAGCTCTTGAAGTACCGGTGTATCTCCAAAACCAGTATAAATTAGCTGGTAGTTGACAAATGTGCCATTCAATTTAAGCCTAATAGTTTCACCAACTGCCGCGCCTTCTTTCAACGAGGTCTCAGGGTTATCTCCTTTTATTTCTAAAGCAACTATACCATTTGCCGCAAATACTGCTTTACCATAAACAACACCAGATGTACTGACTGCCTGAAGCTCAGAACCAACCGGAATTAAATTATTTTGGTTCTTAACCAAAGTACCATAAGCCACCATCATTTGAGGAAGAGATGCTTGACGAAGTGCTGATGCCTTTTTAATGTTTTTGCTTATATGTGAAACTTTATTAGCTCCATATCCATAATTATAAGACTCCGGATAACTTAAAGCAGCTGGATCGATGACATCTATAAAATAACCTTGACCCGGTAGCAAAACTTCAATAGCTTCTGAAAAGTATTCAGAACCTTGAGCCCCTGTTCCCGCGTTAATATATTCAAATATAGAATTATAATTTTCAACTAAACTCTGAAGTGCCCATTGTGTTCCATCTTGATAATCGGGTAGATAACTTATAAGATTATAACCGCTTTGTAAGTTAATAGGTGCTGTCATCTCTACAGGTTTGCCGTAAACTGATAAAACATCTGGTTCTGAACCTTTCTTCAATCTGACAAAATATCCTTTTTCAAAGGCTGTTAATTGAAACGGGTTATAAGAGCCTAGTTCCGGAATATAATATGAAAAGGATGGAGTAGATTCACCGTCATTAACATAGTCTAATATTATTTGCACCTTGCCGGTATTAATAAGATCGCCGAAAACATCACTAACGTTATCATAATCATTATTATTAAAATTAGGTTTAACATTCCAAGAAACGGCATTATATCCCTGTACAACAGGAATATCAACTGTTCTATCATAGGCTGTATGAATAGTAATTTTCTTTACTGAAGGGACAGAAGGGAAAGAAGTTGTGGATTTATCATCAAAGGTTACAATTGAAGGATTACGGCTATAACGTGTTGAAGCCACATTCTCATTCCTATCCATAACTGTAAAATCTAATTCATCACCATCCTGTAACCCATTTATTGTACTCAAGCTCAAAGCGAAATTTATTGTATCACCATTTGAATAACCATCACCATAGGTTGAAAGTGGTAATATGTTAGTATATCCAACAGAGCTGCCGGATTGTTTATTATATATGAAAAGAGTAAAATCAGGAGTAGCAATAAAATTATCGACAGTGACAATACCATATAAAATTGTTTGACCTCCATTCTGCGGACTTAATTTATTGAGGGTGTTAAAATTGAGTTGTCCCTTTTTAAGGGAACTGTTGACAAAAGCCTTTGTTGTTACTTTTCCTTGGGCATTCGTAAACGAATTAAAGAAAGTGAACACGAGAACAAGGTAAGATCGTAATAACTCTAAAACGAAACATAAGAGCACCTTTTTAAATAATTATTAAATGTATGAGGTATTATGTTAGCAAGTAATTATTTAATAAGCAAGTAAAAAGTGAAAATAAATATTAATATTTCTTAACAATATGGGGACAGCCTATATGCAGTATTTTTAATAGAATGATAGAATTATTTTTGTAAATTTACTATTTAGAATATGAAAAATCGCTATCCCGCGATAATTAACCGATAAAATCAAAATTATAAATGAAGTTATTTATATATATAGTTATTCTCCTCAGTTTCGCGGCAATTTTGCGGGCGCAGGCACCTGAAGTACTGTACGGGGATGCTATGAACAGTTTCGCCCGCGGGGCTTATTCTTCCGCTTTGCAGAAATTTGAAGAATATATAGCAAATCCGGATGTTCAAGTTCCGCAGCTGCCGGCAGCGCATTTTTACGCGGCTGAATGCTTGAATGAAATGGGCGACTTTAGCGGAGCAGTATTTGAATATGAAAAAGTGGCAGGCTTTTACCGCCTGTCTAATTTTAGAGAAGAAGCATTATATAAACTTGGACTCGCCTATAATATTAATAAAGACTATACCCGCGGCAAGGAAAGACTTTTGCAGCTTATCACTGATTATCCGCGGAGTGAATTATTAGCCCAAGCACAATACTGGGTTGCAGAGAATCTTCTTGCCGAGAGTATTTATGACGAAGCTATTGCTTTTTATCAGCTTTCTGCTAATTCAAAAAAGAATAACCCGTTTCAGAGTACTTCAATATATAAAATAGCCGGTATCTACGAAATTTTGGGACAGTATCAAAAAGCTATTGACACTTATGATTCATTGCTGACCTATTTCAGAAATACTCCTTTATCTGTTCCGGCTCAGTATCGAATAGGGTATAGTTATTTTAAGCTGCATCTATTTGAGAATGCTGTTATCGAAATATCAAACCCTGCACTTAATGAACTTCCCCGCGAAAAACAGCTTGAAGCGTCCTATATTCTCGGGGCTTCTTTTTTCAGCAGCGCGGATTATATTCAAGCAGACTCGATATTTTCTTCATTGCTGAAAGAATCACTTAACGATGAAACAAAAAGGCAAATTCTCTATTCATTAGCTTGGACAAGATTCCAAAGAAAAATATTCCCTGATGCTCAAAAGATGTTCAATACTTTGGCGCAAGGTTCCGATTCCCTTTCCCGTATTTCGCTTTATTGGAAAGGCGAAGCTCAACGATATCAAGGCAGGCAAAACGAAGCACTGAAAACATTTGAAGAATATATCAAAAAATTCCCTGCAAGTATATTGACCCGTTCAGCCCAATACCAGATTGGCCTTATTTATTTTGAACAAAAGCAATATCAAAAAGCGCGTTCCTTTTTGTTAAATGCATCTTCTACCGGCGAAGGTGATTTGCGGGCAAGAATATTCACCATATTAGGTGAACTCGAATTAACAAGGGAGAATATTCCAAGCGCGATTCAATACTTTAACTCAGCACTTGATTTGGATTATATTGCAGCTATATATGTGAATAGAGCGCAATTTGGTATCGGTGTGGCTTACTATAAAAATGGCGACTTCACGAAAGCTGAAAAAGCATTGTCTAAACTTGAAAATACATCAGCAAATTTTGAACCGGAAAAAATAAACTTTATCATCGGGGAATGTTATTTTGCGCGAGAAAAATACTCGGATGCGCTCGCCAGATATAAAAAAGTTTCTTTGACAAATGAGGAGTTCGGTGCTTCCGGTATATATGCTTCAGCCTACTGTTATTATAATTTGCACGATTATGATAATGCAGCATATCTGTTTACGGATTTCATCAAGAAATTTGTTTATGATAACAGAATAAATGATGCGCGTCTGCGGCTGGCGGATTCCTATCTGGCAACAAAGAAATATAGCCAGGCTGTAAATGAATATAAAGATTTGACAAAAGCAGGCGCGAAGAACGCGGATTATGCTTTGTATCAATCCGGATTAGCGTTGTTCAAATCGGGAAAAACAGAGGATGCACTTGCCCAATTAAAAAGGCTTGGTGAAAAATATCCTAAGTCTCTATATGCAGATAATGGATTGTATTTACAGGGATGGATGAAATTTCAGGGCGGGAATCTTCAGGATGCAATTGCGCGGTATCAGCAGCTTTTACTTGTATCGCCGCGTTCAAAATTAGTGCCGCAAGTTATGTATTCAATAGGCGACTGCTATTATAATGCAGGTAATTATGATTCCGCTATTATTAATTATGAAAGAGTTGTTGATAATTTCCCAAATTCAAGCAGCGTGTATGATGCAATTAACGGGATACAACTTGCCTATTCCGCGAAAGGGGATGTGCAGGCTGCATCTGAAGTAATTGAAAAATACAGCCGGAATAAAGGATGGAACTATGCTGACCAGTTATATCTTAAAAAAGGCGAGCTTTTTTATAATCAGGGAAATTATGCCGAGGCAAGAGACAGCTATGAATCATTCTTGTCGATGTTTCCTAACAGTAAATTGCTGCCACAGGCACTTTATTGGATTGGTAAATGTTCGCAGCTATTAGGCGATTCTGAACGGGCTATGGAAAATTATCGAATAGTCTTTTACCGGCATACTAAAAGCGAGGAAGCAGAATCGGCAGTTATTGAATGGGGGAAAATGCTTTTGCAGCTTGAACGAATAGAAGAAGCTCTTGCTCTCTATGAGAACGCGCTTGATAAACTCAAGGGGTCAAATTCTATACCGGAGATTTTATATTGGAAAGGGATGGCTGCAAAGAAAAAAGGAGACAGCGCGACAGCATTTGACGCGTTTGATGAACTTGCAATTTATTATGAGAACAATTTATTTGCAGATAAAGCCCGATTAGAATTGGGTATTATTGAATTAGATGCCAAACGTTTCCCGAATGCAGTAAAGTATTTTCAGCAATTAGCTTCAAAGAGGACGGATGATATCGGTGCTGCATCGCAATATTATTTGGGAGTAATAAACCAAATGCAGGATAAAATGCAAGATGCAATTACTCAATTTGTCAGGACTCTAAACTCGTTTGCCAATTATGACGAATGGGTTACAAAATCGTATCTGCGATTAGGCGAATGTTATGAAAAACTCAAGGATACTAAAAAGGCTCGTGAAATGTTCAAATTAGTTGTGGATAAACACAAGAATGACGAATACGGAAAGGAAGCCCAAACTAAATTGAGGAAATTGAGATGATGTTTAGATTATTTCTTTTTGCAGTCGTGAGCGCGGTTAGTCTGTTCGCGCAGGAAACATCGAAAAACAAAGGTGTTGATTTACCCGTGTTTGTAATAACCGGCAAGGAAAACATAGAGTTAGGAACAGCGGAGAAATTGCCGCCGCCGCCCCTTCGCGTTATCACCGAAGAGTTTATTAAACCTTCGTATGACCCTGATTTTCTGGATGCGATGATTGTCTCGAATCCGTTTGAAAACAAATTGATTCCTAAAGAAATACCGCTTCGGTATAAAAGTAAATTGAGCGGCAGTTTAGGACTTATCACTCTGCCAAGCATTGATTACTCTACTCTCGCTAATTTTTCAGAGGCAACAATTTCCGCGGGATTGAGTGCCGACTATCATAGACCTTACGTTTCTTACGCGGATAACTATTCTATCTCACCTTTTTTTGACGCGGCTTACAAGGTAATTCAACCCGGAACATTTTTTGACAAGCAAAAACTTAATTTTTTCGGTAAATATAATTTTCAAAGTTATAATTTTATTACAGATACTTCCGGAATTAAAAGAGATATTAGCCGATTTGATATAGGACTTCGTGCTGCAAACAGTGACGGCGAGTTCTGGAAATACAAAACCGAGATAAAAACCCAGGCTATTTCACTGGTAAACGAAAACATCAAGGAATCACGAACTTTTTTGTCCGGCGCGCTTGGTTTTTCAGGAAGTAATTTTGAAATGGCTCCAAACGCGATGATAAGTTTTAATTCAGAATCAAATCTTGACGGGATCAATCACTCCGCGGCTCTTATAGAGGCAAATACACCGGTAAAATTAACATTATCTGATGTTGTCTCGCTTTCAGCCTCATTTCGGGGGATAGTTTATGATTCGATTAAATCATTTAAACCTAACTTTGGAGCTGTTTTGAAAATATCATCATTTCTTGCCATATCAGCTTCTTTTAACCCGGGTTATGAAGTCTTTGATTTGAGGAGAGAACTTGAAAATAACAGGTATGCAATTGCTTTTACATATCCTTTGTATATTTATTCGATTGACAACCGATTTAATTACAGTATGACGGTTGAGTCAGCAAAAATATTTGATTTAACTTTTGGATTCAGTACGGCAAAGTCTGATAATTATCCTTATTTTAAAGATGCCGGAGCAGGAAAATATAAGATGCAATTAGTTAAAACCTCAATCTATAAACTTTCGGCAGACTTGCGGATACATCCTTCATCCTATGGATATTATATAGCAAATGTGACATATAACGGAATTAAAAATGTATTAGGGCAATATTTGCCAAATGTTTCACCTATTAATATTTATGCTGTTTATGGATATACTTTAGAAAAAGGTGTAGTAATTAAAACCGGAGCGAAGTTTCTAAGCAGAAGATACGCGGATATACAGAATAATGTTCATATCCCTTATTACCTTTCCATATTTGGAGAGCTTGGATATTCATTTTCGCGGGAATTTTTATTAAGTGTAAAAATTGATAACTTGCTTAATAAAGAAAACTATATTTTGAAAGGATATAAAGAACCTCGTTTAAATCTTGAATTAGGAATAGAATTCCAATGGTAAACAGGAACCAAAATAATTAACTATGTTATCAAGAACTGAAATAATTAATCAGCTTGCAGAAAAAGCAGGTGTGCCATACCTCGAAGCAGCCCATTTTATGGAGATATTTTTATATAAACTCTCAGAACTGCTGGTTGAAGACGATACCTTTAAAATTGACAAGATAGGCAAATTCCAAATTTCATCTCCTCACGGCTCTGCAAGCCAAAGCAGCGCGAAAGGAAAGATATTTCTTTGCACTTTTGAAGGAGGACAAGGCAGCTGTACTTTTAGTGCCCCGGGTTCTTTGGCAAAAGGTACTAATGTTATTGATAGTTTTCTTTCGATTGGAATAAACCGGAAGTTTATTCCTGTTAGAGGAGAGCAATATGTTCCCGACTCTCTGCCTTCGAATGCAAATGAAACGCGGAAACTATTGGAGCAAAAAGCGGCTTTAATTTTGCAGCAAGGTTCGTTGATTCGCGGCAAGAATGAAAATTCATTTAATATTTTAACTGAAAGCAGTTCCCTTTCAACTGAATCATTTCTATCTTTTGCTGTTCCGAAAATAAATTTGGAAGAAGATACGGAAGCTGACCCGGAAGATACATCTTGGGAATTTGGCAGTGATTGGAAAAAAGAATATGAAGAAGACTTGCTGCTTGATTCTGATGCCGATGACATTTCCGATGAAGATTTTGAAGTAAGTATTAGCCGTGCATCTTCTTCAGCGCGCTGGGATTTTGGCGATGATGAAAAAAATGAAAGCCCTTCGGTAAGTAAGTCTCAACCTTTGGGAAGTAAAAGCGTCAAGGAACCAAAGGAATTTGATTTAGATAGTTTCGCGCCTGTCAAGTCTATGACGCGTGAATTAGAAATAGACCTTTCTGAACTTGAATCGGAACAGGAAGAGGAAGCCGACAGTGAAGAGGAGGATTATGAAGAAGAAAACTATGAAGATGATGTTCTTCCGGAGGATTTTGACGCGCTTTTCAAAAAGTCACTTGCCGAGAATGTTTTAAGTGTAGGTGCCGCGCATCATTTAGATGTTGAAGGACAGTATTCGGATGAGGATGATTTGCAGGGCATCCATCTCCCTGAAGATGATGAGTCAATAGTTGATACTTCATTAGTCGGCAGTGCAGATGCAATTGATTTACGGGGCAGAAAACTTACAAGACATATCTCTCCTGAAGAGGATATGGAGTTTAATGGTATTAAGGATACTATTGAGAGAAACCCTGCAAAAAAACAGAAAAGTTATATTTTATATTATGTTCTCTCTTTTATTATTTTAACATTTGGCGGCACATTAGTATATACTAAGCTTTACGGCACACCAAAATGGGCAGAAGATATCGTGCGTGCAAAGGAGAAAGAAATTGTATTGAAGGCGTCAACCACTTCTATAGAACGTGATTACGCGTTCCCTGTTTCATATCCATACGAGCGTGTTGGTACTGTTATTAAGCCTAAGCCGGCGGCGGTTGATACTGCTGCAAACAAAGTTAAACAAGAGGTGCCTCCTGCTAAAGAAGAAAAAAAAGTTGAACCTCCTGTCGCCCAAAAAGAACAGCCTAAAGTTCAGCCTCCTCCTGCCAAGGAAGCAGCAAAGGCTAAAACTGAAAGCAAGGTGAAAGCTGAACCGGCGAAACTCCCTTCATCTGCAGCATATAAAGGAGCTTTTATTGAACCGGTTGCCGGTAAATTTGAAATTCAGGTGCTTTCATCTCCGGCGAGTGATGTTAGCGGTGCAGAAAAGGCAGCTGCCCGGCTGAGGTCTCTCGGCTACAATGCATTTGTAGTGCAAAAAGATATTCCAAACAGAGGTATTTATAATCGCGTGAGAGTGGGTCCTTTCGCTTCACGCCAGGAAGCTGAAAAAGCATTAACAAAGCTCAAGGGCGAATAATAATTAGATGAGTTCTTATCGCTCTGCATCAGCGGCGTTTTCATTTATTACACACGGTCTAATTATTATCCTTTTCCTGCTTGTAAAGACTCCTGCATTTATTGAACAGCCGGAAGAACCAATTGAAGTTGGGTTTGGTCCTGGTTTTGGCAGCGGCGGAGGCGGTGCCGGTTCAGAAATAAACCCGGGTACTTTTTCCGAACAGGAAGCTGTTTCCGCTCAAGATAAGAGTGATGATATTAAAGATACAAAATCACAAACAGCCAATGACGAAGCTATCAAGACAGTTTCAAAATCAGATAAGAAAAGTAATAATTCAACATCCGCGTCCGGTGAAACAGAAAAGGCTTCCGGTTTGGGGACAGGCAAAGGTACTGCAATTGGTCCGGGTGAAGGTGATGGGCTGGGATTTAGTATCGACTGGGGCGGCGGCGGCAAAAGAAAAATTCTCTACTATCCGCTCCCGGGCTATCCTAAAGGTTCTAATAAACAATTAGATGTAAAAATCCGTTTTTCAATTCTGCCTGACGGAACTGTCGGTGCGCGTTCACTGCTGACTAAAGGCGATACTATGCTTGAGAATGCTGCTTTGAATGCAATTCAATTATGGCGTTTTGAACAGCTTGCAGCCAAGGGGCAATCGTTTTTACAATCCGCGGTAATAGTGTTTCAGTTTAGGCTGCGATAATAAGAAATTGGCTGAAAGAGATGCCGCGGCATAATAGACAGCGAAAAACTCAAATTACTTTTTGCAGTTTTAACTCTTTCAGAGTTCTCGGAATAACACGGTTGATTTAATCTAACTTGTTATCGGTTTGGTATAAGATAAAAAAGCGGATTATTCAATTAAGAACAACCCGCCTATTCAACTCAAGAAAAAGATTATTCAGGTTTTGATGAGTCTTTACGGGAGTTCTTAACGTCCTGCACATCATTTCGGATATCCTGTGCCATCTTTTTCAGTTCGCTCAAACCTTTGCGAAGGCGTGTACCTGCCGCGGATTGTTCTTTTTCATAGAACTTTCCAAAATCAGCCTGCAAGCTTTGAACAAATTCGAGCAATTTATTATAGTTTTCCATTATAGCGTCCTTTTATTATGTGAAAATAATTAGTTCTAAATTATATTTTCGCGGATAATTTCCGCGATATCTTTTACTTCAATAGTATCAGCAGCATCGTATGCCTTAACTCCATCAGTCATCATAGTCATACAAAACGGGCAGGCAGTGCTTATTATTGCTGCACCCGCCGCGAGTGCCTCACTTGCGCGTTCTTCATTTATTCTGCCGCCTTCAATATCTTCAAGAAACATTCTTCCTCCTCCGGCTCCACAGCAAAAACCTTTGCTCTTATTTCTTTCCATCTCAACAAGTTCAATACCTTGAACTGCCGATAGAACATTACGAGGAGTATAATAATTTTCATTGTACCTTCCAAGATAACAGGAATCGTGATAGGTTACTTTGTGAACTTCTTCGTTATTCTTAAGTTCTATCTTCTTTTCAGAAATTATTTCATAAATAATCTCGGAGTGATGATATACATCATAATTACCGCCGAATTGTTTAAATTCTTTTTTAATTGAATTGTAACAGTGCGGACAAGCAGTAACAATTTTTTTTACACCATAGTTGTTCAGTGTCTCAATATTTTTCCGTATTAATGCCTGCGCGAGATATTCGTTTCCTAATCTTCTTGCCGTGTCGCCGTTGCATTTTTCTTCAGTTCCCAGAATTCTAAAGTTCACCCCGGCTTTTTGCATAATTTCCGCAAACGCGCGCGATACTTTTTTATAGCGGTTATCAAAAGAACCGGCGCAGCCAACCCAAAATAAATATTCTGTATCTGAATCTTCCGCCATTGTTTTAATATTTAATCCTTCAGCCCAATCGGCTCTATCAGCCTGATTGAAAGCCCACGGCGTGAAATTATTTTCCAAACTTTTAAACACGCTGTTCAATTCAGCAGGAAATGAAGATTCAGTCAATACGAGGTTCCTGCGCGTATCAACTATAATCACAACGTGTTCAATCATAACAGGACACTCCTGAACGCAAGCCATACAGGTTGTACATTGCCACAATTCTTTATCTGTTATAAAGTTGTGCAAAAAAGTATTGTCTCTTAGATTCTTGCTAAGCCCCCCATCAAAAAAAGCAGAGGCATATTCTCGTGTCCGTTTACGTGTTTCAACAATAACTTTCCGGGGTGACAGCGATTTACCGGATATTGCCGCCGGACACACGGCAGTGCATCTCCCGCATTCAGTGCAGGAAAATCCGTCTAACAGTTGTTTCCAAGTCATTTGATTAATATCTGCAACACCGAAAGACTCTGCATTCTCATCTTCAAGATTTAGTTTCTTTAACGAAGTTCGCTGTTCCGGTGCGTTTGCAAAAAAAACATTTAATATAGAAGTAATAATGTGCAAATGTTTTGAATATGGCAAATAGTTTACAAAAGCGAGAACTGTTGTCACGTGAATCCACCAGTAAACTTCATAGTAGAATCCTGCCCGAGGGGCGTAGTGTCCATAAATCATTTGACTGATAAAATATGAAACAGGTCTATACTCATTCCACTTCAAACGGGATCCTGCTTCCGCGATATGGTTAACATTCTGTCCAAACATAGAAACACAAACAATCAAAATCATTGCTAATACAATAGCAGCATCATATTTTCCTTTTGCATTAGTCTGCAAACGGCTGACTTTCAAAACAAACCTGCGATAAAGAGCTGCCAAAACAGAAACTCCCACGAGTATGCCGAAGAAATCTTGCGCGATGGTAATCGGGATATAGGCTGTTCCCAAACTGCCAAAATCAAATTCCGGATAAATGCCTTGAATGAAAGATTCAATTATCCCGAATAGAAAAAAATTAAATCCCCAGAATATTAAAAAATGAATTGTTCCTGCTGCCGGTTCGCGAAATAATTTGCTTTGGAAAAAGACAACACGAAGAACTAACTTTAATCTATCGCTAATATTAGTAAAGCGATTATCCGGTTTACCTATTGATATATAATTGAAAATTCTACTTAGGCTTCCCGCGAAAAAAGCCAATGCTGCTGCTGCAAGAAAGCTAAATAGAACCGGCTTCATAGATATGAGTGTTCTCTAAAAAGCCCAAGAGCTATAAATTCGGAGTAACTGTTTAGGTATCCTAACCGGTAAAATCATCAATAATTTTCAGCTATGTTATTAAACAATTAAATTGCAATGGCTTATGGAACCCCCTCACCCTGCCCTCTCCCGAAGGAGATGGAATTGCAATCGATATCATTTCCCCTCTCCTTATAGGAGAGGGCAGGGTGAGGTCTAATGCCGCGAGTTACATTATTTTACTTTTACTTTTTTCTTCAATCCTTTCATCGCGTGACGCATAAACCATTCCTGCGAGTTAACCGGCTTTGCATTTTCCGCGGGCACTGAATGTAGATACACGTGATCGGAACCTAACGACCACGCTTTTATATTATCTGCCAATAAGGTACTCAATATTCTTTCTTTGATAACTTTCTTTAGTGCCGAATTGAGAATAGGAAACACTACCTCCACGCGCCTATCAAGGTTTCTCTGCATTAAATCAGCACTGCCAATATATATTTCTTCATCACCGGCATTGTGAAAAAATAATATTCTGCTATGCTCAAGGAATCTGCCCACTATACTTACCACTGTTATATTTTCACTTAACCCGGGTTTTTGCGGTATTAAACAACATATACCGCGAATAATTAATTCTATTTTTACGCCCGCGTTAGAAGCCTCGTAGAGTGCCGAGATAAGCTCCGGATCAACAAGCGCGTTCATTTTCATAATAATATGTGCCTGCAATCCCGCCTGCGCGTTCTCAATTTCACGCAGGATATAATTAAAAATTTTTGAACGCAAATTGATTGGCGCGACACCTAAATAGTTAAAAGACTCCTGCTTGGAGTATCCGGTAAGAAAATTAAATATATTCGAAACATCTTCGCATATTTTTTCATTGCACGTGAATAAACCAAGATCAGTATATGTCTTTGCTGTTGATACATTATAATTTCCCGTTGCAAGGTGGACATAGCGGCGCACTCCTTGTGCTTCTTTACGAACTACTAATGTCATCTTAGAATGTGTCTTCAGACCCACCAGTCCATAAACAACGTGCGCGCCTACTTTCTCAAGCTCCCGTGCCCAAAAGATGTTGTTTTCCTCATCAAACCGGGCTTTTAATTCAACAAGTACAGCCACCTGTTTGCCGCGCTGCACTGCTTCAATCAAGTACTCCACAACAGGAGAATTTGCCCCCACCCTATATAGGGTTTGCTTAATAGCCAGCACATCCGGATCAGCAGATGCCTGCTTGATAAATTCTATAACCGGAGCAAAAGAATCATAAGGGTGATGAAGCAGTATATCTTTTTCGCGCAGGATGTTAAAGATACTCTCTCCCGATTCAAACGCTTTAGGCACAACAGGCACGTAAGGTTTTTCTTTAAGTTCGTGCAGAGGCAATTTGTATAACTCAATCATATCACTCAAACCAAGCGGTCCATCAATAATATCAACATCTTCCCGCTGAAGTTCAAGATTTTCAATCAGGGTGTTAATCATAAACTCCGGCATATTTTTCACCACTTCCAAACGGACGACACTTCCAAACCGCCGTTGAAGAATATTCTCCTGAATTGATTTCAATAAATCATCTGCTTCATCTTCCTGAATTTCAATATCCGTATCACGGGTAATGCGGAAACCGTGGGCAGCTACAACCTCCATCTTCGGGAACAGCAGATGCATATTTGAGTGTATCAGCTCTCCAAGCCACACGAACTTAATTTGCTGATTTTGAAGTATTGGCAGTCTCTTTTCATTGCTAATAATCTCATCCACTCTTATCAGCCTGGGCAATGTATTTGGTGTTTTCAATCGGGCGAAGTGTTCATCTCCTTTGGGGCTGCGTATGACTATCGCGTGGCTTAAACTTAAATTTGATATATACGGGAACGGCCTGCCCGGGTCAAACGCGAGAGGTGTAAGTGTTGGAAAAATTTCGCGTTTGAAATAGATATCCATTTTCTCTTTTTCAAGCTCGTTAAGGTCTTCAATTTTGCAAATGATAAGATTATTGGCTGCTAAATCCGGGATAATATCTTCATTCCATAGCTGCATCATCCGCTCTATCATAGGCTTTAACGCGCTCTCTATCTTCCGCAATTGCTGTGCCGGAGTTAAGCCGTCAATTGTCGGCTCAGCGAATCCGGCCGATAATTGGTCCTGCAAACCGGCTACACGTATCATATAAAATTCATCTAAATTGGAAAAAAATATCGAGATAAATTTTATTTTCTCCAACACAGGCTGCTCAGGATTCAGTGCCTCTTCCATTACCCTGCGGTTAAATTCAATCCAGCTCAATTCGCGGTTGATGAAATTTTCCGGTGATTCATATTTCTTTAACAGTTCTTTTGATGGCGATGCCACAGCTAAATCCTTTTATTAATTGTTTTATACATTTAAAGTTTATTATTTTCTTAAAATAGTCATTTTCATAATTATCAATCTACAATATTTTTCTTAAATGCCAATATAATTTGCCGATAAAATTCAAGTTGATTTATCTTCCACTATACACTCGCCGGCTTTGTTTACGAACATACAGTTCGGGCAGCTCTTCAAATCTTTTGCATAGTTCTTCGTGTCTATGTCTGTTTTCATTTGCTTGATGTCATTCGCGAATTGCACGCGATCTATGGGAGCGAGTTCTTTAGTCGCGCTCTTTTCGGGAGCTGTGATATAGGCAACAGTATAATAAACTGCCGAATATTCAGGAAACATATTTGCAATAATGCAGGCGTATATTAATAGCTGGTTTTGATAGTACGCGGTCAAATTTTCAAAGCCGTCTTGTGTCACGCGATTGGTTTTCCAGTCATAGATATGTATTGTATTGCCGCTGAATATTATCCGGTCAATAACGCCCTGCAATAAAATTTGGTTGTCAATTAATTCCGACACGCTATATTCACTGTAACTTGCCTTGCCCGCGGGAAGATTCCGGTAGAAGTTACTTGCCGTGAATTGATTATACAATTTTACAATAGATTCTAATTCCGCCTCAATTGGAGCATCGTGACTAATTTCCAATATTTCAGACGCGATATTTTTTGCCACGCGGCGTGCATCCGCTTGTGCAGGTGAGCTTTCTAATAGTTTGTGCATAATACTGCCGCGTGTCGTCCCGAGCGAAAGTTCTTTTAACTTTAGTCTTAACTCGTCATCATCGTTATGATTGGGGTGAATAAGTTCCTCATCATCATATTCCAAAATAGAATCACGGGTATCTTTGCCAAGTAAGTCAATATACTTTTGCATCTTTAAATTGTGATAAAGATGATACTGCATCGCGCAGTTTTTATAGCGCGCGAATCCTGTCGCGGTGATATAATATATTTGCCTGATTTCATTTATTTTGTCAAGGTTGAGTGTATATGCAGTGCCTGCATTTACCGGGATGGCTTCTTCTTGAGGTAGGCATTCAATATTCCTAACCACAAGAATCGAGTAGCTGATGGTTCGCTGCACATACTTTTCTTCTGCATTGGAACTGTCCAAGCATTGAATATTTCCAATAATTGGAATATGCTCAATTCCTTCAACAGCAGAAACATCAAACGCCGAGAGAATTTTTTTGAGAAAACTTGATGAAGTAATTCCGCCATTTTTATCAAGTGTGCCGCTTATTACTAAATGGTCGCAGGCACGTGTAAGCGCGACATAGAGTACGCGGACACTCTCTGCCTGTTCTTTTTTATTTTTGATAAATTCATATAACGCGAGAAGAGAACCTTTTTTATACTCGGAGAAATAATCATTCTCCACAGGCAGCTTGGCAAGTATGCCCAAATCCTTATCGACATATAATTTAGTTTCAATAATAGAACGCGAAGTTATCGCGCTGTTTGCATCAGCAAGAAAGACTACTTTAAACTGTAAGCCCTTGGATTTATGTATGGTCATAATTTGTACTGCATCCGTGCCTGACGGAGTGACTGCATTAGATTCAGCTTGACCTGCCGAGATGGCATCGCGGAGAAAAGCTGCAATGTCATACAAATTTGAATAGCCGTCACGCTCAAACCTAAGCGCGTAAGAAATAACTTTCCGTATATCAGCAAGGATCTGCTCTCCCTCAATACGCGAGGCTGCTATCGAATAGTAATATGTATCTTCAAAAATATCTGTAATCAATTCGGAAACGCCGGAATATATCGCCGCTGCCTGATATTTCGATAATAGAGAAACTGCTTTTTGAGCTGCAGCATTCTCCAAACTGTAATTGCAGAGCTTTTCAAAAAATGAATATCCTTCCGCTGCCGATATCGAAAACAACATATTATCATCAAACATAAAGAAAGGTGATTTTAACACTGATGCTAATGCAGTATCATTTGACTTATCATTCAGGAAATCCAGATAACTGCTTATGTCAAGCACAACCGCGGATTCATAAAAATTACCGCCGCCAAATATCAAAAATGGTATTCTATATTTTGGGAATAATTGACTGAACGTGCCGAGCGTGGCGTTCTTTTGAGCAAGAATTGCAAAGTCTTTCCACTCGAAATTATATTGTTTTTTTAATTCAAGAATTTTCCGGGCTATCAAATCATATTCTGTAATGCTTTCGGTTAAGGGAGTCCCGCTTTCCGCCGATAGTGCATCAGGATGTTCGGCAAGTAAAATAGTAATTGATGATTCCGCCTCCTCTTGTTTCGCGCAGATAATTTCTGAGTGAGATGATTCATTATATAACGGATCGGGAGAACTAAACTGAACCTCGAACACTTTATTCGCGAACAATCCAAGCAGCGCGGACATACGAAACGATTCTTTTAAAACAATATCAGAATCAGCACTGCCTCTTTCGATAATTAAATTTTTTGTTTTGTTGAAAACCTCTAAGTCGGCGTTGCGGAACATATAGATACTTTGTTTTTCATCGCCAACAATAAACAAATTGCCCCTCTGCAATTCCTGCAGCAAGGGGATGAAAATATCATACTGCATATCATTTGTATCTTGATATTCATCAATCATAATATATGAAAACCGCTGAGCGAGTGAAGTCTTCACGTAGTCAACACGAAGCAGTTCTCTAACTTTAATCCCGAGATCGGAAAAATCCAATCCTCCTATCTCCCGTTTTTTCTCCTCATAAATGTTCATATATTCATAAAAAGCATTCAGCACTGTAAGAGAGAATTTTACACTATAAGGAAGCTCCTCATCAATTGAATCTGCAAGTAAATCTTTCACGGTCATAAATTCTGTTAGACAGGCAAAATCACCCAAATTGAAATGCTCCTCCCATACTTTTAAGTATGAGGCTTTTTTTGGTGTGCGCTCCCCCGCGGTAAAGCCAAGTTCCAATATTTGCAGAATACTTGAAACTGTTTTTTCTATCCGGTCACTGCCAATCGGTTCAACAACAGCAGATAATATTTCAGCAATTTTATCTTTGATGCCGTTCTTATTTCGCGGCGCGTTTGCATTTACTTCTCTCAATAGTAAAACAGCCTGCCCGACAATTGAAAGTAAAACGGCTCTCGCTTTTGTTTCATAAACAGTTTTAAGTTTTTCAATAATTTCGTCATCAGTACCCGCGTATAAATTGCCTCGCAGTTTATCAATAGCGGCTCTTTGGGAATTAACATCTCTGAATGCCTGGAAAAGATTATTGTTTCCTTTGAATATCCGCAATAAAGTTTTTACATTATCGGCAGATTCGTTTGCCTGCATAAATTTTTTGAAGCTGTCCTCCATCAGCTTTTTCGCGCGGTATTCATCAATAATAACAAATCCGGCATCAACTCCCGCTTCAACAGGAAACTCTCGTAAAATACTGCTGCAGAAGGAATCAATCGTGGATATTTCCGCCGACACCAACTGCTTACGCAATTTCGAGAATCGTTCCTTCTCTTCAAGATTATCGCTTGAAGAAATTTGAGCGTCAAGCATCTCACCGATTTTCTTATATAATTCAGCTGCCGCTTTTTCCGTGAAAGTAATTATCGCGATTTCATTTAGTGAAACGTGACTGTTCTCGGATAATATTTTCCGCAGCCGCTGCGCCAGAACGAATGTTTTTCCCGATCCGGCGTTCGCCGTCACCGCGATATGTTTGTCATAGCTTAGCGCGTTTTGCTGCGATTCGGTAAATTTTGGTTCCATCAGTTTTTCTCCGCGGGATAAATAATTGAAAATACAGTTCCGCCTTGGTCATTATTTCTAGCATTTATACTTCCTCCCGCGTTAGCAATAATTTTGCGCGCGATTGAAAGTCCCAATCCCATACCGGTCTTTTTTGTCGTGTAGCTTTTCACGAATATTTTTTCTTCTTGTCCTGCGGGTAAACCTGTCCCGTTATCGGCAATGGCAATGCTGTACGTGTTTTCATTGGCGGCAATAGAAATATTTATTTTGCCGGCGCGGGCTTCAATTGCATTCCGTACAATATTTATGAGAGACCGCCGCAATTGGGATGCATCGCCTGTGGCTTTAGCAGTGATTAATGTATTCGTGTCTAAAGTAATTATCACTTTTTCTGTTTGAAATAAGGTGACTGTTTCGTTCAGTAATTCAATCAAATCAATTGTTGAATAGTGCGCTGCCGGCATTCGGGCAAATCCGGAAAATTCCGATGCAATCACGCCAAGTGACTCTATTTGATGCAGCACGGTTGTAGTCACTTTACGGAAGATACTCTCGAAGTTAGGCGAATTGTCATTATATGCTGCTACTAACTGTTGTAATGCCAGTTTCATTGGAGTAAGAGGATTTTTAATCTCGTGCGCGACCTGCCGCGCGAAATCTTTCCACGCGGATTCGCGTTCAAAGTTTGCAAGTTCTTCCTGGGCTCTTTGCAGTTCACGTGTCATTGTATTAAATCCTGCAATAAGTTCACTCATTTCGCCCTGAGCTTTATTTTCAATACTGATGCCAATATCACCCTTTGCAATCAAGCGCGTTGCAGCTGTCAGTCTTCTCACCGGTGCGGCGATGCGTTCGGCAAGCAGGCTGCTCAAGGCAATTATAAAGAATATAGCGAATGAATATATGCCAAATAGAAACACGTCATTTTCTACGGGAGAAAAAACACCGGCAACATAGTTAAAGCCATCGGTAACTGACAAAATCAGCTGCTGCCCCGGAACAATATCTAACTTTCGATAAAATGAAAATGTGTTAAACAATACCGACTCTTCGGTTCCAAAAAATTCTTTATTCTGTTTGTAGTTGATAGCCAAGTTCGCGCTCAAAGGCAGTCTATCCGGCAGTACACCTGCCTGATAGATGTTCCATTCAGTTGAATACAAAAGTTGATTTGTCTTGAAAAGGGAGAACTGCACGCCGACTTCTTTTCCGCATTCTTCAATTGCCTGCTCTAACGGAATGCCGTTGTTCAGTTTTGCAGCAAGGTGTGTTTCCACGGTCGTCAATTGATTTTTTAACGATGCACGTATTGCCTGAGTTGACTTTTCTTCAATATTATAATGATTATAAAACGCGAGCGCGATAACGGGAATAACAGAAACAATTAGAAACGCTATCATCAGTTGAGCGCGGAAGTGCATTTTGTAAGTTTTACTTTTCCACAACCTGAATCCTGCCGAAAGCAGATACGCGATTAGTAAAATGGCTGAATGGACAATAAACAGTTTAAAGAAATTGAAAAAACTCCATTCTATTTCTTTTTCGCGCAGAGCGGCAGCAACAATTTCTGGCGGATTTTCGTTCATATATTTTTGTGCATATATATAATATTGTTCGCCGTTATCATTATAGGGCATCCATAATTCGTTCGACTGATTATAGTCATAGCCGATTATTTTAGCTTGTAATTCATCACCAAACAAAAGCTGTCCTGATGCATAGAGAATTTTATTATCGCGCAGCTTGGCGAAACTTAAATTGTCGGGATTAATCACGGGATTAAATGATTTTTTTGCAGACAAGAACGGCAAAACCGGACGCGGGTTTTGAGCAGCTCTTTCCACCGGTAAAACTTGTATAATGCAGTAACCCGCGATTCCTGTTGTATCTTTTACCGGTATAATACCGATTATTTCTGTAACATCACCACTTGGTGTTTCATCAACGGTTATCCGCATTTCATCGGGAGCAGTACCTGCTATGTTTTTCACGATTGACTTCGAGCTTTTAATACCCGCTTCAAACTCACCCAATACTTCACCCTGCTTATCGGTAAACCCTATATATGCAGGTATATGTTCTTCAGGTAAAGCACTGCCCGTCCAAAGCAAAAAAGCATTCGCGGATAATTTTTCCTTGTCTAATCTAAAACCGCGGATAATATCATCAGAGGTGCCTGCAGTGTTTAAAATATCTGATATTATAAACCCGGCAAACTCCTGCTTGGGCCGCGCGATATCGGATGCAGTAATTTTCAACGATTCAAGTTCCAAGTGGGAATTGAAAATATTCATTAACACTACCGCGGCAATGGAAGAAAAGAATCCTATGAATATTACTAATCGCGAGAATACATTATTCCATCTTCCTGTAATAAACACGCATACAATAGCTAATGATACGATTACAAGTAATTGGTTATAGGTAAGTAAAGGCTGATTTTGCACAGTCTCGTATAGAAAAACAGATAGAAAGAATACTGTAACAAGTGTTACAGCAGCAATATAGAATTGATTTTTCCCGAGGCTATGAAAAAGAGTAAGGTGCATTCCCGAGACTAATACAATCCACATAAATATTGAAATGGCAAGCAAAAATACACTCACGTTCATCACCAAGGGTGCCGCTCGCGGAAGTATTGAAGGCTCGTTGAAATATCTTAGCGATGAATCAAATATCGCGCTCCGTGCCGCAGCCGCGAGACCGCGAATCATTAGTAAGTTCACTGCAAACATCAGTGGTGTGAGTATAATAAACAGATATGATATTTTTCGTGCCGGCAGCTGCCGGTGACTCTGCCGATATATATAAAATATTCTAAAAATGTATATCGAGACCAAGAAAAAGAGCAGTGTTGTGATAAGAAATTCAGCCGGTGATTTGACAATGCCTCCGGCAAACTTGGAGGCAAAGTATCCGGGATTTCTTAAACTCTCCGGAAATAAATAGCGCGTGACATTCTGAATAAATAAAATCCACCGCAAACCCGCGCAGTAAACAGTAACCGCGATTATCCCGAACAATTCCTTTTCTTTGCCGCGTATATATGAATATAAACCATAACCAAATATTGCATATAGCATAAGAAGGATGCACGTTTGCGCTGCCTGAATCAATTCATTTGCCTCGCGTATTGCTCCTGACGGAGCCGGTTTTTTAATATGGAGTGTACCGATTCTCTCCTGAGCATTGTTAAGCAGGGCAACGCTAAAATCTATGCCGTTCACGATTGCAGTATCTAAATTTGAATAGTCTGCTTTGCACTCGGTATTGAATTTCTTTTCAATCACTGATGAAAAATTTTCATAATCTTTATTAGCGGGATGAATGTATTTTCTTTCTACCGGAACACCGCTGACAAGATAGAACGGTTTCCCGCCATCGGTTATCTCATCTGCTATAAGCAAAAAAATGCTAAGCGGCGTATGTTGAAAACGAGCCGCATTCTTTGTTGATAATATTTCGCGCAGGGTTTCTTCCTGAACAGGAATATCCCCTTTCCACGCCATAAGATTAGAATCAGAGTCGAATAGTTCGTAGCAATATTCGCTATTGTTCGCTTCCTCTAATACTTCCACTAAGTTCTTTTCTATCGCGCTGCCCTGTTTGAGTCCGGCAGTAAGAGCCGCGCTCATAGCACGATGATTTGAGATCAGTTGCTCTTGCACCCTGTTAAACTCTGATTGAACTGCACCGGTCAATTTTGCAATCTCACCCGGGAGTGTTTCTTTCCATCGTGCGCCAATGAATGCTTTTAGGTGATTATTTTCAACTTCAAGTCCCGCCAATGCCGCGATGAGGAAAAAAACAATTAGCAAGTAAGCCCTGTGTTTATGTATTTGTAAGGGCAACCAGCCGGTCGCCCTTACTATATAACTAAGCACGATATTCATCGTATGGTAAACTGTGCTATTTGCCAAACGTTAGACTGCCATTTCAGAGATATAAAAACCTGTGCCGTTTTTCGCCTGCCGCTTATTTCGTAGTGATACACGCCCGTTGCATACGCGACCTTTTTCAAATTTTTTGCGGTATAGCGGAACGAAATAGCCTGATTAATTTTGAAAAATTCGTGTAATATATAGAATGCCTGATTTGCGCTATAGTATCCGCTCTGCCCTGAAGAAAGACTAAAATATGTCTGATTTGAAAAGTATTGTGAAAACCCTGAAATTTCTCCCTTGTTTAATCCCTCTTCCACCTGTTCAAATAATTTCTCAACTGCCTTTGTATCGCCGTGCTGGGGGCATTTGTTTTTTTGCTGGGCAAACAGCGTGGTGGTGGTAAACTGTGCAATAATCAAAGACGATACAAGGAAAATCATCGAAACGAATTTCCGCGGGATTATGTTGAATGTCGTAAAAAGCGTAATCAATTTGAAACCTCGCGGCATTGCATCGTATCTACTTTACATCAATCTCTGCCTGCAGGCGTTCTGTCTTATCCGCGAGTTTTAATTGTTCAATCAGGTTATTCAAGTCGCCGTTTATTACATCACCTAAATTATAGAGAGTTAAACCAATACGATGGTCAGTGATGCGGTTTTGCGGGAAATTATATGTGCGTATTTTATCACTGCGGTCGCCGCTTCCAACCATTAATTTTCTTTGGGCTGCAATTTCGCTTCTCTGTTCTTTTGATTTCGCGTCATATAAGCGGGCACGCAAGACTTTCATTGCTTTTTGTCTATTCTTTAACTGCGACCGCTCATCCTGGCATTGCACGACAATTCCGGTTGGCAAGTGGGTAATGCGTATAGCGGTTTCAACTTTGTTCACGTTCTGCCCGCCAGCACCACCGCTGCGGAACACATCTATTTTTAGATCGGCAATATTTATATCAACCTGCACATCTTCTACCTCAAGAAGCACTGCCACTGATGCGGCGGACGTGTGTACTCTGCCGCCTGCTTCGGTTGTCGGCACTCGCTGCACCCGATGAACACCGCTTTCAAATTTTAAATCACCATAAACTTTTTTACCGGTAATTGAAAACACGACTTCTTTTATACCGCCTAACCCTGTATCATTTATATCAATAACTTCCATCTTCCAGAATCTGGTCTCTGCATAACGCGTGTACATCCTGAATAATTCGCCGGCGAACAGTGCTGCTTCATCGCCGCCTGTTCCTGCGCGTATTTCAAAAATAACATCTTTGTCGTCATTGGGGTCACGCGGAAGTAAAAGCCCCTTTAACTCATCTTCCAAAGCAAGTAATCGCACCTGCAAATCCATAATTTCCGCTTCAGCCATTTCAGTCATTTCTTTATCATCGGACAGGTTAATTAACTCTTTGCTGTCCTCGATGTCTTTTTGAACTTTTTTATATTTATCGTAACAATCAATAAGCGGGGTCAAGTCACTACGTTCTTTACTTAACGCTATCAGTTTCTCGGAATTGTTGAGATTTGCTTCGCTTGCAAGCTCCTCGTAAATGCGGTCGTATTTGTCTTTTACTTTAGATAATTTTTCTATGAAGTCCATTGGTACGCTATAATAAATGATGGGCAAATATACGGATATTTTTGCAGAAAGTTAGTGAAGCGGATATCTTTACAATTAGCACTTTTGCCGCCGTTATTGTACTTGTACCAAAATCGACATCTTGTCGATAGCTAAAAAAGTTATATCTGCTGCTATATTTGACCTAAATTGAGCGATAAGCCCGTTAAAAAAAGCCTTTTGGGCGTTTAAGTGCTGAAAAAACAGTACTTTTGTAATGCAAAAACAAAATTAATAAACGACCCAAAAGGTGAAACAAAGATGCAATAAGACAAGCGCATCAAATAGATAAAGATAAATTGAACTTGCTGTTAACTTCTAATTTTCAATCATTTAATAAAGTAAATATTTTACCCGTTTAGAGTATA
>CAIYTF010000041.1 GCA_903929035.1 uncultured Ignavibacteriales bacterium
CAAAAGCGAACCTGAGACAAACAAGAAATACCCGGATCTATTATTCTTGAGAACCAATCGTTTCCGCCCGAAATATGAACACCTTTTTGAAATAAAATACATCAAAAAAGAAAACGCCGGCAAACTCGATGAAGTTAGAACCGCCGGAATAGAACAAGTAAAAGGTTACTTGGCTACGGAAGAGATGAAAGCCATATCCAACTTGAAAGCTTGGCTTATTATCTTCACGGGAGATGTTTGCTCTGAATGTCGCGAAATTGTTTTGTGATTTGGTTTAAAAACATTGACACTTGTAAAAAAATGAAAGTGAATATTCTTTCAGCTTTGATTGCAATTGCTCAAAATTATCCCTCTGAAGTAGTCACCGCCAACGAGTAGTTAATGCATATCTTATCTATCGTTTTTTCATAATGATAGCTCGTTTTGGCAGGCGGCTGAGTAGTTACAATCCGGTTAAATTCAGACAATTTTCACCCTTGATAATTAACCATTAACAATTGTTTTTGGCATCGTAAAATAGAACGTGCTTCCTTTTCCCTCTTCGCTTTCCACCCAAATCTTGCCACCGTTTTTTTCAACAAAATCTTTGCAGAGTAATAATCCCAAGCCGGTGCTTGGTTCGTCATCGGTTCCCTTTTGTCCCACATTTTCTCCTAATTTGAATAACTTATCGACAACGTCCGCCGGAATACCAACACCTGTATCTGTTACCGAAATTTCAATCATACCTGATTCTGTTTCTCTTGCTTTACCAACAACTTTCCCTGTCTTGTTTGTAAATTTCACAGCATTTGATAACAAATTCCGAAGAATGGTATTCATCATTTTTTCATCCGCGTAAATTTTAATATCCTGTGGATTTTTGTTAATAATTGTAATTCCCTTTTGCGCTGCTCTTTGCTTTATTGATTCTTCGCTTTCCAAAAAAGCATCAAATATGCTGATTTCTCGGGGCGTGAAAGCGATTGAACCTTTTTGGAATTGCGCCCATTCTAATAAGTTTTCCAGTAAAATATAAACATTTACTATAGATGTATGCAGCGAGTTATGGCACTTGTCAATATCCTCGGCAGAAAATTTATATTCGCTATTTGTCAGCAATTCCGATATACCAAGTAAACCTTGAAAAGGGCTTTTCAAGTCGTGCGCTATGATTGAAAAGAACTTATCCTTGGTAGCGTTGAGCTCCTGCAGTTGATTGTTTTGATTTTGGATAATGATTTCCGTCTGCTTGCGTTCGGTGATATCCTTAGAAATGCAGGAAACCCAAAGAACATTTCCAAGACTATCTTTGATCGGATCAAGCATTGTTAGAAAATACTTCTCTTCTCCGGAAAATGTAATTACCTTTAATTCTATTTCATCTTTTTCGCCTGTCAGTAACACTTTCCGAACAATAGCCATTCGCTTTTCTGCTTCATCTGAAGAGAAAAGAAAATGCGGAGTTTTACCAATAATTTCTTCGCGTGTTTTACCAAATGTTTTGGCAAAAGCTTCATTGACTAATCTATAAGTCCCATCCGGATTGAATCCGAATATCGGCTCGCTTGAGTATTGTACAATGGATCGATATTTTTCTTCACTCTCGATTAGCGCGTTTTCTATCATCTTGCGGTCGGTTATATCGATGGTAAATCCCGCGAGGTAGCGAGATTTACCTTCGATATTGATTGGAAATTTAGTAGAAGTATAGTATCTACCATTAAATTCTTCATCAACAATGACAAGTTCTCCTAACTGTAAAATCTTTTTATCGTCTTCCACCATATTTTTAGCAAGTTCTGAAGGGAATAATTCATTCATATTTTTGCCGATAATATCTTTTATCGGAATATTCAGCATTTGCTCAAAATTTTCGCTTAATCTGACAGCCCTAATATTTTCGTCTTTAAAAAATATGTAAATTGGAGAATTTTTTAATAATTGATTAAATATCTCTTCACTTTCACGCAATGCAGCTTCTGCCCGCTCGCGTTCGGTGATGTCGCGCTGAACAAAAAGTATTCTTGCGGGAACTCCGTTTGAATCCAACAAAACAGCAGAATTTAACTCAACGGTAAATCTTGTCTTATCTTTTTTTATCACCTTATATTGCCTAAGACTACCCCCTATTTCGCCGGCGATCAGTTTGCGAATACTGTCAATCACCAAATTGATATTGGAAGGATCAATGAATTCAAAAATATATTTACCGATTAAGTCATCTTTCTGTTCGGCCGGATATCCGAACATTTCAAGCATTGTATCAGATATAAACCCAATCTCCCCTTCTAAGTTTATAATACCGATTCCATCGGGCGATGCCGAAATAATGGCTTCAAGTCTTTCATTGCTTTGCTGCAACTCCGCTTCCACCCGTTTGCGTTCGGTGATGTTCCGCGAATGTATAACACTCCTTTTATGACTGCCCAAAGCATCGAATTCTGCATTTATGGTGTCCTCCACCCAGATATATTCGCCTATTTTGTTTCTCACCCTGTAATCGTATCGAAAAGATTTTGTCTGATGCGAATGCGCCTCGCCGATTATCGATTGTATATTCTTTGAATCGTCTTCGTGAATAAAAGAAAAAATTTGTTCAAAAGAAATATTTTCGATTTCACTTTTGTCGTAACCAAGCATATTCAAATATCCGTTTGAAACATATTTTACGGCGTGATCCTCGAAAAGAGAAACGCCGTCCGTGGAGTTCTCAGACAGCAGTCTATATTTTTTCTCGCTATCATAGAGTGCTTCTTCCGCGCGCTTTCGATCCGTGATATCGCTCATAATATGCACGAAACAATTTATTTCATTGTTTTTGTCAAAAAGGGGATCAACGACAACTTCAAACCATTTATCCTCAATTTCAAAAAGCTTGGTTTCTCTACACTTGCTGAGTCTCGTCCTCATACAAGGACAATCATCGATACGACAGTCTCTTTTATGGACAATTTCATTACAATGGGACCCTATAATTTCTTCTTTTGTTTTGCCGAATATATTACACGAGACTTTATTGGCTTCTAAAATTAAGCCGTTCGCGTCAAGCAATAGCACTGAATCCCTGATCCCGTCAAATGTTGCCTGCCATATCTTCGCTGATTCATTTTTCGCCTCATCTGCCCTGTAACGAGCATCGATTTCCCTTAACGCGTCTTTGGTACGGTTTAGCTCGGTTATATTAATAACTGTCGCGAAGCATTGTTTCCCCTCTTCGGAAACTATGCCTTCAATGTGAACATACATTGGTGAGTTATCGATGGAGGATAAGATCACGTCGCAGGATTCTTTTGTTTTGGAGGAATATACTTTATCGAGGAATAGATTGAAGATTGGTCTTGTATCGAATGTGACAAAAAAGCCGAACCTGTTGTTTATTAAAAGCGCGCGTTCTTTGCCAAGCATTCGCGCTCCGGAAAGGTTTAACTGTATTATTTTGCCTTCTATGGAAAAAGTAAAATAACCGGAAGGGGAGAAATCGTATAGCTCGGTATATCTTTCAGTGGCAGCTTCAGCAGTCTTCGCGGCATCTTCCGCGCGTTTGTTTGCCAGCCGGAGTTCATCGTTCAGTAATTCCAGCTCAATCTTTTGTACCTGCAGCTCGTGAACGAGTTTAATAGCAGATTCGGTAAGCTGCGAAACTGATCGCGCGGTACCATTTTTCCGCGAAACTTCTGCTTCCTGGCGAAGATCAGAGGATTCCGCTTGGTTTTCTGTATTTTCCATCAGTCCTATCCTACAACATCTATTTTAATTTTTAATATTCCACCTATATCCATCGCGGAATATCTGATTTTATTATAATCCGGTTTTTCATTATCACATCCGATAAAGATACAGGAGTAAGATAAGCAAAACCACCTGCAATATAGTTTTATTTCTAATAAATTTCAATGGTTTGATAAAAATAACACGGATTTATACCAAACCGACAACAAATTAGATACTGTCATTCAAAGAACTACTCAGCCTGTTCTTGAATTTGTCCCAACGGGGCTAAATTTGAATAACCGTGAGTGCTAACTCACGGAAAAGTAAGCCCAAACTAATAACGTCCCCGAAAGGGGGCGAACTAACTACGCGGCGTGAATTTGCCCCCTTCGGGGACATAGATGCTTTTTATCATTCTCCCGTGAGTTGTCACTCACGGTTATTCAAATTTAGTCCCGTTGGGACATAATATC
>CAIYTF010000042.1 GCA_903929035.1 uncultured Ignavibacteriales bacterium
GGGAAAACAATATAACGGGTTTACTCTGTTTTCTACAAACCTCAATCTCCTAATGGAGAATTGTTAGAGTACCTAAACAGTTACGAAATTAGTAATTTAAGATTTGCAAACCGGAATACATCGGCTGCTAAAATAGGCGGCAATAATTCCTCTCAAATGCTGCATTTGGAGCATCCAAGGGGAGAAATTTACGGGAAAAACGGAATGCTATATGTATTTCCCCAAAATGATAATAATACGATTGCCATACACTAAATGTAGTAGTTAATATTAGCATAAAAACATTTATATTTACATATTAGAAAAATAACTCGTATAGGAAACTCCTAATGAACCAGATTAATAGAGTTTTAGTATTTTCAGATAATAGAGATACAAAAAGCATATATCAGTCTTATGCCAATATGACTGATTCAACCATATTCTTTAAGGATAAAAATAAACTAAGCCTGCAAACTCTGATGGAGCAGACTTATGATCTATATATTATTGAAATTATGCAGCCGGTAATGTCCGAGATTGAATTTGTTGATCAAGTATATGCAATTGTAAAACCACATCCCATTGTTGTTATTTCCTCTTATTTTTACGATACAAAGGATATTGTTTTTGGAGAAAAGGTACACGATTTCATATTAAAGCCATTTGATCTCGATAAACTTTTGGATGCCTGCAAATCCAAGGATGAACCTGCTGCAGAACATATTCAAGAATTTGAACAGGTTGTGGCAAAAAAAGTTGATAAAGTTCTCTACGAGAGTAAAAAACTTTCCGTGCTGCTTGAAATCTCCAAAAGTCTAAATTCCATAACTGATTTTGATGAACTATTACATACAATTATTGTTTTGGCAGCAGATGCTTTGAATGCAGAAAGAGCAACTCTATTTCTGCTTGACCGTAAGAAAAAGCAGCTGTGGTCACGTTCGGGCATTGGCATTGAGAAACAGGAAATTCGGATTCCTATGGATACCGGCATTGCCGGTGAAGTAGTCTTGAGCGGTGTGGCACAAATTATTGATGATCCTTACGCGAATCCAAAATTCAATAGAGATGTTGATATCAAAACAGGCTTTAAAACAAGAAATATGCTATGCCTTCCAATGCACAATATTGAAGGTACTACACTTGGGGTGTTTCAAATATTAAATAAAAAAGATAGCAATTTCTCAAATGAAGATTTGCAGTTTCTTGGTGCTATGGCAGTAAATACCGGAATTGCAATTGAAAATGCTATGCTGCACGATGAAATGAAAAAACAATTGCAGGAAGTTAAACAGTCCTATGATGAGCTATATATTGCACAGAAACAGATTCTAAAGGAAGCGCGTTTTGTTACTTTTTCTGAAGTTGGAGGATATATAGAGCATATTATGAAAGAAAGTACCGTGATTTCTGAAAATTTGAAGGAATTAAAAAAGCAATATGCATTTGATGTACAAATAAAAAAGACAGTTGAGAAAGTACAAGAATCTTTCATTAGCTTTACAACAAAGATAACTGCTTTTCTTGATGAAAAGAAGTCAGAATACTATAAATAATTATCATTAAGCGAAAAGCAGGATATACCATTTTGACACATAATCGTTCTGAAGCAGGGAAAGAGAAAAATTTTGTTGCTGGTTCTTCCGTGTTGGCAGCCATATTTTTAACCGGCTCAAAATTGGTTATTGGTCTTTTGACAAATAGTCTGGGTATCCTTTCCGAAGCACTTCATTCATTTTTGGACTTGATAGCCGCGGTAATTACTATGGTTGCTGTAAGATTCTCCGATAAACCCGCGGATGACGACCACAACTACGGGCACGGTAAAATTGAAAACTTTTCCGCGTTAGTAGAAACAATCTTATTAGTAATTACCTGCGTGTGGATTATTTATGAAGCAGTGGCACGCTTTCTTTCTAATCAAATGCACATCGAAGTTACTGTCTGGAGTTATATTGTAGTTATCGGCTCAATAATTATTGACATTTCACGCTCTCGTGCATTAATGCGTGTTGCCAAGAAATATGATTCACAGGCGCTTGAAGCAGATGCACTTCATTTTCAGACGGATATTTGGAGTTCCTTAGTTGTATTGATTGGCTTAATTGGCTATGATTTTAAATATTTCTATGCAGATTCTATTGCTGCTGTTTTTGTAGCCTTTATTGTATTAGGAGTTAGTTATCGTCTTGGGAAAAGAACATTTGATGACTTGGTTGATAAAGCACCACGAGGATTAACTGCAAAAATTGCTGAAGCATTAAAGAATGTTCCTGAAGTAACAAGGTTCCACGATATACGCGTGCGTGTTTCGGGACCGAATAAATTTATAGAATTAAATATTCACGTTGGAAGAATGCTTTCAATAGAAGAAGCCCATAATATTTCTCACCTCGCGGAAAGTGCTATAGTTAGCCTTATTTCAAATGCCAAAGTTACTGTTCACGTTGAACCTGAGCTTGGGGACTAATAAATTTGTCCTTTATTTTCAGCATATAGCTCATTGCTGCTTGATATGTATTCTCAATCTCGTTAGTCAGAATAGCATTTTCAATTGCATCTTTAATTAATCCCACGGTTTTTGAAGGCTTAAGATTACACAACTGCATTATTTCATCGCCGCGTACCGGAGATTGAAAAGCAGCTATTTCATCCTTTTCTTGTACCGCCCTTATTTTTGCTTCAACTCTATCGTAATTTCTCAATACTTTAGATACTTTTGCAGGGTTCTTGCTCGTGATATCTGCACGTACTAATATTAAAATATCATCTAATGAATCTCCTGCTTCAGTAATTAATCGCCTCACTGCCGAGTCACTGACTATATCGTTTGCTAACGACGCGGGTCTCAAGTGCAGACGGACTAATTTCTTCACGTATTCAAGCTGCTCAATCGGGAACCGCAGTCTTAAGAAAATCCGTTTCATCATCCTTGCACCAAATTCTTCGTGACCGTGAAATGTCCATCCAGTGCCTTCAACAAATCTTTTTGTTCTTGGTTTTGCAATATCGTGTACAAGGGCAGCAAATCTTAGCCATAGTTTATCGGTTGTTTTCGCGATATTATCCACTACTTCACAAGTATGATAGAATACATCCTTGTGATTATATTCTTTCAACTGCTCCACACCTGCAAGTTTTGCTATTTCAGGAAACATAAAGTCCATAAGCCCAAGTTCATAAAGCAGAATAATAGACACGGATGGTTTTACTTGTTGCAGCGATAAAAGTATTAAATCTCTAATCGATTCTATCGCTATTTTAGAAATGGTTTCAGCATTATTTTTTATATGCTCTTGGAGTTCCTGAGATATTTCCAGCCTGAAATTAACGCTGTCCCAAACAGCGGAAAAAACAACGGAAGGATTATTGGAAATTGTATCCGGAGTTTGCTCTAATAGTTCAATAAGTTTGAATTCAAGAATAGACTGTTTATTATATGGATTGAATAACTTGCCGGCATATTTCCCATTTAAAAGAATGAATAGGGCGCGTGAGGAAATACAAGCCTTTTCTGCTTCAGAACGCAAAATGTTTTGGATGCTTTTTGCCCCGGGATTGAGAGGTATTTTTCTACAATAAAAGTGAGTGATTTGAACAGGTATCGAATCAATTGTAAACCGGCATATATTTTCGGAACAAGAATAATTGGCAGCCGAAATATTACCTGCTATTGCAGCGGTGTTTTGTGAAGATGATATTAATACAAGATCAACGGTAGTTGGTTGTTTCTTAAAAATAATGTCAAGCGAAAAGTCATCTGCAGAAAAGCAAAAAGAATTTTCCGGAAAGATTCCCGTTATTTTTGTAATAACTGATTGAATATTTTCTATATCAATATTGTAGTTTATTGCTTTTTTCATTCGGCTTATTAATGGACACAAAATGGTTTAATGTAAGATCAAAAATAAGTCAAAGGAATGACATATATCGAATAATTCAAAAAAAGGGTATGAAAAAGTAAATATTTAAGTTCCGGCAATTTTAATTTTTAGAGTTAGCTCCTTATTTATCTCCTTGCTCTTTTGGGGAAACTCTGCAATAGTTTTTAATTGCTCACTTCTTAAATAAAACTTAAATTACTTTTACTTTTTTATAATATTTAGAAATCTTTTGCAAAGTACTATCGCGGAAGTAGATAAATCCTTTGACAATTATCAAATATGAACGCGCAATTGTCCGAAGAAGAAATAACATATAAAATAATCGGTTGCGCGATGAAAGTACATAACACTCTCGGCAACGGCTTTCAGGAAGTAATTTATCAAAGATGTCTTGCCATAGAACTAAATAAATCGGGTTTGAAATATGCCCGGGAAGTTGAGCAAAATATTTATTATGACGGCTTCGATGTGGGCACAAGAAGAGCGGATTTTGTGGTGGAAGACGGCCTTATAGTGGAACTTAAGGCTGTGATTAACCTCGAGGACGTTCATCTCGCCCAAGCCAAAAATTATTTGGTCGCTTATAATTTTAAAACCGGATTGCGTATCAATTTCGGATCGGTTAGCTTGCAATATAAAAAAGTGTTTCGGAATCAAAAAAAAGTCTGAAGCAGGATTTGCAAGATTAAAGGATTTACAGGATAGATTCTTTATCCTGATAATCTTATAATCCTGGAAATCCTGATTCTGACAATTAACCCATTAAAATTAGGTATTTAAGGGGGCGATATCGCGGAGAGTCAGGGATTCGAACCCCGGGAAGACTTACATCTTCAACGGTTTTCAAGACCGCCGCATTCAACCACTCTGCCAACTCTCCGTGTAATTTAGAGTTCCAAATATATGAATTATTTTTTATTTATAAAAGTATCCCGCGAAAATATATTGTCTTTTATTGCAAGGCACAATCAGCTCATAAGTCATAAAAAAAAACGTAAATTTTCGTAACTATTTAGTGCCTGCACGAAAAGTCGAGTTTAAAAAGTTCCATAATTTGAAGCTCCCCCCTTTTCCATAGAACAGCGGATATTTTTGTCAAAATACTGATTGATGAAGTTGAAAAAGAGAGACTTGAGTTAGCTAAAAAGTGTGA
>CAIYTF010000043.1 GCA_903929035.1 uncultured Ignavibacteriales bacterium
AAAAAGCATCAAATGAATTTCTTGAAAATTCACCAGTTGTATTTGCTGAATTCTTGCCAAAATGGAATTATTCTTTCACTCCTTATCTGGTATAAGTTATTTTTAATTCATTCCTTAGTCTCGATTTATTAAAATGATCTCTGACTTTTATGAAGTTCTCATAATCAGCCTCTGACCAGTCAGGTGCTTTTAACAAAATATTTTTCCAATTTTGTGTGTCATACTTTTTCTTCTTGGTTAACTCGGTTGTAATTGAAATAGCCAAGTTCTCCAATTCGGAAACGGATAGTTGTCTTACTGCTGAAACAATATCCTGAAAATCAATATTGATTTTGAGTTCCATATTAGTTTATTCTTTATTAAAAGTTTGATATTTTGTAACTACTCAGCCGCCTGCCAAAAAAGGCTATCATTATGAAAAAATGATAGAAATAAGATATGCATTAACTACTCGTTGGCGGTGACAACATCAGAGGGGTAATATTGAGCAACTGCAATCAAAGCTGAAAGAATATTGACTTTCAATTTTTTACAGGTGTCAATTACCGAACGTAAAACACAAAATCTTTGTTCGCCGGTTTTGAACTGTCCGGATACTTTTAACTTTACTTTCACGTTTCTTATCGCTCGTTCTGAACCATTATTGTCAGGCGGTGTTTCTTTGTTATATATACTCAATATTTACTTTTATATATTGCATTACAATCGGTAAAAGCAATAAAATTATAATGTTACGAGGATAGATTTGTTAAATATATAAGCCGTTTTGAGTATATAATCACAGCTTGTTCGGCAAGACGATTTTCTAAATTGCAGATTGTTTCTCCGGCAAGTTTATTTTCCTCGATCAACGCATTTACCAAAACGGTGAGATGCTCTGTTTCTTTTTCTACTTTCCGGACTTCCTCATATTCTATTGTATTGTTCATATTGTAAATTTAGCTTTTACTCCCTTTATTTCCAAATTCTACAAGCTATTCTCGAACAAATTCTTTATTTTTGTAAGTGGCTGAGTAGTTACAAAATAAGTTATAATATTATCCTGCTTACTATTCGAATTGGAATCCAATAGAACACAAACAGACTTTATCTGTTATAGGTTATTTCTAACTTATCCCTAAATGCCCAAATAATAGAGCCGCCTTTCGCACCAGCTGAAAGATCACCGGTTAAAAACATTCCGGGAACATTGGTTTCATATCCTATTGGATATACAATAAAATAAAAACTTCCGGCGCAGATGCATTATCTGATATTTTTCAGAGGTTTATCTAATGCCTGTTATTAAAGATAATAATTATTTCCATTTGATAAATATGGTATTTTTTGATAAATTGCAGTAAAATATTTTATACCATATGCCAAATTATAAAATATATGAAAAGGAAGAAAAAAGTATGACAAATGTTTCAATGAAGATCGTGATGATGCTGTCTTTAACCTTTTGCCTGTTTACATTTGACGGTTGTAAAGACAAAGTAAATAGCTCATCACCCACTTCTAACTCAACCGTTGATTTCAGTAAATTTGCAGGGAATTATTCCGGTACATACAAAGGTGACGATACCGGTACTTGGAGCATAACTATTAATACTGTTGGCAATATTGCTGGAAGTGCCAGAAGCAACTATGACGGTTCATCTTCTGCTGTGAGCGGTTCAATTAGTACCGATGGCTCCTTTCAATTTGCCGTAGGATCAGGAACTGTTAATGGTGCAACATTTAAAGGGACTATTGATGCAAGCGGTAACTGTACCGGTACTTGGGAAAATACATATTCTAGAAAAAGCGGTACTGCCTCTGGTAAGAAAACGACTTCGACCAGTGATCTCAGTAAATTTGCAGGGAATTATTCTGGTACCTATACAGGTAGTGATGCCGGTACTTGGAGCATAACTATTAATACTGTTGGCAATATTTCCGGAAGTGCCAAAAGCAACTATGACGGTTCATATTCAACTGTGAGCGGTACAATTAGTACCGATGGTTCCTTTCAATTTGCATCAGGATCAGGAACTGCTGATGGCGCAAAATTTAAAGGCTCCATTGATGCAAACGGAAACTTTACAGGTTCTTGGACAAATACCCAAGGAGGGGGGAGTGGTAATTTCTCAGGTAAGAAAACGACTTCAACCGGTGATCTCACTAGATTTGCAGGGAAATATTCCGGTACATACATAGTGCCTGCACGAAAAGTCGAGTTTAAAAAGTTCCATAATTTGAAGCTCCCCCCTTTTCCATAGAACAGCGGATATTTTTGTCAAAATACTGATTGATGAAGTTGAAAAAGAGAGACTTGAGTTAGCTAAAAAGTGTGAT
>CAIYTF010000044.1 GCA_903929035.1 uncultured Ignavibacteriales bacterium
AGCATCATCACGGATTTTGAAGAGTTTGCAATTTATGACTGCACCAAGAAACCTAACCCCAACGATAAAGCATCCGTTGCACGCGTGAAATACTTCACGTTCCGCGACTACATCAACGAGTTTGATTTCCTCTGGGATACTTTCAGCAAAGAACGTGTCCTTCAAGGCAGCTTCGATAAATTCGCCTTATCAGATACCAACAAAAAAGGCACCGCCACTGTTGATAAAGAATTTCTGTTATCACTCGATACTTGGCGGACTGACCTCGCGGTTAACATCAGCAAGAACAACCGGCAGCTTAATGAAGATGAACTAAACTTTGTCGTGCAGCAAACTATCGACCGAATTATCTTCCTTCGCATCGCCGGTGATAGAGGCATTGAACCATACTCCTCGCTGAAAGACACGACCAAACAAGGCGATTTCTACAAGAATCTTTTTCACTTGTTTACTCAGGCAGATGAAAAATATAACTCCGGTTTGTTTGACCTGAAGAAAGATAAGATCAGCAAGAACCTTGTTATAGAAAACAAGATACTCAAGAAAATCATTAACGAGCTATATTATCCCGAATCGCCTTACGAATTTTCCGTTCTGTCGGTAGAAATACTCGGCAGTGCTTATGAGCAGTTTCTCGGCAAGATAATTCGTATTGACAAAAACAACCGTGCTAAAATAGAGGAGAAACCGGAAGTACGCAAAGCAGGCGGTGTTTACTACACGCCGCAATATATTGTTGATTACATCGTTAAAAACACTGTCGGGAAACTCATAGAAAATAAGACTCCTAAAGAAATCGAAACAATAAAGATAGTTGATCCCGCGTGCGGCAGCGGGAGTTTCCTCATTGGAGCATATCAGTATTTGATTGACTACCACAAAAATTACTATGCCAAAGCGGGAGCAAAAACAGGAAAGAAAGACAGCCCGATAACGCCTGAAGGCAGCCTGACATCCAACGAGAAAAAGCGTATACTCCTCAATAACATTTACGGGGTTGACATCGATACCAACGCGGTGGAAGTTACAAAACTAAGCCTGCTGTTAAAATGTATGGAGGGAGAAAATGCGAACACGATTGCTCAGCAAACGCAGCTTTGGAACGAGCGCATATTGCCCACGCTTGACAACAACATAAAATCTGGGAACAGCCTAATAGATACTGATTTTTATGATTCGCAACTTGACTTCGGCGAAGACCGGAAAATAAAGCCGTTTAATTGGCAAAGAGCGTTTCCTGATGTATTTAAGGGAGGGAAAACAATTGCAGTAAAAGAATTAAAAGAAGATGGCGATGAACTGCTGATACTTGCAAAGAAAGTAAAGCATCACGCGCGGAAAACACTCGAATATTCTTCTGAGCTTGAGACCAAACTTTTGGAAGTGCGGGAAGCTGATTCGGAATATGAACGGGGAGGATTTGATGTTGTGATTGGGAATCCGCCCTATGTGAAAATGCAAACGCTGATGGATGGCAATCCACCGGAAATATTTTCCTATCACAAAAACAATTTTTTGTCAGCGGGATTCGGAAATTATGATTTATATGTTTTATTTATAGAGAAAGGTTATAATCTATTAAATTCCAATGGTGTGTTGGGGTTTATTCTTCCTCATAAATTTTTTCAGTCCGAATTCGGGATCGGCATTAGGAAGTATATTTCCAGCCGGAGAGCAGTTAATTCAATTGTTCATTTTGGAGCAAATCAAATATTCGACAATGCCACTACATATACTTGTCTTTTATTTTTGGACAAACAATCAAAGAAAGAGTTTTTATTTCATAGCGTGAAGTCTCCTAAAATATGGGCATCCGACTTTCTACAATCGGAAACGTTCTTGGTTAAACAGCCAATAGACGGAAATAACTGGAATTTTTCTCCAACCACGAACAAAAATTTAGTCGATAAGTTGAACGATATTGAAACAACATTGGGTGATATTACACGTAAAATATTTGTGGGATTGCAGACGAGCGCGGATAATATTTACGTTCTTGATTTGATTGCCCGTAAAGAAAATACAGTCGTTGCATACTCCAAGTCGTTAAATAAGGAAGTGGAGATTGAGTCCGATATTGTAAAACCTTTTCTGATGGGCAAAGATGTAAAGCGTTATCAAAGTTGCGTTCCTCGCTGTATAGTTATTTTCCCATATACCATTGTTGAAGGTAAAGCGATTTTAATGTCTAAAGAGGTTTTAAAAAACATATATCCAAAGACTTGGGAATATTTTTCGGCTAACAAAAAAGAGCTTGAGTACAGAGAAAACGATAAAATGAAAGGTGGAAAATTTTACGCTTACATTTATCCAAAAAATCTGTCCGAATTCGAACAAGAAAAAATAATGACTCCTTATCTCGCGAACGGTCCTAATTTCACATTCGATTGCGATAAACTATATCATACCACCAAAGTATTCAGTTTGGCGTTCAATTCAGGGTTAAAGAATGATGTCTTATACATTTTGGCACTGTTAAACAGTAAAATGATGGACTTCCATATAAAACATTTCGGTACTGTGTTTCGTGGCGGCTACCAAACATATAATACTCAATACATTGAATCGTTCAGAGTTAAACAAGCGGAATTGTCTGATGACAACGAGCTTGAACTGCACGATTCAATTGTAAAAAACGTACAAACCCTCTTGCATCTAAACAAAGAAAAACATTCTGCTACCCTGCAAACTCAAACTGAACAACTTCAAGCCCGCGTTGACTACCACGAAGATAAAATCAATCGGGCGGTATATCAACTTTACAATTTAACGGAAGAAGAAATCAAGATTATAGAAGCCTCTCGATCAACTACTTTTGATATTTAATAATCTTGATTTTAATCATTTATTCCAATTTACTATGAAGGTATCCGTGAACAAAGACTTGGCGAAAGAAACCATCGCCACCTTGGTAACTCGTTTCGAGGAACAAATCGATTCTTATAAACAATCCGCGTATAACGAAATGCAAACACGCTGTGATTTTATCAATCCCTTTTTCGAGGCTTTAGGATGGGACGTTGAAAATAAATCCGGCAATGCCGAAGCATACCGCGAAGTCATCCACGAAGAAAAGATTAAAATCGGAGGTGCTACTAAAGCTCCCGATTATTCATTTCGTCTTGCCGGAGGCAAACGGTTATTCTTTGTTGAAGCCAAGAAACCAAGCGTTGCCATAAAGGATGATATTGAACCCGCCTATCAAGTACGCCGCTACGGGTGGAGCGCGAAACTTGCCATCAGCATCATCACGGATTTTGAAGAGTTTGCAATTTATGACTGCACCAAGAAACCTAACCCCAACGATAAAGCATCCGTTGCACGCGTGAAATACTTCACGTTCCGCGACTACATCAACGAGTTTGATTTCCTCTGGGATACT
>CAIYTF010000045.1 GCA_903929035.1 uncultured Ignavibacteriales bacterium
AGTGTTCGTTAAGAAATAACAATAACAATTTCTGACGCGAAGACCGAGAATGGTTATATGTTGGAAAAAGAAAAAATCAATATGCAGTAAATATTTTTATTTCCCGTTAGAGCCTGTCCCGTTTCGCGGGAGAATATATGTTTCGTTATTGACACGAAAAACAACATATATTTCCTCACGGAAATAGGGTATCGGGGTTTCGTATATTTTCTACAAACATCAATCTCCTAACGGAGAACCAATTTATATGTATCCGGCTGCTTTTAGTTTTCTGATTATCTTGTTGACAGTTTGGTATTTAGATGGAATATTCTTGTAATATCCGGTTATCTATTTTTTTCCTTATCCACGCTGCAAATGACAATACCAAACAAACAAGGCTCAATGTAATAGCAATATGTAACAGCCATCTCGGATGCTGCATATAAAATGTTGATTCATTTGATAGTCTTGCCGTGCCTGAAAGCAGTGTATGTTCGTACATATTTGTTTGTTTCTCAATTTGTCCCATATTGTTAATAATACAGCTCACGCCGCCGTTCGCGCAGCGGACAACATAGCGGCGAGTTTCCACGGCACGCAGCCGAGCAAAATCTCTATGCTGATATGGACCGCTGGTATTACCGTACCAACTGTCATTCGTAACAATAAACAAGCATTGCGCGCCCTTATTGGCGAGAGCGGTAAGCACTTCGGAATAGATAGATTCATAACAGATAACCGTGCCAACCTTCACCGGACTTCCATCGCGCAGCTTTAAATTAAATACAACTGTATCTTTTCCCACGTTCCAGCCGGAGATACCTACTTCCCATTTAATTATATCCGCGATAAACGGCAGTGCATCCACGAACGGGGCACGCTCTCCAAACGGTACTAATTTCATTTTGCCATAGCGTTGCAGTTCACGCGAGTCAGGGCGAATTCCCAACACGGAATTATATGTAGCGTAGAAAAATTTCCCTGTTTTGCTATATTTTGCATCAATAGGTGCTTTTTCATTTTCACCGTAAAAAACTACATCAGGCATCCCCGTGAGGATATTAACCGAGTTTGCCCGTGCGAAATTAAACACGAGGTCTTGTGTCTCTCCATATTGAGGACTTGAAAAATAAATCGGCAATGCAGTTTCGGGCCAGAGGATTACGTCCGGCTTTGATTCCATTAGCTTTTTTGAATCAGCAAGCAAATCCGCGAGGGTTTTCTCATATCGTGATTCGCTCCACTTGTCATAAGGGTCAATGTTTGGCTGAACTACACCAACAGTTAATGCAGCATTACTTTGGGCTGCGCTGCGCGTTGAAATCTGATAAACACCATAAATAACAGGAAGGAAAATTATGCCCACTGCACCTATCAAATAGATAATTGCCTGCCCGCGTAACTGTTTTTCTACCGCGGTATTGATTTTCCAATTACGGTATGCTAAATAGAAAAATACATTCGCGTATATAATCAAAATTGTTAGTCCCCACCCGCCGATGATATCTGCTATTTGTATAAAGCTAGTGAATTGACTTACTCCATTATGCAGATTCAGCCACGGGAATGACCAATCGGTTGCAGAATAAAAATATTCATAGCATAACCAGAAAAACGGAAACACCAACAATGCCGATTTACGGTGGACATACTCGCGCCATAGATAATACAGCGTTGACGGTATTAAAAAGCATATCGGATTAATAAAGAATAAAATAAAGCCGCCTATCATAAGGAACGAGTCTTTTCCTTGTGTAAATCCGCCAACCCAGTAAATCGTGAACAAAGCCAATAAGAACGACATCAAAAATGTTGCCCTGTTTATATCAACAAGTTTGTTTCTGCCCTCTATTACCATTAGATAAGGAACCAACCCAACGAAAAGCAAATAAGGCAATGGCACAGGGGGAAATCCTAAAGCGATTACTACCGCGCTTAATAATAGCAGTAACCGTTCGCGTTTAAGGGCGGCTTTTTGTTCCGGTGTTTTGGGTATAGGTTCCATCCATCCAAATAATTTCATATTTAACCGCGGTTCAATTCTTTTTTTAGATAGAATCCGGTTAGGCTCTTAGTATTATTAGCGATTTGTTCGGGCGTTCCTTCCGCTATGATCTCTCCGCCAAACTCACCTCCTCCTGGACCAAGGTCAATAACCCAATCAGTTGTTTTTATCACATCTAAATTATGCTCCACCACCACCACGGTATTTCCCTTATCTACAAGTTTGTTTAATGCTGTCAAAAGCACGTGAACATCTTCAAAGTGTAAACCCGTTGTCGGTTCGTCAAGGAAATAAATCGTGTTTCCCGTGCTTACTTTACTCAGTTCCGTAGCAAGTTTTACTCTTTGCGCTTCACCGCCGGAGAGTGTTGTTGCCTGTTGTCCCAGCGTGATATAGCCAAGCCCGACATCCACGAGTCCTTTTATCTTTCGCTTTATGCGCGGCATTTCTTCAAAAAATTCGTAGGCATCTGCCACAGTCATATCAAGCACGTCAGCAATTGATTTCGTTTTATACAACACGTCAAGTGTTTCGCGGTTATAACGTTTCCCGCGGCACACATCGCAGGTAACGTAAACATCGGGCAGAAAATTCATTTCAATTTTTTGCAGTCCGTCACCCCCGCAGGCTTCGCATCTGCCGCCTTTCACGTTGAAACTGAAACGCCCCACGGCATAGCCGCGCATTTTTGCTTCCGGCATTTGCGCGAATAAATCCCTGATGAACGTGAACAGCCCCGTGTAGGTGGCGGGGTTTGAACGCGGTGTCCTGCCAATCGGAGACTGGTCAATCTCGATTACTTTATCAACTTCTTCTAGCCCTATGATGCTCTTGTACGGCAGCGGTACTACTTTGGATTTGAAAAAACGATGCATTAATATTTTCACTAATGTTTCATTAACTATGGAAGATTTGCCCGATCCGGAAACACCGGTAATCCCGATAAACGTTCCAAGCGGAATCGTCATCGTGAGGTTCTTCAGATTATTACCGTACGCGCCTTTCAAAACAAGTGCTTTCCCCGAACCTTTTCGCCGTTCTTTAGGCAGGTTGATTTTTCGTATATCGCGCAGATAATCAAGAGTCAAAGAATGAATATTTTGGTCAGCCAAAAGTTCAGAAGTTTTTCCTGCAGAACAGACCTCGCCGCCGTGCTTCCCTGCAGCAGGTCCAAGGTCAATAAGATAATCCGCACTCTCGATAGTTTCGCGGTCGTGTTCAACAACAATAACCGTGTTGCTCAAATCGCGTAATTTTTTCAGCGAGTTAATCAGCTTAATATTATCGCTCTGATGCAGACCTATACTTGGTTCATCCAGCACGTAAAGCACTCCCGCGAGCTGTGTTCCAATCTGTGTTGCAAGCCTGATGCGCTGAGATTCTCCGCCGCTCAGAGTTCGCGCGCTACGGTTAAGTGTCAGATAGTCAAGACCCACGTTCACGAGGAAATCTAATCGTTCTGTAATTTCTTTTAATATCGGTTTAGAAACAATCGCGTCGCGCCCATCAACTTTTATGTTCTTAAAGAAATCAACCGTCCGCGATATTGAAAGAGATGTTAACTCGGCAATACTCAATTTCTGGAATTTCACTGCCAGCGATTCTTTCTTCAGCCGCCCGCCGCCGCAGGTTTTGCAGGCGACACTGTTCATATACGCTTCAACCCACTCGCGAATTTTCGCGCTCGATGTCGAGTCAAAATAATTTCGCAGGTATCCTATCAGTCCAGCGAATGATTGTTTGTAGGTTACAGACTTTCCTTTATTGTAGGTGTAAACAATTTCTAATTTTTCCTTGGTGCCGTCAAACAATGCGCTTCGTTGAGCCGGGGACAATTTACCGAGCGGGGTATCGAAATCAAAACCATACTTATCGCCGACTGCTTTCAATTGGGAGAAGATAAATACGGGGCGCGGTTTTCCTAACGCGGGAATACCTTCCTGATTAATGCTTTTTGTTTTGTCAGGTACGATTAATTCAATATCAAATTCACTTCGCTCGCCAAGCCCGTCACAATCCGGACACGCGCCAAATGGCGAGTTGAATGAAAACGAATTTGGCGCGAGTTCCTGAAAACTTATACCGCAGTCGAGACACGCGAACAATCTGCTGAAAACAAAATCCTTCTCTCCGTCATTAACCACTAACGCGCCGCCGCCATAATTGAGAGCCACGTCAAGCGATTCACGCAGCCGTGCCTCAACACCGGAATTAACTAAGATCTTGTCGATAACTATTTCAATATTGTGAATTTTGTAACGGTCAACCTGATAGCCTTTGGTTAGTTCCTGAATAACACCGTCAACACGTGCCCGTACAAAACCATCAGAAGTAATTTCCTCGAACTGTTCGCGGTAATGCCCCTTTCGCCCGCGCACGATGGGGGCAAGCAGTACTACTCGTTTGCCTTCCATACCAATCATTATACTTGAAAATATTTGTTCGGTAGTTTGTTTGGAGACAGGCTTCCCGCAGCTATAACACTCCGGCATTCCAACCCGGGCATAGAGCAGACGCAGGTAATCATAAATTTCCGTCACGGTTCCGACAGTTGAACGAGGATTACCGGAAGTTGCTTTCTGTTCTATAGAAATGGCAGGACTAAGTCCTTCGATAACATCAACATCAGGCTTTTCCATCATCCCGAGAAACTGCCGCGCGTAAGCAGAAAGAGATTCGATATAACGCCGCTGCCCCTCAGCAAAGATAGTATCAAATGCCAGCGATGACTTACCCGATCCCGAAATACCGGTGATAACCGTGAAAGAATCACGGGGTATTTCCACGTTAATATTTTTGAGGTTATGTTCGCGCGCGCCGCGAATTACAATTTTATCAGATTCCAATCACAAATTCCGAATTATTAAACTAATCATATTAGAGATATGACAAGATAAAACCAAAAATAATTGTAAAAGAATGAGAATATTTTTTTATATCCTTTTCTAAGTGCTCGTTCACAAATAAGCCTAACTCTTTCTCACGCGACGAAGCGAATCAGACAATTCTCAAATTTGGTTTACCCGCGTTATAAATATTAAAATAAATTCATTATTTTACCCTTGTCATAAAAAACATTTATGATGCGATTAATTTATAATATTTTTAGGAGGCTCTATGAGAAAGTCAACTGTACCTGTACTGTTATTTTTTATGTTTTCGATAATATATGCTCAAAGCGGCATACCCAAACATCATAACCGTTTATCGGATATAAACCCGCGGGCAGCTGCTGATGAAACATTCAATCCCGATGCCCGCCGCTCTCTTAAAGGTCAATCGGGGCTTCACGAAAGACCGAATCATATCGTAAAAGCAATATCTGAAAACGCACTCCATCGCGCTTCCACGATTAAGTATTTACCCCTGCAAGCCGTTTGCGATGATTCAACAAGATACTCTTACACATATAACAATAACGGAAATGAACTTACCAGCCTTTCTGAAAGCTGGACAAACAACGCGTGGGTAAATAGTAGGAGATATACATACACTTATGACAATAACGGGAATGAACTTACTTACCTTTCTGAAATATGGACAAACAACGCATGGGTGAATGTTTCGAGGTCTACCTACACATATGACAATAACGGGAATAGGCTTACCTACATTTATGAAATAGAGACAAACAACGCCTGGGTAAATTATGGGAGATATACCTCCACGTATGACAATAACGGAAGTGAACTTACTTACCTTTCTGAAAAATGGACAAACAACGCATGGATAAATAGTTGGAGAGATACCTACACTTATGACAATAACGGAAATAGGCTTACAGGGCTTTATGAAGAATGGAAAAACAACGCCTGGGTAAATAGTTGGAGAACTACCTACACATATAACAATAACGGAAATATGCTTACCTTCCTTGATGAAGAATGGACAAACAACGCCTGGGTAAATAGTTCGAGATATACCTACACTTATGACAATAACGGGAATTGGCTTACCGACCTTTATGAACAATGGACAAACAACGTATGGGTAAATAGTTCGAGATATACCTACACTTATGACAATAACGGAAATTGGCTTACCGACCTTTATGAAAACTGGACAAACAACGCCTGGGTAAATAGTTATAGATATACCTACACTTATGACAATAACGGAAATATGCTTACCCGCCTTAATGAAAAATGGACAAACAACGCCTGGGTGAATGGTTGGATAGAAACCTACACTTATGATAATAACGGGAATGGAATACACGGGGAGTATAATACTTGGGATACTACTGCTACTGCTTGGGTACCTGCTAAAGGATATTTATTCCTATACTATACAGGGAAAGACTATATTTCTTTTTATGATGCTCATACTGTTGATATTCAATACACTTCCATTTCGGGAATTAATGAATCAAACAACAGTGCCAATTCTTTTGCACTTTCTCAAAACTATCCGAACCCTTTCAACCCCTCGACAACCATAAGTTTTTCATTGCCGGAAAGAAGCAAAGTAACTATTTCCGTCTATAATCCGCTGGGGAAAAAAGTTGCCGAACTAATGAACAGCGAACAAGCGGCAGGCAGTCACACTCTTGATTGGAATGCCTCAAACTTGGTATCCGGAGTTTATTTCTACGAACTGAAAACCGAAAAATTTCAAAGCACCAAGAAACTTATTTTGATGAAGTGAGTTGTCTGAATCACGGATTAAAGGATAACGCGGATTGCACGGATTTAGCTTCTGAGAATTAACAATTATTTGTTAATCCGTGTAATCCTTTAATCAGAGGTAACTACTCAGCCTGTTCTTGAATTTGTCCCAAAGGGACTAAATTTGAATAACCGTGAGTGCTAACTCACGGAAAAGTAAGCCCGGACTAATAACGTCCCCGAAAAGGGGGCGAACTAACTAC
>CAIYTF010000046.1 GCA_903929035.1 uncultured Ignavibacteriales bacterium
ACCCGCGCCGATGCAACGAAACATCAAGGAGACTTTCGCAAGGTTGTCCAAGGGGTAAACGATACTCTTGATTCTGTAATTGGACCGCTTAACGTGGCAGCTGAATATGTGGACCGAATCTCGAAAGGTGATATCCCGAATAAGATTACCGATAATTATAACGGTGATTTCAATGAAATCAAGAATAATTTGAATGGCTGTATCGATGCGGTAAACGTGCTTGTTACAGATGCAGGTTTATTGGCAAAAGCAGGAATTGCAGGAAAGCTCGCCACCCGTGCTGACGAGAGTAAGCATCGCGGAGATTTCAGAAAAATAGTTATGGGTGTTAATGAAACACTTGACGCGGTAGTTGGACCAATAAACACGGCATCAATTTATATTGAAAGAATCGGAAGAGGCGATATTCCCTCAAAAATAACTGATAATTACCACGGGGATTTCGCTAAGTTAGTAGAGAGTATCAATAATTGTATTGACGGTCTGCACGGTTTGGTAGAAACAAATAATGTGCTAAATAAACTTGCCAAGAAAGATTTTACGGCGAAAGTTGAAGGACACTATGAAGGAATATTCGATGAATTGAAGACAAGTCTAAATTTCACCATAGATGAAATCAGCGGGCTTCTCTCTCAGATAATAGTAAATTCGGAAGAGATATATAATGGTTCCGAACAAGTAGCGGATGCAAGTCAATCACTGTCACAGGGAGCAGCAGAATCAGCATCATCATTAGAAGAAATATCAAGTTCAATGAGCGAGATAAGTTCACAGACAAAGATTAATGCTGAGAATGCTAATCAGTCAAGTCTGTTGGCGCATAATTCGAAGTCGTCATCAGAAAAAGGCGATACCGAGATGCACGCGTTGATGAACGCGATGTCGGAGATAGGTGAATCGAGCAAGAGTATATCAAAGATAATAAAGGTAATAGATGAAATCGCGTTCCAGACAAACTTGTTAGCGTTGAACGCGGCAGTAGAAGCGGCGCGGGCAGGAAGACAAGGAAAAGGCTTCGCGGTAGTTGCTGAGGAGGTCAGGAACCTTGCTGCACGGAGCGCGAAAGCCGCCAAGGAAACAGCAGAGTTGATAGAAGATGCAGTAAAAAAATCTGGTAGAGGCTCAGAGATAGCCCAGCGAACAGCCTCGGCACTAAACGAGATACAAATCGGATCAACCAAGGTAGCTGATATTGTAGGCGAGATAGCGGCAGCCTCAAATGAACAGGCACACGGGATAGCGCAAATAAATATAGGGTTATCTCAGATAGATAAAGTAACGCAGCAAAATACAGCCGGAGCGGAAGAAACAGCCGCAGCCGCGGAAGAACTATCGAGTCAGTCGCTGAGTATGAGAGACTTGGTAAGCGCGTTTAAGCTGAGCAATACTTTCCAGAGAGCAAGTAGTAATACCCATAAACAAAAAAAGAGAGAAATAGGCACCGGTCAATTAAGGCAGGGCAGTAAAAAGCTGCTTTCTCCAAATGACATTATCCGTTTGGATGATGAAGAATTTGGTAAGTATTGAAAAAAGAAGCTGAATATTATTTATTCTATGAAAATAGAATAATAATGCCGCATTTTATTTGTATGGTTCGTATATTGATAATCGAGAGGTATAGATGAGCTTTCCCATTACTCAGATTTCGCCTCTCGAGTTCAGTAATATCAGCACGCTGGTATTTGAAAAAGCAGGAATTAATCTGACTGCCGAAAAGAAAATATTAGTTATCAGCCGATTGCAGAAGCTATTGAAAAAATACCAGCTTAGCTCCTTTACAGAATTGTATGAATCGGTTTTGAATGATAAAACCGGTGCTATTCTAAGTGATTTGATAAATCAGATTACAACGAATCATACATTCTTTTATCGAGAGAAAGAGCATTTCGATCATTTTACTAAAGTTTTACTTCCTGAATTAAGTAAAGGTTTTGCCATCTCCGGCTCAAAGGAGATAAGAATTTGGAGTGCAGGGTGTTCTTCAGGCGAAGAACCTTATATGCTGGTAATGCTTATGCTGGAATTTTTCGGAAGACAATATGCACAATTAAACGCGGGGATTTTGGCTACCGATATATCGGAAAACGTACTCGTTGCCGCAAGAAAAGGAGTGTATCAGGAAGACAAACTCAAATATCTCCCTGCATATTTCAGGAGTAAATATTTCACTAAAGTTGATGATAGTTTCTACCAAATTCGCGATGAAGTAAAACAAGAGGTTACATTCCGAAGGTTTAATCTATTGAATGATGAGTTCCCGTTTAATAAATTATTTCATCATATATTCTGCCGAAATGTTATGATTTATTTTGATATGCAGACAAAGCGTGACCTTGTTGCAAAATTTTATAATCATCTCGTCCCCGGAGGAATGCTTTTTATCGGGCATTCGGAATCGCTCAATTCAATTTCAAAAGAATTTAGATATACAATTCCTGCAGGATATAGTAAGTAAATGAAAAAAATCAAGGTACTCATAATTGATGATTCCGCGTTAGTACGGGATATTCTGACAAAGGGGTTATCGCAGGACCCAACGCTTGAGATTGTCGGTGCTTCACCTGATGCTTTCACAGGGAGAGATAAAATTATTGAAACCCGCCCTGATGTTCTTACTTTGGATATTGAAATGCCCAGGATGGATGGGCTGGAGTTTTTAAAGAGGCTGCTTCCGCAGTATCCGATTCCTGTTGTTATCGTGAGTTCACTTACTCAAAAAGGAAAAGAGATCACTATTCAGGCTTTAGAAGCAGGGGCGGTTGATTTTGTTTCTAAACCAACAAGCGATATCGTTCAAGGGTTATCGGGTATGCTGATGGAATTACGTACTAAAATAAAAATTGCTGCCTCGGCAAACGTGAGCCATTGGAAAGATAAGAAAGAACCTAACTTTAACAATCATTTGCGCGGGAGAGCTTTATCTGAATCAACCGATAAAGTTATCGCGATTGGTGCTTCGACTGGCGGAACAGAGGCACTGCGTACGATTATTCCGGGTTTGCCGATTGATATTCCGGGAATAGTAATCGTTCAGCATATGCCGCCGGGGTTTACAAAAATGTTTGCAGACAGGCTGAACTCTTTATCACTGCTGCAAATCAAAGAAGCAGAATCCGGTGACCGGATAAGGATGGGAAGAGTTCTGATTGCCCCGGGTGATCACCACGTGAAAGTTGTCCGTTCAGGCGGATACTATCAGGTTGTATGTCAAAAAGGTGAAAAAGTAAACGGGCATTGTCCTTCAGTAGATGTCCTGATGAATTCAGTAGCTCAAAGCGTGGGGAAAAATGCTTATGGTATAATGCTTACCGGTATGGGTTCTGATGGCGCGAAGGGAATGTTGGCAATGAAACAGGCAGGTGCTTATAATATCGCGCAGGATGAGGCATCGAGTATAGTTTACGGAATGCCGAAGTGCGCTAATGATCTTGGTGGCGCGGATGCAGTGGTTTCTCTCGAAAAAATATTCTCTCATTTGATTGAAAGAATGAACTAAGTTGGGAAACAGTGACACGAAAACTATCGGGATTGGAGAATTTGATGTTATTCGCGAAAAAGGAGAAAGAATCAAAACTTACGCGCTCGGTTCCTGCGTGGCAGTGGTTATTTTTTGTCCAAGGACTGATACAGTTGGTATGGTACACATTGCTCTCCCAAGTTCATCGATAGACCCCGTAAAGGGTGAAAAATTACCCGGCTATTTCGCGAATACGGCTATCCCGACTTTGATAAAAAAAATGAGAATGGCGGGATGTGTAAGTCCTTTGAGGGAATTTACCGCGAAAATAACCGGCGGTGCTACTATGGTACACTTTTCCGGCTCCCGGTTCAATATCGGGGAACGTAATACTAAAGAGATAATCGAAATCTGTAATAAGGTAAGAATAAAAATAATCGCGAGCGAAACCGGAGGTACTATTAATAGAACAGTTACTGCTGCTTCCGGGAGTAAATCCATTTTAATCAACAACCCGAGTATCGGAAGTTGGGAACTATAAAATTAGATGAGGTTTGAAAATGGAAATTTTTGATATTTCAGTTCTATATGTTGAGGACGCGGACATTATAAGAAATGCTGCCGCGGAAATGATCAGGCAAAAGGTAAAAACTCTTTATCTGGGCAAAAATGGACTGGAAGGTCTTGAACTTTTTAATGAATTTAATCCGGATATCGTTATTACAGACATCGGTATGCCTGAGATGGACGGCTTAGAAATGTCAAGGGAGATAAAGAGAAAATCTCCTGAAACAAAGATAATTATAACAACAGCTCACGATGATTCCAGCTTTCTATTAAGCTCTATCGAGATTGGTATAGACCAGTATATTCTAAAATCTTCTATAAAATCACAGATAATTCTCGCGATAAACAAATGGTATGATCTGATTATTCTTGAAAAGCGTAAACGCGCCGAGAGTGATTTTATCTTTCAAATGTCAAAAACAATATTAGAACAATCTCAAAATCTCGTGATGGTAACAAACCCTCACGGATTAATAGAGTATGTGAACAAACAATTTTTGGAAGTTACAGGTTTTTCGGAAGAAGAAATCATTGGGCATAGTCCCGATATCCTCAAATCAGGCAAACACGATGAAAGTTATTTCAAAGCTATGTATGAAACTTTAAACAGAGGCGAGAAATGGTTAGGTGAATTAATTAACAAGAAAAAAACCGGCGAACTTTTTAGGGAATCGGCAGTTATTTTCCCTGTCCGCGATTCGTTTGGCAATACCGAATATTTTGTGAAATCATCGGTTATACTGTCAGGGAGTACTAATATGGCTAATGAATCAATATTTCCTGTCGGGATGATTGGTGTTCAAACTTCAATGATGAATAAAGAGCAGATCGCGTTAATTCTCAAGCCAAAATGTCCTGATCTAAAAGTTTTTAATATCACGATCGAGTAAAACGATGGCAGAATATGTAAAATTTCCAACTACTTTGCTTATAGCAGACGATGACAAAAATAACATAGATATACTTCTAAGGTATTTTCAAAATCGTTTTGAGAATGTTTATCCTGCCGGAAACGGGATTGAAGCACTTGAAATTTTCTTGAGGCACCGCCCTGAGATTATTCTCAGCGATTTTCAAATGCCGGGTATGAATGGACTGCATCTCGCGCAAAAAATTAAAGAGATAGAGCCGCAAACACAGATTGTCATAATGTCGGCTTTTGATTCATCGGATTTATTTGTCAAAGCGATTGAGATTGGAGTAAACTTTTTTGTCCAAAAACCTTTTGAAATAAAGAAGATACTACAATCACTTGAAAATTGTTATAAAAACATAGAATTTCATAGGAAACTGACAAAAGCCGAGAATGACCTCAAGTCTCTAAATCATCAGTTGGAAGATAAAATACAGGAAAGAACTGATAGCCTGCAAAAGATCAACTCCCAATTAATCAGCGAGATTAACGAGAGAAAACTGATGGAAGAAGAACTTACAATGGCAAAGCTGGCTGCAGAATTTGCAAATAGAACCAAAGACACGTTCCTCGCAAATATGAGTCACGAGTTAAGAACTCCGCTGAATGGAATATTCGGATTAGTTAATCTTCTTCAAAAAACGGAATTGAATGCCAAGCAAAGCAACTACTTACAATACCTTCAAAAAGGAGCGAAATTTTTACTGGAAATTATCAATGATATCCTTGATATTTCATCAATTGAAGCAGGGAGATTTTTGGTTGTAAATGAACCTTTTTCAATAGGAAAACTGATTGATTATTTGTTCTTTTCTCAGAGTTTGGCAGCCTCAAAAAAAAATCTTTTGATTAAAAAAAAGTTTGATCAAAGAATACCGGAAACCTTGGTGGGAGATGAAGGAAGGATACGTCAGGTACTAACTAACTTGTTAGGGAACGCGATTAAATTTTCCGATAAAGGAGAGATTGAACTTGGAGTTGAATTGGAAGAACAAACCCAAGATGCGGTCACTCTGTTATTCTATGTCAAGGACAATGGAATAGGTATTTCCGAAAATAACAGGAACAAATTGTTTAAACGATTCTCGCAGGTTGATGATTCGCTTACCCGCCGATTTGGCGGGACAGGTTTAGGTTTGTTCATATCCAAACAGCTTGTTGAATCAATGGGAGGAAGAATATGGGTTGACAGCGTTGAAGGGAAAGGAAGTACTTTCTATTTTACCACGCGGCTGGAAATACCAAAAGAACTCTCCGAAAGCGGACAATCACGCACCGATATGATTGATTCTATGGCTGATCAACTGCAAATAAGAGATCACAATTATCGCATTTTAATCTTTGAAGATAATCATCTGAGCCGGATGGTAATTTCAGAATTTTTCACAGATTACGGTTATAATGTTGTTGCAGTTGGCACAGGTCGTGAAGGAATGGAGGAAATAGAGAAAAGTAAATTTGATCTGGTTATTATGGATATCCAATTGCCTGATTATAATGGCAGAGATATGACAACAATGATTAGGAATGGAAATTCCCCAAATAAATCAATACCGATTATTGCTCTTTCGGCACACTCTGCAGCAATTGAAGAACAAATGGCTCTTGCCGCGGGTATGGATGGATTTATTACTAAACCGGTTGAACTGCCGGTGCTTGAAGCTAAAATTCTTGGCTACCTTAATATTAGCAACAAGCATAATAGCGAATTGAGACCCGCTGCAATAAAAGCTGAGGTTCCGCCGCCTGTGGACTTTGGACTTCTTAATAAAGTTGTCAAAGGGAAAAAAGAAGGATTAGATCGTTACATTAATACCTTGCTGACTCATTATAAAGATGATTACAATTCACTTCTAAACGCGATTGATGCAAAAAATTTAAATGCAGCTGCCGATTTTTCTCATAAGTTAAAGGCGACTTTCGGAAATTTTTCCGCTCATAAAGTTATGGATGAACTTCAAATAATTCGTGAATCGGCATTATCCGGAAACATTGATGTTCTTGCCCAACAAAAAGTTAAATTGCAAAATGAAGTGACAAAAGTGATTAATTATTTAAATAATTATTTAAATTCTTGAGTAAGTTATGAAAATATTAGTAGTTGAAGATGAATTTTTAAGCAGGCAGATCCTTAGTGATATTTTATCCGAGCGGGGAAAAGTTGATGCTGCCGCGGATGGATTGGAAGCAATAGAGTTATTTGATTCTGCAGTCCGTTCAGGAATTCCCTATGATTTGGTTTGTCTTGATATTATGATTCCCGGCGTTGACGGACAAAATGTTCTTTCACACTTTCGGGAAATTGAATGGGATAATAATATTAGGGGCTTGACAGGTGCTAAAATTGTTATGACAACTGCTTTGAGCGACTACCGCAATATCAGTAAAGCTTTCAACTCTCAATGCGATGCATATCTGACCAAGCCGATAGACCCTGATAAATTAGAACAAACACTCAAGGATATTGAGCTGCTTTGATTCTGCTAAACGAAATTATGAAATGTCCGTTATCACGTATCAACAAAACCCGAGATGAAAATGAGTACAAGTTTACTATTTAAAAAATATTTCTTTCCATACTGCTTGATATGGTTTCTATCGCTGTCTTTTCTATGTAACCATCAAAGTTTTGCCCGTGATAGTTATTTTTCAAACCTCGAAAAAAAACTTTTTCCCGGGCTTGACAACACTCTTGAAATGCAGGCTCCAAACATAATCACGGTTGGCTCAGGTACGGCGGACTATACCAATCTAACATCTGCATTTTCAGCACTTAATTCAATGGTTCTTAGCGGGAATGTTACTATTCAGTTAGTTTCCGGTTATCCGGCAGCACCGGAAATATTTCCTCTTTCAGGAGTAGCTGCTGCTGTCGTTGGGACCTATTCAATAACTATTTACCCTGCTGTTACCGGATTATCTGTTATATCAGGTAATTCTGCTGCCACTTTTGATTTTGACGGAGTGAAAAATATTATCATTGACGGGCGTGTTGGCGGGATTGGTTCTTTACCGGATTTGGCAGTTGAGAACACGGCTATTACAGGGGCGGCAATTAGGTTCGTGAACGGAGCATCTGGGAATACAATACATTATTGTAAAATAGCTTCCGTGAATAGTTCGCGTACCGGAGGTACAATTCTATTTAGTGGAACTTCGGGAAGTATCGGAAACAATAACAACCTTATTGACCGCTGCAGTATTTCCGATGGGGCTTCAACTCCACTTAATGCAGTTTACGCGGCGGGAAATTCCGCGAATGTATCCTTGTTTAATACCGGTAATAGTATTTCAAATTCGTATATCTATAATTTTTACGGAGATACCGCGCGCGGGATAAATATCATTTCAGGGAATACAGGATGGATAATCACGGGGAATAGTTTTTATCAAACAAGCAGCAGAACTGCAATTGCAGGCACGATGAATGCAATCACGATAAAGAATTCTACGGGGAATAACTTTATAGTTAACAATAATTTTATTGGCGGGAGTGCCCCAAATTGCAGCGGCTCTGTATGGACAATGAACAACGGTTCCATCGCGGCAACAAGATTTGCCGGTATTAATTTAATAGTTGGTGATAGTATTGCTTCAGTAATTCAAGGAAATACTATCGCGAATATCGCGTGGATATCAAAGGGAAATGCCGCTTCACCGGTTTTATGGAGCGGAATATATCTTGCATCCGGTGACGCGAATATCATTGGAAACACTATTGGCGCAGCGGTTGGAACAGGTTCAATTTCTATTTCGACAAATACCGCCGGTAATATTAGCTATGGTATCTATGCTTTGGCAAGTCCGGCAGTATCTTTTTCAATTTCAGATAATAATATAGGGGCCGTAAATATTATTGGTTTTTCTACTTCCGCGTCACATCTGTTTAGCGGTATTGTTGCCGCGGCAGGTGATAAAGTAACTATTAGCAATAATTTATTAGGTAGTCTTACCACTGCAAATAGTATCAACTGCTCAACCGCGGTAAATGTTGCAACTACACCCGCGATGAAAGCTATCCACATTTCCGGCACTTCAGTAAATCCTATTATTACGAACAATACTATTTCCAACTGGAATAACGCCTATAACCCGAATACATCAAATCTTTCAAATTTTATTTCAGGCATATATTCTGAAGGGGCAAGTACAATTCTTACCGGAAATGTTGTAAGAAATTTATCAGCGGCCGCGTCAAATTCCACCGGTACAGGCGGTTTATCTTCCGTTATAGGAATATATGCCGTTACAGCAACCGTGGGCACAAATATTTCTCATAATGTAGTACACAGTCTGGCAAACTCATCTTTAACAGGACAGGGTTGTATTGTTGGTTTGTTCTATTCCGGTGCTTCAATCGGCACTAATATTATTTCCAAGAACTTCATACATTCATTGCGTTTTGCAAGTTCATCGGGAACTATTAATGGCATAACGAACTCGGGCGGTAAAGCAAGCTATCAAAATAATTTGGTGAGATTAGGAGTTGATGCAAACGGTTCATCGATTACAACTGCCGGTACAATTAATGGAATAAATGATGCTGCCGGTGAAAACAGCTATTATTTCAATACAATATATATTGGCGGAAGCGGTGTAGGCTCACAACTAAGCAATACTTATGCTTTCAATAGTTCTGGATTAATCGGTTATCGAGATTTTCGAAACAATATATTCTTTAATAATAGGGCTAATGCTTCCGCGACAGGCGGAAAGCACTATGCCTATCGCGTAGCCGGTACCGGTCCAAACCCGCAGGGATTAACATCAAATAACAATCTAATATACGCGCCTAATACTTTACTTGGCGGTGTTTTCGGATATTATAACAACAGTCCTGTTGCAAGTCCGGCTAACTGGAAAATTGCCACCGGAAATGACAGCAACAGCGTAACCGGTAACCCGCAATTTTTAGCACCGGATGGCTCATCGGCAACTGTTGATTTGCACCTGAATAAAAGCATCCAGACTCCGGCAAATAGTGCCGGCTGCATTATTACCGGTGTTACTACCGACTTTGACAATCAAATCAGAGACTCTTCTCCGGATATTGGTGCAGATGAAATCAATTCTTCTGTTTCACTCGGACTTACCGCGATAATACAGGCACTTTGGAATGGCTCGATTTGTATTCGTGATACTGTAAAAGTATATTTGCGAAAGAACTATACGCCTTTTTCATTAGTTGATTCTGCAAATGTTTTTTTGGATACCGCGGGGCAAGGAACTATGACTTTTAGCGGGAATGCAAAAGCAGATTCAACGTATTATTTGGTTGTAAAACACCGAAACAGTATTGAAACGTGGAGTGCCGCGGGGGTTACTTTCAGCGGCGGAAATGCAGTTTATAGTTTCGCGTCAGCAGCAGGGCAGGCTTACGGGAACAATGAAATGAAAGATGGTTCAATCTATTGTATTTATTCCGGCGATGTTGACCAAAACGGGTTTATAGACAATAACGACTTATTGCTTATACATAATGATGCTTATAATTTCATAGACGGATATGCTCTGACTGACCTTGACGGAAACCGTTTTGTTGATAACAATGATTTGCTGGTGTGCGATAATAATGCCTATAATCTCATAAGGGCAATTTCTCCGATTTCAGGTGCCGTAAAACCAAAACTGCCGCTCAAAGTTTTGGACACGAGGACACGATTTAGAATCAAATAGTTTGTAACTATTGCAGCCGGAATCGACTATGAAGGTTGGAAACTTTTCGAACAAAACAGACAGTATAGCCCAATAAGGACTTGTTTAGAAATAACATTAACATTTTCTCACGCGAAGACTGCAAAGGTTAGATACAGGAAATTTTATGAATACGAATAATCTTAAAATTGGAACTCAGCTAAAGCTTGGTTTTTCGGCGATGCTGTTTTTCGTGATTGTGCTTGGAGTGGTTTCTTATAAGCAGAATATTGAACTCAACCTGCAAACGGAAATAATGTATGACCACCCAACACAGGTTAGGAAAGCAATCAGCAGCCTTGAATCCGATATATTAAATATTCGCTTAGGAAGCAGTGATTTGATGTTGGCAAATACCGATCAGGAAAAACTGCCGGCTATTCAATTAATTGAATTTTCATATAATGATGCCTTTCGGCAATTCCAAGTTTTAAATGATAAATATTTAGGTCCTCGTTCAGATATTGACGAAGCCTGCAAAGCATTTATCATTTGGAAAACTGCCATCGCGGAGAATACCAAACAGGCTCTTTCAGGAAATAAGGGAAAAGTCAGCGAGATAACCGGTTTGGGCAGGATAAATAGGGAAGAAATGGATTCTAAAATTAAAAAAATAGATAATTTTGCCGCGGCAAAAACAAAATCATTATATGAATATTCGGAAGAACTTGTTGACACTCTAAATTTACGTTTACTTTCGATGGTATCCGTCATTCTATTGCTTTCACTTATTATTAACTACGTCTTGCTGCGAAACATACGTAAACCCTTATACGAACTAACATTTGCTACCCGCCGTTTCCACCAAGGCGATATGTCCGCGCGAGTTTCTTTTAAATCAGAAAACGAATTTGGGGCATTATCAGATGCTTTCAATTCTCTTGTCCAGAGCATTCAGGAAAATATTACTTTAAGTGAAAACACGGTAAAATTGTCCTCAGCGATGTTGAGTGAAGATGAGATAAACAGGTTTTTCTATGCTACGCTCAACGCTCTTGCAGAACACACCGGTTCCCAAATGGCAGCAGCATATTTATTGAGCAATGATAAAAAAACATATAATCATTTTGAGTCTATCGGAATTAATAATGATGTAAAGCAATCGTTTGCTGCCGATTGTTTTGAAGGTGAATTTGGCATTGCATTAACTTCACGCCGGGTTCAGCATATAAAAAATATTCAGGGAGACACTCAATTTATTTTTAATACGGTCAGCGGCAATTTTATCCCGCGTGAAATAATAACTATACCTATACTTTCAGGAGAAGAAATCATTGCTGTTATTTCCCTTGCCGGAATAAATCCATATAGTAAGCAGGCCTTAATGCTAATAGATAATGTTCTTGTCACGCTGAGTGCCAGGGTGGGAAATATTTTAGCTTACCAAAAGATGAAAGCATTATCAGCAATATTAAAGGAGCAAAATGATGAGTTAAGCACCCAGCAAATTGAATTAACAGCTCAAACTTCGGAGTTAAGGGAACAGAACACTGAATTGGAAATGCAGAAAAACCAATTGGATGAGGCAAGCAAGCTCAAAACTATTTTTCTTTCCAATATGAGTCACGAACTGCGTACGCCGCTTAATTCAGTAATCGCGCTTTCCGGTGTACTCAACCGCCGCCTTGCAAACCTTATTCCTGAAGAGGAATATAGCTATTTAGAGGTAATAGAACGCAACGGAAAAAATTTACTTTCACTTATCAATGATATTTTAGATATTTCCCGTATTGAGGCAGGACGTGAAGAAACAGAACTTACAAAATTTAATATAAACAGTTTAATTGCCGATGTTGCTGCTATGATACATCCGCAGGCACAGCAGCGGGGAATCGAAATGCTGCAAAAAGACAGTGATACAGTACTTACTATTTCGAGTGATGCAAGGAAATGTACTCATATTTTACAGAATCTAATTGGTAACGCGGTAAAGTTTACAGAAACCGGTAAAGTTGAGATAGCTGCAAGAGAAGAGAATAATAACATCGTGATAACTATAACAGATACCGGAATTGGTATAGCTAAAGAACACTTGCCTCATATTTTTGATGAGTTCAGGCAGGCTGATGGCAGCACATCACGAAAGTTTGGCGGCAGCGGCTTGGGGCTGGCTATCGCGAAAAAATATGCAAACCTGCTGGGAGGTAAAATTTCTGTTGCAAGTGTTCAAGGAGAGGGTTCTGAATTTACACTCACTTTGCCTATACTTTACGCGCGTGAGAATAGAATAGTCGAAACTTTAGAAGCAGCTTATTTCAAGCAAATTGAAAAGCATATTCCAATGAATCCTTCACCGGATTCATCGGCAAAAACCATTTTGTTGGTCGAAGACAGCGAACCGGCAATCATACAACTCAAAGATATACTTGAAGAAAGCGGCTACCGGATTCAGGCTGCCCATAATGGCGGCGAAGCACTCGGGATCATTGCCGTATCTATTCCTGATGCAATAATACTTGATTTAATGATGCAGGGTATTGACGGCTTTGAAGTATTGAAAACCGTGAGGGAAGAGCATAGGACAGCTCATATTCCCGTGTTGATACTTACTGCTAAACACATAACTAAAGACGAATTAAAAGTATTGAAACGAAACAATATTCACCAGCTTATTCAAAAAGGAGATGTCAACCGGACTGAACTGCAAAACGCTGTTTCATCAATGGTTTTTCCAAGAATACCGGATATAGAAAAACCAAGGCGGGAAATGCCGGTCTTTGAGAATAAGCCTTTAGTATTAGTCGTGGAAGATAATCCCGATAGTATGCTTACCGCGAAAGCTCTTCTTTCAGACAACTTTGATGTAATAGGAGCAGTTGACGGCAGTGAAGGCATTCAAATGGCAAAGGAACATTTGCCAAATCTGATTTTGATGGATATTGCTCTGCCTGTATTGGATGGTATCGAAGCTTTCAGGACAATAAAGAACTTGCCTAAACTGCAGCATATTCCCATCATTGCCCTTACTGCAAGCGCGATGACAAGCGACCGTGAAACAATATTGGCTTATGGCTTTGATGCTTTCATTGCAAAACCAATTGACTCGCGTATTTTTTTCCAAACCCTAAACGAAGTACTCTATGGAAAATAATAAAATAAAGATACTGGCTATTGATGACAACAATGATAACCTGATTAGTTTAAAGGCAATGATACAAGACACTTTTCCTGAAGCTATTATGCTGACGGCAACTTCAGGGAAGAAGGGGATTGAGATTGCTGCCAATGCTAATCCTGATGTTATCCTGCTTGATATCGTGATGCCCGAGATGGATGGGTTTGAAGTATGTCAAAAATTAAAAGCGGATAAAAATTCGTGTGATATACCGGTGATTTTTGTTACCGCGCTAAAGGGAGACAGGGATAGCCGAATCCGCGCGTTGGATGTTGGTGCCGAGGCTTTTCTTGCCAAACCTATTGATATAAGCGAACTTACCGCCCAAATACGCGCGATGACAAAAATAAAATACGCCAATACTCAAAAACGTACGGAAAATGAACGGCTAAATATTTTGGTGGAGCATCAGATCCGCGAACTAAGAGAGAAGCAATCCGAGACCTTGAAACTTCTGGAGACTATAACTAATGAGAACGAAGCAAGAAAGAAAAGCGAATCTGCTTTGCGCGAGAGCGAAGAAAAAACCCGTAGAATAGGGCAGCATTATCAAGCTATTATCGAAAAGGCTCCTGATGGGTTCGTCCTGATAAATTCTGAAGGTCAATTTAAGTTTGCAAGTCCATCCGCGAGAAAAATGTTTGGTTATGGTCTTTCGGATGAACTAACAGAGAGTCCCCATAAATATACTCATCCTGATGATTTACCATTTGTAATCTCTGAATTAACAAAAATATTTGAAAATCCAACATACATTCCAACTATACAGTATCGTTTCAGCGATAAAAACGGGAATTGGAGATGGATTGAAAGCACATTCAGTAATTTACTTGCTGACCCAAGTGTTGAATCCATAGTGATAAATTTCCGTGATATTACCGAACGAAAGCACGCGGAAAAAGAGCTGCACAAACTATCACGTGTTGTTGAACAAAGCCCAACATCTATAGTAATTACGGATATCGATGGTAAGATAGAGTACGTAAATCCAAAACTATTGGAAATAACAGGGTACAAACTTGATGAGGTGATAGGGAAGAGTCCCCAAATATTCAGCTCGGGTGAAAAGCCCAAAAGTGATTACAAAATCATTTGGGATACTATTTTGTCCGGCAAAGAATGGCGCGGTGAATTTCATAATAAGAAAAAAAACGGTGAGCTTTACTGGGAAAGCGCGACCTTATCCCCTTTATTAAATGAAAAGGATATCATTACAAATTATATCGCTGTAAAGGAAGATATTACTGAAAAGAAAAGAATGATTAACGAGCTGATAATAGCAAAAGAAAAAGCAGAGGAAATGAACAGAGTAAAATCCAGCTTTTTCTCTAATATGAGTCACGAATTGCGCACGCCTATGATTGGAATATTGGGATTTTCGGAAATCCTTGAAGATGAACTAAAGGAGAATAAAGAATTAACCCGGATGGCAAACACGATAAGATTGGGCGGACAAAGATTGATGAAAACACTGAATTTAATTCTCGATATTTCAAAACTTGAATCAGGGGAAATTCAGGCAAACATAGAAAAAATCAACATCGTTCCTTTGCTGAAAGAAGCTGCTGATTTATTTGCTTCGGCGGCAGAACGCAAAGAACTTTTATACGTGTTCAATACTTCGCGGGAAGAGATTCTTTGCAAGATTGATTCTGGGTTATTTGAAATTATTTTTGAAAACATTTTGAATAATGCAGTTAAATTCACCGATAATGGAAGCATTACTATGAGTGCTTTTACGCTGGATGCGAAAGCTGTAATTGAAATTGCCGATACCGGAATCGGAATATCCGATGAAGAACAAAAATTAATTTGGGAGGAATTTAGGCAGGCAAGCGAGGGGTTATCCCGCCATTACGAAGGCACCGGGCTTGGCTTAACCATTGCAAAGAAATATACTGAATTAATGGGAGGCACTATTTCAGTACATAGTGCAATAGATAAAGGGACAAGATTTACCATCAAGTTTCCGCTCTCAGAACCAAAAAACATTTACTGAAAAGGATTAGAAAATAATGGAACCAGATAATTCAAAAACACATATTTCAAATAATGTAATACCGAGTATTCTCTATGTTGAAGATGAAGAATCCTCAATAGAACTTGTTTCTTTCCTCGTTAGAGGGCTTTACTCTCTTGATACAGCAAAGACAGGTGAGGATGCGCTGAAAAAGGTCGCGGAAAAACAATATGGCGCGATTCTGATGGATATTAATTTGAGGCGGGGTAAAAACGGTATGCAGGTTACCCAAATAATTCGCACGATGGAGACATACAAAGACACACCAATTATTGCAATTACTGCTTATGCAATGAAAAAAGAAAAAGAAGATTTTCTTGCTCACGGAATGACTTATTATATGTCCAAGCCATTTACAAAACAGGAATTGCTGACTATGCTTGAAAATGTATTTAGTTAGGGATCGTTAAGAAATAACATTAACAATTTATCACGCGGTTGAGAAGTTACCTTATTTTTCTCTTTAATTTTTTGGGGAAACCCTACTCTACTCAAATTTACTTTTTGAATAATTGAGAATAATTCGTAAATTGCATAACTGAAATAAAGAATATCGGGGCGTAGCGCAGTCCGGTTAGCGTGCCTGCCTTGGGAGCAGGAGGCCGCAGGTTCGAATCCTGCCGCCCCGACAATTAAAACTACATTCTTGATGCGCCCGTAGCTCAATTGGATAGAGCATCAGCCTTCTAAGCTGGGGGTCGGTGGTTCGAGTCCACCCGGGCGTACTTCTTCTTTAAGCCCGGATGGCGGAATTGGTAGACGCGCTAGATTCAGGGTCTAGTCCACGCGAGTGGGTAGGGGTTCGAGTCCCCTTTCGGGCACAAAGTAAAGTTACATTTGAATTTGTATTGTTTTGGACGATGTGGACTGTACAATTAAACCAGCATTTGTCCTAAAATCAGAGGGGGGATTAACTTAATTCCAACCCGATAACAAGTTATATACCGCCATTCAAAGAAAAAATCAATTTGCAGTAAATATTATTATTTCCCGATAGAGCCTGTCCCGTTTCGCGGGAGAATTTATGTTTCGTTATTGACACAAAAAACAACATATATTTCCTAACGGAAAAACGGTATCGGGGTTTTGTTTATTTTCTACAAACCTCAATCTCCTAACGGAGAACCAATTTATATGTATCCCATTGCTTTTAGTTTTCTGATTATCTTGTTGTCGGTTTGGTATGAAGCTAATCACGTCCATCACAGTTCAGACAATTATCCTGAACTGTGATTTCTGTGATTATAATGATTACTATGAAAAGTCCGCCGCATTCTGAAGCTAATCATTCTCATCATACTAATCACAAAAATCACGCTTCAGTCTATCGGGAGCACGCGTGCTCCCGATTTTTTTAAAATTTCTTTAAAAACACGCGAGCGTGTTTTAAGGGCAAAAGGGCTAAAGCGCAAAGGGCTTATAAGTCCTCAACTACACGAAAACCAATAACATTGCCATAGCTGCCCG
>CAIYTF010000047.1 GCA_903929035.1 uncultured Ignavibacteriales bacterium
CTACTTGGCAACGGAGGAGATTAAAGCGATATCCAACCTGAAAGCTTGGCTAATAATCTTTACAGGCGATGTTTGCACTGAATGTCAAGAGATTGCTTTGTGATTTAGCGTTAACAACCGAGGGCAAACTTATCAAGCCTGCCGAGTTTATCGACAATCGCCTGTTCATTGTTAAATAAACCTATTACAATATTCGTGTAGAGAACATATTTACCATTCATTGTCGATATTTCTTCAACATCGTGCTTATCGAAAAGACTGCCGAACGAAGCGATTGGTAACATATTTGCTTCCGTATTAAAATTCTACGCACTCTTTGAGTTTGTTTCAAAATTTGTCAAATATACCTTTTCCGAGTAAACTTATGGATAACGATACTATTAATATAAAAAAATGGATTGATTGTTGGGATAAAGCTCATATAGAATTAACCTCGATCAAATCAATCGAGATGAGTAATGAAAACTATCTTTTTGACTCCATATCATCTCTCTCCGAAGTGTTTAATTATGCCTTGAGTTACTCCGCACCGTCAACATCAAGCGGCTTGGTAGAAATGCAAAAGTACTTTTCGAAGCTTCGTAAGAAATGATTAATCTACTGGAAGCCGCGCAGACTAAAGCTGAAAAGGGAAACTACATTTTGCAAATGGAATTACGCGGATCCGCGGAAATTGCAATTGGTGCTGCACGAAAGCATACATTTATCGCGGGATTTTACCTCTATATCGGTAGTGCTTATGGCGGCGGCGGGATGCAATCCAGAATTAACCGCCATCTCGACAAAGAAAAGAAACTTCATTGGAACATAGATTATCTGACCAATCGCGCGAACATTGTTTCGGTTTGGACAATCACCCCGCCCGCGTCAATAGAACATACCATTGCCGCGCGCATTTTCAAAAATAATATCCTTACGGCTGCTATGGAGAGATTCGGATCCGCCGATTGTAACTGCGCGACACATCTGTTTTATTCACCAAAAAAGATTAGTCTCAAGAAAATAAACATGCTGCTTTTGCCGGTCGCGAGTCTGTTTGGCGGTTTTGAGGACTACCGCGACAGGATAAATTACCACGGATTGTAAAAGGGAACCAATATTTAAAATGAAATGATTGCTGCATTGTGTATTTTTACATTCGACTAAAAATAATTAAGCGGATTGGAATATGAGTAAAGCAATCAAAAATATTAATTCTAATACAAAAGACAACCAACTCTTCGGCAAAGTTGCTGAATTGATAGAACTTGCCCGCAAAACGGTCGCTTCAACCGTAAACCTCACTATGACGCGTACTTATTTTGAAATCGGTAAAATGATTGTTGAAACAGAACAGCAAGGCGAACATCGGGCAAAATTTGGGGAAGGTGTGCTGAATGATTTATCACTTCGGCTCACTGATAAATTTGGGAAAGGATTTTCAGAACGAAACTTGAGGAATATGCGGCAATTCTTTTTAGTGTATGCAGATAGAACAACTCCAATTCGCCAGACACCGTCTGGCGAATTGGAAAACGATCAATCCCTACATAGTTCAATTCGATTGACAGCCTCTATTGAATTAGAAAATGTAGAAAACTCAATTCGGCAGACACCGTCTGCCAAATTTCATTCGTTTACTTGTAACTACTCAGCCTCCTGAAATCAAGAAAATATACGGTACTGATATTATGTCCCAAAGGGACTAAATTTGAATAACCGTGAGTGACAACTCACGGGAGAATGATAAAAAGCATCTATGTCCCCGAAGGGGGCAAATTC
>CAIYTF010000048.1 GCA_903929035.1 uncultured Ignavibacteriales bacterium
GAATTTGCCCCCTTCGGGGACATAGATGCTTTTTATCATTCTCCCGTGAGTTGTCACTCACGGTTATTCAAATTTAGTCCCTTTGGGACATAATATCAGTACCGTATATTTTCTTGATTTCAGGAGGCTGAGTAGTTACAAAAGGACATATATTGGATAGAAAAAAATGATACATATAAAAGTGACCAAAGCAGATGAAGATGAAATATTTGATAATATTTTGTATAGTGAACATCACAAGACAAGAGCCAAAAGCTTGGTTCTCCTACTTAAAGCACATAAACTGCCACACGAAAAGATTCGTGAAATATGTCGAATCACAAAACCGACTTTGACTAAATACCTAAAAGAATTCAACAAGCAAGGAGTAAAAGGTCTCAAGAAATTAAGATGGAAAGGACAACCAAGTAAGCTAAACGAATATAAGGATTTAGTGGATAATGATTTTGAAACCAAGCCCCCAAAATCGATAGCTGAAGCTCGGGATAGAATTGATACTTCAAAGGCTTCAAATATTTACTTCCATTTTTTCTATTTTTAGGGAAATTATATTAGTTCTAAATGAGTCGTGATTTCCTTATCCTCATATTTGCTGCTTTGAGTGCCGTTAACTTATATTCACAAAGCCAGGGTCCTTTTCAATCTTTTCAGGATAGAAAGAGTTTTGCCGATTTTCTTTTTTGCAAGGGTGACTATTCGCGTGCTGCTTCCGAATATGAATGTATTTCAGGATTTGAAAACAACGATTCGTTATTTTTAAAACTTGGTTACAGCTATTTACAGGTTAATAACAGTAAACTCGCCGGTTTGATGGTAAATAAGATTCGCGACAGCGCGCAGGCAGAACAGCTGCAGGGGAGCATCATAATGAAACATTTTACCGATGGGGAATACCTAAAGGTTCTTTCTCTATCTGATAGTCTAAACAAGAAGGCGCAAACCGGACAAAAAAGTTATATCCCGATTAGTTATTTTTCAAGCATTTTAAGCGGGCAGACTCTGCAGGGAAATTTCCAGTTGTCAATAGTCTCTTCAAATGAAACAGATACGATAAATTTTTTGGTGAATAAAGTTGTCCGCCCTGAAAAGAAAAGTGAACTGACTGCCGGATTACTTTCTGCCGTAATACCCGGGGCAGGCAAAATATATACCGGTAAAACAGGTGACGGTATTACCACGTTTCTTATCACCGGGTTAATGACATTCCTGACGGTTGATAATTTTTCGCGTAACCATTCTTTTCGGGGCTATGTGTTTGGTGTTTCAACAATCTTATTTTACGGCGGGAGTATTTATGGTTCCGCCGCATCGGCCCAATTGATGAATGAAGAAAATGAACGGTCTGCAAGAAATCAATTAGCAGACTTTGTGAAACTGAACGAGTTTCTGCATCCCAAGACGTTTAATCCCGGTAGCGTGTGCAAATGAAAATTGTTTTAATATTATTTATTGGCTGTTTAGTTACTGTTTCGGGTATAGCCCAAAACCTTGACTCACTTCTTGCCAAACAGGAAGAGATTGCAGTTAGTTTGCAGGATGCGGAGCAGTTCTATGACGCTGTTACCGAATATGAACGGCTGCTGTTTTTTGATGTAAATAATAAATACCGCTTTAAGGCAAATTACAGGATTGGGCAATGCTACCGCGCGGGAGCAAAATTATTGGAAGCCTCCGCGGCATTTAACAGGGCAGTTATCTCGGCACCCGACAAAGAAGCGGAAGACAGCGCGAGAATTGAGTTGATAAAAATTACTATTCTCAGGCACGATTTTGGCACCGCGTTAACTATGATTCAGCAGTATGAAATGACCGTGAAAAAAATCAGCACGGCACGCTATTGGCGCGGCTGGACTTATATGATGATGGATGACTGGGAACGTGCCGCGAATTGTTTCGGGCTGCCCGATACTACAGAGTTTCTGAGGCAGTTCTGCATATATGTCCAGAATCAAAAATACAGTCCTGTGAAAGCACGGGTATTATCAGCCCTATTACCGGGGATGGGACAGTTTTATACAGGAAATTATTTTCAGGGAACTATTTCTATGGGCTGGAACGTGCTATTTGGCTTCCTGACGGTTAAGTCCTTTTTGGCAGACAGAGTGTTTGATGGTTTCGCGGTGGGGAGTTTACTATGGATGCGGTTCTATGGCGGCGGACAGGAAGCAGCAGAACATTACGCGGCTGAAAAGAATACTGAAATATTTAATAAATCGTTGTTATTTTTGGAATACGAGTATAAAGGAATAAAATTATGAACGGTAAATGAGGTTCTTATTTACCCCAGCTTACTTAGGGCTCGTTAAGAAATAACAATTTCTCACGCAAAGACGCGAAGACCGCAAAGGTTTAGATATTAGAAGATGTAAAGGTTATTTCTTTACAAGAATTTAGTGTACATCGTGTTAAAGGTTCTATTTCCTTTTCTAATTAAAAAAATTAATCACGGCATATTTTGTCAAAGAAAAACCTAAAGCAAAAACAGGAATTAGCGGAGAAGCAGAGTCATCGCACTATTCGGCGGGCACTCCAAGTTATTTTATTTATTAATTTACTTTTCGTGTTGTTCTCTTTAGCAGCAACGGATATCGAGTTACCGATTATGGGCGGACATTTGAAATTTATACCTTTTGAAAAACTTTTTGTTTTTGAGAAAGTGGTAGAAAATTTTGCTGCTGATAGTCTAATTTCAGGTTATGTTTCGAGAGAAGCTGCTTCTATATCAGGCGAATCACCTCATAGTATCAATGCCATCGCTGAACAAAAGATTTTTATGAATCCGGATAAAAACGGATTTTACGCGTTAGATAATTTTTTTCGCGCGTTGGTTAATGACGGTGAGCACTCGACCATTCATATAGCCCATTACGGTGATTCACAACTTGAAGGCGACCGCATTACTTCTCAGCTCCGTACTAAATTGCAGGCGCGCTTTGGAGGCTCAGGCTATGGATATATGCCGCTCACCGATATCGCTTCACCGATTTCGTACGAGAGAAACAGCAGTGCTAACTGGACTAAGTATAATGTATTTTCAAAGAAATTGAAGCGGGGAGAAAACTACGGGCTTTCCGGAGCTGCATTTAAATTTGCTTATTCAATTAATAATGATAATTCACCGGAATCCGGTAAATCCGAAAATGATACCCTGCAGGAAAATAATATAGATACGGAAAAAACTCTAAGGCATTATACAAGTGCCAACGTGTCATACAAATTCAATACAAACAGGAATTTTGATAAAGCCTATTTATTATTCGGAAGAGTAAAAACAAATGTATCTCTGAAAATATTCGGAGATGATAATGAATCAATCTTCAACGGCAATTTATATTCATCGGAGGCTTATAGGAACAGCAGGTTTAATAAGCTAGATATTCCCGTTTCAGCAATTAATAAGAAAATCAGTATTAAGATTGCCGGTGATAATACAACATCGTTTTACGGTATGTATTTGGACGGAGCCAACAAAATTCAAGTTGATAATTATTCTATACGCGGTCATTCAGGTGAAGGTTTGAATCTGCTTGATGAAGACTTTGTGAAATTGCAATTGCGGTATATTGATACGCGGTTAATCATATTGCAATTTGGAGGGAATTCGGTTCCTTATGTATTAAATACGCGGCAGAGAGACTATATGGAAAAAATGTATTCGCGCATTATTGAAAAATTCAGAATCCTGATGCCCGGTGCTTCAATATTAATAGTCGGTGTGGGTGATATGGCAAAGTCTTTTAACGGGGTATATAAATCATACCCCGGTTTGACGGTTGTCCGTGACGCGCTGAAAATGGCTGCTCTGAAATGGAATTGCGCTTTCTGGGATTTATATGAAACAATGGGCGGTGAAAATTCAATATTGAAATGGGCAAATAGAGGTTTGGCTGCAAAGGACGGGCATTTCACGCTTGGCGGTGAACGGGTTATTGCCAATGAACTTGCCGATCATATTATCCGTGAATATGAGAATTACAAAAAAAGAAACGATATTCAATAATAAATGGATATCGTTAAGTCTTTTTTTTCAGAATGGTTTAGTGTTTCTCAGGGCTTGATAAACTTTCCTTCTGTACAATATATAATAATGTTCTCCATACTATATACATTTTACACTATCTTTTATAAGAATGACATTGTTCGTGTTGCTCTGCTGTTGGGGTTCAGTTTGTATATTTATTACCGGTTGAGCGGATTTGGAATACTCATCTTACTACTGCTTTCGGCATCAGATTTTATTATTGCAAAACAGATTGCCGGAGCAGTTGAACAGCATCGAAAAAACATTTTGCTTGCCTGTTCTATAATATTGAATTTAGCAACGCTTGGCTATTTTAAATATTCAAATTTCTTTCTGAGCCAATATCAATCAATAGTATCACCAGGGAATATATTTGTCCCGATGATGATTGCTGCCCCGATAGGAATTTCGTATTACGTTTTTAAAAGTTTGGGTTATGTTATTGATACGCATCGCGGTATCATTGAAGAGCCTGAAAGGAAATTTACGATATACCTGCTTTATACTTCATTCTTTCCTACAATAATCGCGGGTCCCATATCGCGTTCGCGTGAATTGCTGCCGCAATTCCACAGGAAACCGGTGCTCACAAATTATGATACTTCAAGAGCATTTATTTTAATAATGTCCGGCGTGTTTAAAAAAATAGTTATTGCTGATTTTATAGCGGTAAATTTTCTTGATAGAGTGTTGGATACACCAAACTATTTTTCAGGACTTGAATGTTTTTTTGCATTAATAGCCGCGCCAATACAGGTATATTATGATTTTTCAGGTTATACTGATATTGCACTTGGAATAGCATTGCTGCTCGGGTTTGAAATAAAAAACAATTTTAATTTGCCGTTTCACGCAAAAACCGTGACTGAATTTTGGCGGCGGTGGCATATAACACTTTTAGATTGGTTTAACGAATACATATTCACGCCGTTGAACTTTAGATTACGAACTTGGCGAAAATCAGCCGCGGTCATCGCGATTATGGTGACATTTTTGCTTTCCGGAATCTGGCACGGAGCGGCTTGGACATTTATTATGTGGGGATTGTTACACGGTACTATGATAGTTATTGAACACCTGACTGTTCGATGGCGGAGCAGCGGAAAGAATGTTATAATTAAAGAAAGAAGCTGGGCAGTAATAGCTTTTATTTTTATCGCGGCAAGCTTTATACTTTTCAAGAGTAATTCTATTGGTTCGGCTCTATCGCTTTTAGGAAAAATACCGGATGGATTTAGTCCGGATTTGATGATGCAATGGATGGATATTTACTATGGTGTATTTATCGCGATTGTCGCGGGGTACGTGCTTCATTTTTTGCCTGAGCAATATGAAATTACTATTGGGCGGAAGTTCTCAAAGCTGAGCCGGCTGAAACAAGCGGTGTTAATTGCCATTGCCGGCTATGCCATTTATCAAGTAGGTTCTGCCGATACAAAACCATTTATCTATCTTAAATTTTGAAAATGAAAGAGTATGAATAGAATGAATTTTTATCCGGTGTACAAATTAAAATTGCTTATTTTTTTTGTTTTATTTGGCATTACTCCTTTATTTGCCGCGCGAGATACAATTTCAGCTGAAGGGGCGGATACGCTTGTTTATGGAAACGCGGAGGATTCACTTGTTACCGCGGAGGAAACTTATAACATAACAATATTTCCGGAAAAAAATGTTATCGGCAACGCGGATGCACTGCGGCAATTTTTTGAATTGCTGAAACTCTCGCTGGATAGTTCAGGCAAGGCTGTATCCATTTATCATATTGGCGATTCACATATTGCCGGTAAAAGTTATCCCAATGCAGTAGCAAAATATGTACACCAACTGTATGGAGATGGGCAAACAACTATTGTTGCACCGAAGCCAAAGCCAAGACGGGTAAAGACAATGCGCGGAAAGAATGTTAAGCATAGCCATTCAGTTAGGAAAAGAAAATCAAAAAAATACAAACAAGTTACGGGCAGTAAAACATCATCAAGAAATAGGAAAGCAGTTTCTTTTGGCAGTCCTGAATTAACGGAAAGTATTCAGTATTGTGAAGCTATTAGGACTCGTTCAGAAATAACATTAACACTTTCTCACGCCAAGACGCGAAGATCGCAAAGGTTAGATTTTGAAGATGTAAAGGGTATTTCTTTACAAGGGATTAAGGAAAGGAATTGCTTGATTCTGGGAAAAAAAGGCATCTGCAATTATTCAGCGTTTGGCGTGCCGGGAAAATCATATAAATATTTTACTGAATCAGCAATTGCACTTGGACATTTGGAAAGATTCAAACCGAATTTGGTAATAATTTCGCTTGGAGTGAATGACATATTCGGGAAAAGATACGATGAAGAATATATCGAAAGTAATATGGAGCGGCTCGTGAGTATTGTTAGAGAGAAAGACAGTTCTGTTAGTATCTTGTTAGCTATAACAGGAGATGCCAATTTTAAAAAAAATAAATCTAATCCTTTTTTGCCTCTTTTAAGTGAGCAAATGATTGCTTTCGCGGTAAAGCATAATTGCGCGTATTGGAATCCGGTGCCCGTGTTTGGCGGATATGGTTATATGAATAAATGGTATGCAGAGAAATTGTGTATCCGTGATAGGGTCCATCTCACCTCATCAGGATATTCTCTGCTTGGACGAACGTTGGTTGAAGCAATAAACAAAGCGTTTATTTTATCATATTGAAGTTTCCAATGAATCGCGTGAATAATGAATAAAGAATCTATCTTAATTGCTTTCCTTGGCAATATCCGCTATGATACAAGAACCGCGAATTTCTACAAGTCATTTCGCGATAAAGGCTATAATGTTAAAGTAGTTTGTTTTGACTGGACGACAATAAGTTCAACTCTCCACGAAAGGGATATTTCAATCTATCATTTAAACAAAGGTAGATTCTCTATTATTTTTTACTTGAGGTTTGCAATTACGCTTTTGGCAATATTGTTTAACTCAAAAGCTGAAATCTACTTTGCCGAAGACGTTTATACGCTGCCGTTAGTAACCTTAGCAGGAAAATTGAAAGGGGCAAAAGTTTTTTATGATTCGCGTGAGGTCTATAGCCACCTCGCGGGGTTAAGTAACAGAAAGTATTTGCAGAAAATACTTCGGTTAATCGAAAGTATTTGTATTACTAAGGTCAGCAAGACAATTACAACCGGAGAACTTGATTCGGCATTTATTGAAAAAGAATATAACATCGGGAAAACATTAGTTCTAAGAAATCTTCCGCTATATCAAAAAATTGATGAGCCGTTTGATTTCAGGAAATATTATAGTCTCAGTTTTGAAACAAAAATATTTATTTATCAGGGAGTTGTCCTGCACGGGAGGGGACTAAAAATAATTTTTGAAGCATTTGAAAAATTGGAAAATTGCGTACTTGTAATAATTGGTGACGGAGAGAAGAAAAATTATTATGAAAAATTATCTGTCGAAAAGAAACTTACTCGAAATGTCTTTTTTTATGGTAAGGTTGAGCTTTCAGATCTTCTGAGATATACTGCCGGAGGGGATTTTGGGCTTGCTATAATTGAAAATCTAAGCCTCAGCTACTATTACGCGCTGCCAAATAAAATGTTTGAATATATACTTACAGGATTACCGGTAATAGCAAGCAATTTCCCGCAGATGAAAGATATTATTGACAAGTACAAAGTGGGTATATATGTTGATCCGGAGAATGTTGATGAAGTAATAGCCGTGCTGAAAAAATGTATCTCGGATAAACTGTTAACGCGTGAGTACAGGGAAAATTGTTTTGCCGCTTCAAAAGAGCTTATCTGGGAAAAAGAAATAGAAAAATTAATACCTTTTTTGGAAAATTAGATTTTTCACCCGTTCTATCAAATACAGATTTTTTCAGAATAAGGACTCGTTCAGAAATAACCATAACAATTTCTCACGCGAAGACGCCAAGACCGCGAAAGTTATTATTAAAAGATGTAAAACCTATTTCTTAACAAGTCTTAAGAGTTTTACCGTAACGGTTTATTATCGAATTTGCACTATACACTATTTAGTGTCCCCACGAAAAGTGTTGTAATCGAACATTGATTTGGTAGCTTGAGTAAATCACATCAGAATAATGCGTTTTTGTCTCAAAAACAACGTTTTCAGTCTATAAAATGGCTACAAACAGTTACTCCAGTCCGCAAATTTTTAACGCGACTTTGCGAATAATAGTCAAATTATTGCATTTTTGGGCGTTATTCGCAGCAGTAAATAGC
>CAIYTF010000049.1 GCA_903929035.1 uncultured Ignavibacteriales bacterium
CCAAAAAATCCTTTCAATCCTTTAATCCTGTAAATCCTGATTCAGACAATTTAGGAGTCATTCATAAATAACCCAAACACTTTCTCACGCGAAGACGCCAAGACGCGAAGCTTATATCAAAAGACCGCGAAGGTTATATCAAGCTGTTTCCAAAAAATCCTTTCAATCCTTTAATCCTGTAAATCCTGATTCAGACAATTTCATTTTGAAAAAATCAAAACTATGTGTAATTTAGAACTCGTTCAGAAATAACATTAACACTTTCTCATTTAAAATTTCAGAGAACCCACATTATGAAATATGCAACTTTTGATCTTGAAATTGCTGCTGATTTACTTATTGATGAAAAAACCGGTGTCACTTATAAACCGTGGAAGCATCCGTCACCGCTGACAATAAGCTGCGCGGCATTTGCTTTCAGCGATAAACCTGACCCTGAATTTCATTCCGGTAAACCCGAGATGTCGCGGGATACTGCCATTGCTGTTGTACGAAGAATACAGGAATTGGTCCAAGAAGGATACAAAATTATAACGTGGAATGGTTGTTCATTCGATTTTTCGGTGCTTGCTCTGCAAAGCGGATTGATGAAAGAATGTTCTGAACTTGCTATGAATCACGTGGATTTAATGCTGATTGTCACGTTCACGAAAGGCCATTTCTTAGGATTCGATAAAGCACTAAGCGGCGCGGGCTTGCGCGGCAAACAGCACGAGGGAAAGCTCTCTAATGGTGAATCTGTTGAAAAAATTACCGGAGCAGATATGCCCGGTTTGTGGCGTAAAGGCGAATATGAGTTAGTTCTATCTTATCTGGGACAGGATGTGCTGCAATTAAAAGAACTTGTAGAAGCTCTCGATGTTTCCAGAAGAATCCGGTGGATTTCAGGGCGCGGGAAAGAACAAGTTGTCCCGATGAAAAATTTTATTACAGTTAAACAATGTTTTGATATTCCCGAACCGAACGCTTCTTGGATGTCTAATCCGCCAAAGCGCGGAGATTTTATTGAATGGATGATGCCCGGGGGATGAGCGACTTCATACATTTACATAACCATTCCCACTTCAGCCTGCAGGATGCCGCCTGCACGATTGACGGATTAGTTAATGCAGCGAAAAAAAACGGGATGGATTCTGTCGCGCTAACCGACCACGGGGTGCTTTACGGCGTGCCGGAATTTTATAAAACCGCGAAAAAAGCAGGCATAAAACCTATTATCGGTATGGAAGCCTATATCGTCCTTGATGGCAGCCGGAAAGACAGAGCAAAAACCGGCGACACCACGGGAGGCAAGAAAAAACGCGCGTATTTCCACTTGATTCTTCTCGCGAAAAACAACGCGGGTTATGCCAATCTTGTTAAACTTTCATCAATAGGATTTCTTGAAGGCTATTACTACCGTCCGCGTATCGATATTGAAACTCTCCGCAGCCATAGCGAGGGATTAATCTGCACTACCGCCTGCGTTGGAGGTATTGTTGCCCCGTTTTTAGTCAGCAAGGAGTTTGACAAAGCGCGTGATATTGCAAAAATATTCAAAGATATTTTTCAAGATGATTTCTACCTTGAAATTCAAGACCATAAAATTCCCGATGAGCAGGCAATGCTTATTGGAATGCCTAAGTTAAGCAAAGAGTTAGGTATAAAACTTGTTGCTACCAACGATTGCCACTATATAAACCGCGAAGATTCCGTTTCCCACAACATATTGCTGATGCTTTCCGATAAAAGCGGCGAATCCGATTATACCAAACTCCGATATGGCACCGATCAGATTTATTTCAAGTCTCCAAAAGAAATGAAAGAACTCCTTGGTCACTATTCAGGGGCAATCGAAAGCACGCTTGAAATAGCGGAAAAATGTAATGTTAATCTTGATAATAGGCAGTATCATTTCCCAAAGTTTCCTATTCCTGAAACTTCAAGCGCGAAAAATTTGAATGATTATCTGGATGAAATAGCCCATATCGGATTGAAATCGCGGTATGAAGTTATTACCGACAAAATTTCAGAGCGGTTTGAATACGAGTTAAAAACCATCAAGGAAATGGGCTTTGCAGGCTACTTCCTGGTTGTGCAGGATTTTATCAATGCTTCGCGGAGGATGAAAATTCCGGTTGGACCCGGACGCGGCAGCGCGGCTGGCAGTATCGTGTCATATTCACTCGGCATCACTAACATTGACCCGCTTCCCTATAATCTTTTGTTTGAAAGATTTTTGAATCCCGCGAGAAAAACAATGCCCGATATTGACGTTGACTTCGCGGATGACGGCCGCGGAGAAGTTATTGAATACGTGCGGCAAAAATACGGATCAGATTGCGTTACTCAGATTGTCACTTTCAACACGCTTGGTTCGCGGGCGGTTTTGCGCGATGTTGCCCGTGTATTGAAAATACCAATTCCAACGGTAAACAGGATCACGAAATATATACCAATGGAATACGGGAAATCTTTTACACTCGAAAAAGCTGTTGAAGAAGTTGGAGAATTAGAATGGGTGCGGAATTCCACCGAGCCTGAGATATTGAATCTGCTGAAGTATTCAAAAGCACTCGAGGGAATGAACCGCAATATTTCCAAGCACGCCGCCGGCGTGGTGATAGCCCCCGGGAAAGTCAGCCAGTATGTGCCGCTTGCCACGGCGGGGGATTCCAAAGATATTGTTACGCAGTATAATATGAAAGACCTCGAAGAATTTGGTCTGCTGAAAATGGACTTTCTCGGGCTTCGGACTCTCACGATTATCAGGGATGCAGTTGACCTGATTAAGCAGCATCATAATGTTGATATAGATATTGAAAAAATTCCGATTGACGATGACAAGACGTATAAACTTTTTTGGCGCGGACAAACAACTGCAATATTTCAGTTTGAAAGTCCCCCGATGCGCGAGTATTTGCGTAAGTTAAAACCAACGAGCATTTCAGATTTATCGGCAATGAACGCGCTTTATCGCCCGGGACCAATGAAATTTATTGATGATTTTATTGACCGGAAGTATGGCAGGCAAAACATTGTTTATGCCCATCCATCGCTTGAACCGATATTGAAAGAAACTTATGGAATTATCGTTTATCAGGAACAAGTAATTCAGATTGCCAATATTGTTGGCGGGATGACACTTGCCGAGGCTGATAATCTTCGCCGTGCTATGGGTAAAAAAGACCTTAAAACGATGGAGAAGCAGAAGGGCACTTTCATCGATGGCGCGGTGAAAAACGGTGTTCCACGAAAGGGCGCGGAAGATATTTTCGAGACCATTGTTGAGTTCGCGAATTACGGTTTTAACAAGAGCCACTCGGTTGCCTATTCATTTGTTGCCTATCAAACAGCATATTTGAAAGCGCATTACACGCCTGAGTTTTTGGCAGCCAACTTGAAAAACGAAATTAACGATATGAAGAAGGTGACTCCTATTATGGACGACTGCCGCAAACTTCATATCGATATATTGCCGCCCGAAATTAACAGCCCGACCACATATTTCACTGTACAAGGCGAAAAAATACGTTTCGGACTATCCGCTATTAAAAATGTAGGTGCCGGCGCGGTTGAAGAGCTGAAAAAAGGCAGAAAAGCACTCGGCAGAAATTTTACTTCTTTATTCGATGTATGCGCGAATATTGATACTCGTGCCATAAATAAGCGGGCGATGGAAGGACTAATATTAGCAGGTGCATTTGATTCACTGCATAAGAACCGGCGCGAGATATTTGAAAACGTGGAAGCCGCGCTCCAATATGGTGCTAAATATCAGTTTATGAAGGAATCAAGCCAAAATAGCTTGTTTGGTGATATGTCGGAAGAGATGTCCATCCCGCCCCCTGACCTCGCGCCTTTTCCGGATTGGTCCGAACACGAGCGGCTTGCCAAGGAGCGTGAAGTTGCCGGCTGCTATATCAGCGATCATCCGCTTAAAAAATATGAATTAGAATATCAGTCATTTTCTCAAATTCATTTCGGTGAACTTGGCGAAGATGCCAAGTTTCCTAAAACGGTGAAAGCCTGCGGTGTTATCACGAAATTGCGGCTTCAATTGGATAGCAAAAACAAACAAATGGCTTTCTTTACTATGGACGATTTGTCCGGCTCGTGCGATTGTATTATGTTCAGCAAATCCTTCAAAGACTATGCAGAACTTATTGCAATTGAAAGCCGCGTTATGGTGGTTGCCACTCCCGAAAGCTCAGGCGACGCGGTGAAGCTAAACATCAGCGAAGTTTACGCGCTTGATAAAGTCAAGGAGCGGTTTACAAAATACATTAAATTATTTATTGATAAAGAACGTGTTGAAGCGAATAAGTTGGGAGGGTTGATTAAGATACTCGAGAAACATAGGGGTGATGTTCCCGTGTTAGTCGAAACTGCAAACGGCGGTTCAGAAAACCCAATCTTTCGTCTCCCGAACCACAAGGTTAAATTAACACCTGAACTATTTAAAGACTTGTGGGAATTTCTTGGAGAGGATACAATAATTCTAATCCCAAAATAAATAGCCCGAGTTTTTTAGTTTCGATAGTTACATTTAATTGCTTTCAATTAATTTATGTTTCATTTTTCCTTCCAAATATTCGTGCAGCGGTGCTATTATAAGCGCGATGGCAGCATTGAAAAGCAATTTTATCAGAGGTATATTATTGCTAAAGGATTCTATATACGGTTCTACTAATAGAATTGTAAATTCGAAAAAAATCAGGAATGTAAAAAAGATGATTACGCGCGCGAGGATGACCGGCAGCCTTAGCTTACCCACCGCGAACGCGCCAAGAAAAAGCAGAACAATAAAAATAAAAATTCCCGTGTACTGTATCCTGTTTCTATAAGTTAATTTTTCGAGAGACTGACGCAGCTCTTCCTGTTGTTTCCTCTGCAGTTCTTCCTGTGCCTTTTCTATTTCATACCGCTCTTCTACTTTTCCTATGTCTTTGGCTTTTTCCTTATCAAAAAGACTATCTTTTAAAATATTGTACTTTTTATAATAGTATAAAGATTGTTTTGTATCTCCCTGTTTCTCATATAAATCCGAGAGGTATAAATCAACATTTTTTTCAACTTCTGTATAGGAAATTTGTACCGCGAGTTGATGACTATTTTTCAGATACAATTCAGCCTCTTTATATTTTTTCTGCTCTATAAAACATTGTCCGATATTCAGCAGCACGATAGCTTCTCCTGCCTGATCACCTAATTTCTTTTTTATTGCCAGACACTTTTTCTGAAATTCTGCCGAACCTTTTAAATCACCAAGTTCAATCAGGTCGCCTCCAATATTGTTATAAATGCTTGATAACAAAAAAAGGTCTTGTAAAGGTTGGCATAGTTCCATAGCTTTACGGTGATAATCAAGAGCCTCTCGGAAATCCTGCAGGGATGAATAAGCTGCCCCGATATTGGAAAGAGTCATAATAACATTTCGAGTATCAGCTCTATTTTGATGCAGCTCCAACGCCCGTTGAAAATAAACGATTGCCTGCTTTGAATCACCCATCTGCTGATAGATTGCGCCTAAGTTATTTAGAGATGTTGGAATTCCCGCGGTGTCGTTAATAGATTCGCGTATTTTCAATGCTGCAAAATGTATTTCCAGAGCCTTGGTGTAATTACCTAAATTACCGTAAACTGCCCCTTTGCCATTCAATACTTTGGCGGTAAATAACCGGTTTTCTATTTTGTTAAATATAACCAGCGCGCTATCAAATTTGATTAATGCTTCGGTATATAAACCTTGATTTGCCAGAGCATTCCCCTCGTTAAAATAACCGCGCCCTGCTTCTATCGTGTTTGAAGAAGCAAACATCCGTGCTTCGCGTGCATATTCAATTGCCTGCCGCGGGTTTGATGTTCTGAGTTGGTAGCTGCTGTCATTATATTTAACAGCTTTTTGCTCACCGCCGGAAATATTTTCGGATTGTGCCCGCGTCAGTTTAATGCCCAATTGGCCCGCGTAACCAAGTACCGGAAACAAGGCATATAAAATAAATACTTCCAATTTCATAAAAATAGCTGTCCAAATATTTTGTAAAATTGTAACTACTCAGCCTGTTCTTGAATTTGTCCCAAAGGGACTAAATTTGAATAACCGTGAGAGCAAACTCACGGAAAAGTAAGCCCAAACTAATAACGTCCCCGAAAGGGGGCGAACTAACTACGCGGCGTGAATTTGCCCC
>CAIYTF010000050.1 GCA_903929035.1 uncultured Ignavibacteriales bacterium
ACGGATATTATGTCCCAACGGGACTAAATTTGAATAACCGTGAGTGACAACTCACGGGAGTATGATAAAAAGCATCTATGTCCCCGAAGGGGGCAAATTTATGCCGCATAGTTAGTTCGCCCCCCCCCCCATCGGGGACGTTATTTGTTTGGGCTTACTTTTCCGTGAGTTGTCACTCACGGTTATTCAAATTTAGTCCCATTGGGACAAATTCAAGAACAGGCTGAGTAGTTACCATATTTGTTTTTTGACCTAAACAGTTACAAAAAAACATCCTTTGTTATTTTTATATTTGTTTATTTTCAATTCGTTTTTTTGCCCATCTTTTTGCATCTTTGTGTAACCTTTTGGGTTGTTTATTTTTGATTTTGTTGTATTACAATGATACTGCTTGTACAGCGGTTAACCGCCCAAAAGGCTTATTTTTTTAACGGGCTTATCGCTTGATTTAGGTAATATATTATTAACATAGCTTATAAGAATAATGATTTGAAGAAAGAGCAGAACTCAGAGGAAGAAACAAAACCAAGCGTGTTGATAGAATTTTTCAACAACTTAGGCATACTGCAACTATTCATCATCCGATTTTTTAAGGATTTGATTCGCCCTCCTTATGACTTTGCCGAAATATCTAAGCATATGTACGAATTAGGTGTGAAAACTATGCCAATCGTCAGTGTATTAGGATTGATAATAGGCTTCGTGCTTGCACTGCAAAGCCAGCCGGTACTTGCACGGTTTGGTGCAGAATCTTTCCTCCCTGCGATGGTGTCAATTTCAGTTGTAAGAGAATTGGGACCAGTTTTGACAGCTCTTATCTTCGCCGGACGCGTAAGTTCAGGGATTGGAGCAGAATTAGGCTCGATGCGCGTTACCGAACAGATTGACGCGATGGAGGTTTCGGCAATTGACCCTTTTAAGTTTCTTGTAGTTACCCGTGTAACTGCAACAACTTTAATTTTACCGATTCTAACAACTTATGTAATTTTTCTTTCTATTTTTGGCTGCTATATTGCTATTCAGTTTATCTCACCTATTTCCCCTACACTATATATCGGTGCAGTAATAGATTCATTAAAATTCGGTGATTTCATTCCGGGAGTTGGAAAAACAATATTTTTCGGGTTTCTTGCAGGTATTATCGGTGCATTCAAAGGCTATCTTGCAGAAAACGGAACTGAAGGGGTTGGCAAAGCCTCAACCACTGCAGTGGTGTATGCTTCACTATTAATCTTAATTACAGATGCTGTTCTCGTGAAACTAACGATTTGGTTATGGCCGACATCTTAATCGAAATAATAGATATACACAAGCAGTTCGGCAGCTTTGTAGTGTTGGATGGCGTTTCATTTAATGTCGCGAATCACGAAAATCTAGTTATTTTTGGGAAAAGCGGCACGGGGAAAAGTGTCCTCTTAAAATGTATGGTTGGCTTGCTCATTCCTGATTCCGGTAAAATAAAAGTTGAAGGTAAAAATGTAATCGGGTTCACTCAAAAAGAATTAACAAATTTTCGTAAAGAAATCAGTTTTCTATTCCAAAGCGCAGCTTTGTATGATTCTATGTCAGTTAGAGATAATCTGGCATTTCCCTTAGCGCGAAATTCAAATTTCAGCTATGGCGAAATTCAAGCTAAAGTCGAGCGCGCACTTGAAATGGTTTCTCTCTCAGGTGCGATAAATAAAATGCCGTCAGAACTATCCGGCGGTATGCGGAAAAGGATAGGACTCGCCCGCTCAATCATTACAGAGCCCAAAATCATTCTATATGATGAACCTACAACAGGACTTGATCCAATTACAACAAAAGAGATTAGCAGGCTTATCAGGGATTTGCAGTCTGAATTGGGTATGACCTCAATCTCGGTAACTCACGATATGATTTGCGCGCAAATTATCGCGGACCGTTCGATTGTACTTCGAGATGGCAAACTTATTTTCGAAGGCGGAATGGAAGATATGGTAAATAACACAGACCCTTTTCTAAAGAATTTTTTCAGTCCTGAATATATAGAAGAAGTTTCATAAGGATATAAAATGGCGCAAAAAACCAGCACGTTCAAATTAGGAATTTTTGTTTTTATCGGTTTCGTTCTTATTGTTACCGCTATTTTTTTAATCGGCAATAAGGAGTCGATGTTCTCAAAAACATTAAATATCCACGCCTACTTTAAATCAATTGAAGGTTTGCGTAAAGGTTCACAGGTTCGGTTGAGCGGTATTGATGTAGGGACAGTTAGTGATATACAAATTGTTTCTAATGAAAAGGGGCAGGTCGATGTAACCATTCGTCTCAGGGAAGAGATTCGGAAATTCATTAAAACAAATACTAAAGCAACAATTGAAACCGAAGGATTGGTCGGGAATAAAGTTATTACATTAATCCTTGATAATGAACCTGCACCTCGTATAGAAGATGGCGGAACAATTATTGGCGTTGATCCGTTTGCTTTTGGTGTTATTATTCAGGAAGTTGAAGGGACAGTTAATAATATAAAAAACTTATCTAAGAGCCTCGCGGATATGATAGAAAAAGTTGATAATGGTCAAGGTTCACTCGGTAAACTTATCAACGACAACGACTTATATAATAATACAAATTTACTGATTGTAACTGCCGACAAAAGTTTAAAATCAATTTCAAATAAACTTGATACTGTTTCAATTGTCATTAATTCCCTGCTGATAGGCGTGCAGTCTATTGTAGCAAATGTAGATTCTGTAGTGAGTCATATTGATGTAATAATTAGCGATGTAAACCTCGGGAAAGGACTGCTTGGAAATCTGCTGAAAGATAAGACTCCTCTCGATACTGTAATTTATCGTACTGTTGATAATCTATTAGCTATTTCCGAAGCAACAAAGATCGGGGCAGTGAAGTTTGAAGAAAATATGGAAGCTCTTAAACGGAATTGGCTCTTTAAAAGTTATTTTGAACAACGCGGCTATTATGACAAACCAGCTTACGAGAAACAACTTGACACCTTTGTAAATCAGGTTAACGAGCGCATAAAACTTTTAGATGACCGAATTGAAACACTAAAAAAAATGCAGAAAAAGCAATAACGACAAATGAGCTAACACTAATGGAGTTCGATAGGATTGAGTGATGCAACGAGTAACAAATCAAGTCTGTATTTTTCGCCAACGACACAGAATTCCTGCAAATACGATTTGCTATGCACATTGGTATGAGTAGCGGCGTTTACTTTTATGAAATCAATACGGATAAATTCAGGTCAGTTAAAAAATTGATCTTGATCAAGTGAGTGTAAAGCTAATCTTCAGATATAAATTGGATGTGGCGTGTGAGTAATTTCCCCGTCACATCCTGTTTTTTTTGAAATCCGTTTATATTTGCCGCGTTTTTGATGCTAAACGTTTTTGTAAATTTATGGAAAATTCGTAATTTGCACAGGTGATTTGGGGCTATAGCTCAGTTGGTAGAGCGCTTGAATGGCATTCAAGAGGCCAGCGGTTCGAACCCGCTTAGCTCCACGAATTAACCCTCTGTAAAGTAAAGACTTACAGAGGGTTTTTGGGAATTGCCTCAACAATGTTTTTGAATATTTTTAAGCCATCTCCATTTTCGTTTATTGTTCCCTGCTTTTTTCTTCTTCCCCAATCAGGGTGATTATATACTGAAAGAAAAGCTTCAGGATGCGGCATCAAACCGAATACTTGCCCTGTTCTATCCGTTAAACCGGCACAGTCAAGCATCGAACCATTCGGGTTATTGGCATAAATAAGACAATTTAATTTTTCATCTATAACTGCGTGCTTTATCTTTTCATCCAAAACAATTAACCTTCCTTCACCGTGTCGGATAGGCAGTTCAACTGTATCCATATCAGCAATAAATGGGGTTGCTGCATTCGGAACTTTCAGAGTAACCCATTCATCAATGAATTTCCCTTGTATGTTATGTGCTAAAGACACCTCTTGCTCAAATTTGCCGGAAATATTCGGCAATAAACCAAGCCGCGTAAGCACTTGAAACCCATTGCATATACCCAAAATATATTTCTTTTCTGCCAATACCTTTTTCAATTGATCGAGCAAAGTTGAGTTATCAGGCAGTTTTTGAAATTTTATTTTATTTGCCAGCACCTTGCCGGAGGCAATATCATCTCCGAAGCTGAACCCGCCTGGGAAATTAATAATATGAAATGAATGTATATCAACTTTACCTGAAAAAATGTCGTTTAGGTGAACTATCTCAGGAATAGCTCCGGCAAGCCTATAAGCCGCCGCAACTTCTTCTTCACAATTAATTCCATAACCTGTAATAACTAATGATTTAACTTCCATTATATCACCTGCTCAGTTAAACCATTTGACCAAGCAAAATGCAAAGCTTCGGTTTGTAAATTTATTATTTCAATATTGTTATGAGCTACCCGAATTATTCCGGTATCGTTCACGCTTCCTAACATCCGTGCATCATCTAACATAATTTCTTCAAAAGTATTTCTATCTTTTTCATTTACCGATACAACAAACCGCGAATGTGATTCTGAAAACAATAGTGATTGAATCGTTAATTCATTTTCCGATTCAAGAACTATCTCCGCACCGCAATCGAAACCGAAACAGCTTTCAGCAAGAGCGACTATCATACCACCATCGGAAATATCGTGAGCTGACTGCAATAGCTTCCGCGAGGCAGCTTCCATCATTTTTTTGTACACTCGTTTAGCACCCTCCATTCGAACAACAGGGATAGCGGTATCTTTCAATTTCAATAGTTTATATAATTCCGATTCGCCAAGTTCATTATAGGTTGCTCCAACTTGGTAAATTAAATCACCGGAACTTTTAAAGTCGCCGGTAATAGTATCGCGAATATCAACAATTTTTGCTGCCGCGGAATATAGAACAGTCGGAGGCACGGATATTTTAACTCCGGCAGATTTGAAATCGTTTTTCATACTGTCTTTGCCGGATGTCATTGGAATCGAGAAGAATGTACTCATATCATAAAGGGCACTGCACATCTGCACTAATTGCGCGAGTTTTCTTTTACCGTCAGGATTTGACTCCGGATGATATACCGAATCAGGAACACAAAAATTATCATTAACCGACCAAAAAATATCTTCTTGTTCACCTGATAGCGGGAGTTTTCCACCGATGGCAATAATTTGCCTGATTGCCTCGTCAAATGCCCCTGCAGAACTATTGTATGGGTCTATATCAACATACTTAGGCATAATCCCGTTGGAAACTGCTATTCCTTCATAGCTCTCAAACGAGACACGCACCACCGCTGCATCTTGCGGAGCATTCTGCAATTTCCCCATCAACGGCTTAATAATTGTTTTTCCTTTTACCTCGTGATCGTATTGCCTGATGAGATATTCGCGAGATGAAATTGCATCGCATCGCATTAACGCGGTAAGTAATTGGTTATAATTGACCTGCTTCGGAAAATCAGCGGCAATTTTTTCAGGCTCGGTCCATTCCGCTGACAAATATTTTTTTGGTACTCCGTTATGAAGAAATTCAATATCAATATCGGCGACTACTTTTTCATTGTACAGAACAGTCAATCTTCCAGTATCCGCGAATTCGCCAATAACAGCGGCTTCAACAGCAAGGTGTTTGGCAAGCGATAAAACCTCGTTGAGATTATCTTCGCTCACGACCAAAATCATTCGCTCCTGCGATTCAGATAAAAATATTTCCCACGGTTTTAGCCCTGAATATTTAAGTAAAACATTTTCAAGCCTGACCACGGCTCCGTTTGAAATCGAGGCAAGTTCGCCAATTGCTGACGAAAGTCCCCCTGCACCGCAATCGGTAGTAGTTTCAATCAATCCGCGTTCGCAGGCTGCGCGTAAAAAATCGCCGGCAATCTTTTGGACAATCGGACTGCCGATTTGCACCGCTGATCGCGGTGAATGTTCATCAATCTCACGCGAAGAAAATGTCGCGCCGTGAATGCCGTCTTTGCCTACCCGCCCGCCAATCGAAACAATTTTATTTCCCGGACTTATCGGCTTTAGTTCAGTTGGTTTCGTCAAATATTTTTTAGGCATCACTCCGCCGGTGCCGCAGTAAACCAAGGGCTTACCGCTATATCTATCATCAAAAATTACAGAACCATTAACAGTCGGAATTCCGGATTTATTGCCGCCATCTTCGATTCCTTTGCGCACACCTTCAAAAATTCTTTTTGGATGTAATTGCCCCTGCAGCAATGGAAGTGAATATGAAGGCGGTCCAAAACAAAGCACATTCGTATTGAACAACAGTTTTGCACCGCCAATACCGGTTCCAAGGGGGTCACGGTTATTTCCCAGTATTCCCGTAATAGCACCGCCGTAAGGGTCTATCGCCGATGGTGAATTGTGTGTTTCGACTTTCCATACAAAATAGTTGTCATTATTTATTTTTACTATTCCCGCGTTATCCGAGAACACTTTTACTAACCAATAACGTCCATTCTTTTCAAGAGCAGACTGCACGACATCAGTTGCCGCTTTGATATATGTTTTAAATAACGAGTTAACCCTGTAAGAAGTATTCCTTGATTCGTCCGCGTAATCTATAACCGCGTTAAACTCTTTATGTTTGCAGTGTTCAGACCAAGTCTGAGCCACTATTTCCAGTTCACAGTCTGTCGGATTAACAGAAAGATTATTTTCTGCGCGATATTTTTTGGTATCATCCGACAAATAATAATTCTTCACTGCCCGCATTTCTTCAAGATCCAATGAAAGCAATTTATTTCGCGATAATCGGAGCAGCTCTTCATCGGATAAATCGATTTCAATTTCTTCAACACTTTTATCAACCGCGAGTTTTACTTCAGGTATATATGGCTGGGAAAGAGATTCAAAGCTGCCGCGAGAAATATGGTTTATAAGCTTGTTGCAGAGAAAATCTTCCGCGAATGTTTTTAAAGTTAAATCAGGTACATCCTTTTCAATAAGATAGATGTCTTGTGAAAATATGTGCTGCAATGAACTGTCGGATGATAATTCGCACATATCAAACAAAGACTGCTGAGCTGACATTCCCTCGTCATCTGTGACACCGGGCAATTTAGCTATTACAATACATTTTTGAAATCCGTTTTGTGACAAAGGCAGGTTTATTTTTACATAATTTAAAACCTTATCACTCACCCCTTCTTCAGCAAAGAAAGTTAATTCTTTATCTGAAAGAGGGTATGTTATAACATAAAGTTTCCCTTTAATAATTTTGCCGGAGTCAATCGAAAAATGTTTTTTTAATAACCCGCCAACCTTATCCCCTGTTCTGTCTTCAAGGGTTTCTTTTAGAAATACTTGAATAGTATGATAATTTTTGTTCATTATTATTTATTATGATAAGATTTATATTCTAATTCTCGGCTGTTGCGCGGAGTTGAATCCATTTTGCCTAAATCGATCCGGATAACTTGCTCTTTCGTTACAATACCCGCCGCTTGAGCCTTGTATCGTGTTTCTTTTGACAATATTGCAAGAGCCTTCACTGCTTCGGATTCATTAAGAACTATCATCATTCCATTATTCATATTCCAATATTGATAGGCTTTATGAAGAGATACATCACCAAGAGAGATTAATTCATTGTAATAATCTTCCGGCTCAAAAAGAGAATGCAGGTCAGCACCAAATTTGTTTACTTTCAATAACCTTCCAAGGTTATCGACAACACCGCCGCCGGTTATATGAGCAATGCCATTTAAAGCAACGCCGCTTTCAAGCAGTTTTGTAATAACAGGCGAATATATCAGGCAAGGCGTTAATGCTGTTTCACCCCAAGCCGCGGAAAGTCCATCAGTTTTTTTCTCGTGCCAATTCTCGCCGTACTTTCGGAAAAGTATTTTTCTTACTAACGAAAAACCGTTACTCCTGAAACCGGGATTATATAGAGTGATTATAGAATCGCCCTCGGCAATATTTTGCCCTGTTATCGGAGCAGCCAAACTTGTGTGAAGAACGCCGATTCCGGTCGCGCACCAGTTAAAGTGCATCCGGTCGCCATAGCCTCCAATCCGGCTGCCAAGCTCAGCTATCTCTCCACCCGTGATTACAATATTTGAATAATCTGCCGCCTGCTGCAATCCGTTCATCAATGAATCAACTATTTTATCGTCAAGTTTATCCACATCCAATATATTGGAAAGAAAGGCAGGTTCAAATCCGTTACAAATCAAATCATCGATAGTCATTGCAATCAGGTCAAATCCCAATGTATTGTACTTCTGAACACGTTCTGCTATTTCAACTTTGGTGCCAATGCCGTCAGATGAAATACCAATTCGCGCGCCAAGCACATCAAGTTGAGATGAATAACCTCCGTCAACTGTTTGTATTAGATTGCCAACCAGATTTGTCCTGTTACTAAAAGTTTTTTTTGCATAACTATATGCTATTCTTGAACATTGACTGCCCAAATCGGTATTAAGCCCGCTCTGTTCTTTTTCCAAAACATTCATCTATTAATAATTGTTAATTGTCAATGATTAAATCGTTAACGCGTAATTAATAATTTACCATTAACAATTATTCTAGTGTTTAAAGTGGCGAATGCCTGTTAGTATCATATTCATTCCGTAGCTGTTGGCACGCTCAATTACATATTTATCGCGTATTGAGCCTCCCGGCTGAACAAGAGTTTTAATGCCAACTTCATTTGCAGCATCAACATTATCTTCAAACGGGAAAAAAGCATCGGAAATAAGCACTATCTGTTCATTTTCAAATGAGGATACATTTAAATTCTTCTTCGCTTTCTTAATTGCTAACCCTATAGAGTCAAGGCGGTTTGGCTGCCCCGATCCCATCCCGATAAGCTGTAGCACGCCGTCACCAGTCGCCCTTACCAAGGCAATCGCATTTGATTTAATATGACGTACAGCCGCGAGACCAAAGCTAATAAGACTTTCCCATTCTTCAAGAGGAAACTCATTCTTAGTTGCAAGTTCCATTTTTGAGGATAATTTATTATCAGTTGATTGCAGAAGAGCCATATCATTTGTCACCCGCAATTCATTCGAAGCGGAAAGCATCTCCGGTAAATAAGTAACTATTCGAAGGTTTTTTTGCAATTTCAGATACTGCAACGCCTCATCGGTGAATGCCGGTGCTGTTATCAATTCTATAAACTTTTTCTTTGACTTATCCTCATTATCATACTCAAAGAATCGCGCGGTCGGTAAATCTACCAGTGTATTAAAAGCGACTATCCCGCCAAACGCGGAGACAGTGTCGCCAGCCCACGCGAGTTCAAGAGAATTTAATTGGCTGTTACTCTCCGCCATACCGCAGGGATTATTATGTTTTACGATAACACAACCTTGTCTATTCAGCGTAACCACCGTTTCAATTGCAGCCTGCATATCTAAAATATTGTTGTACGATAATTCAATCCCGTTATATGAAGAAACATCATACAATGAATGCTCCGAGCTGCTCCGCCGATACATTGTTGCCTGCTGATGAGAATTTTCTCCGTATCGGAGCGGCTTCCCGCCTTTTAAAGCTATTCGCAAACTGTCTTCTCCTGAAAACTTATCCATAGCCTGAGCGATAGCGGCATCGTAATCTGCCGTGAGATTAAAAGCCTTTGTCATCAATCGCTGCTTTGTATTATACGATAATGCGCCCTCATTTGTTGTAAGTTCTTCAATTATACCGGCATAATCTTTCGGATCTGTGACAACAGCCACGTATTTGAAATTCTTTGCACCCGCGCGAATCATAGTGGGACCGCCGACATCTATATGCTCTATTAATTCCGATAAACCTGACCCTGCTCTAACATACTTTTCAAAATCATAAAGATTGCATACAACTAAATCAATAGGAGAAATACCCAATCGTTCGGCTTCTTCTTTATCTTTTTCTCTGTCAAACAGCAACGCGGATTCAATCGCGAAAGAGATTGTTTTCATTCTTCCGCCGAAAGCCTCGGGATTTCCTGTAACAGTGCCAATCTCCGTATATTTTATTCCCGCTTCGCTTAACACTTTTGCGGTTCCGCCGGTGGAAATCAGTTCACAGCCCAATTCCGATAAACATTTAGCGAGACTTAGCAGATTAGTTTTATCGGTAACACTTAGTAAAGCTCGTTTTATTTTAATATAGTTTTTCAATTCCATTCTTATTTTCAGACTCAATTAATGTTTAATTATCAATAATCGTTTTTTAATCGCAATTCTCCATTTCCATAAAAATCGTTAATTGTAACTATTATTTTAAGTCAAAAAAAACGAACAAATGGTTATGTTAAGATAAGCAATTTTCAGCGTATTTGATATACGCGAAAACAATAGTGTACGCGACAAAAAACTATAGAAGACCTACTTGAAGATTATCCCAATCTAAAAAACGAGAATATTCCGAAAATAAGCACAGACTTCCTATATCCAAAGATTATTCGGTTATCGATATTCGCGGAGCCAACAAGGAGGGTTGCAATATTAAATTATTACAATACTCCAATATCCTTTAAGACTTTTAATATTTTGTTTTTTTCAATCGGCTTAACAATATAAGCAGTACATCCGCCGTGATAATATGTGTCAATAATATCTTTTGGTGTATCTAATGCTGTTATCATTACAACTTTTGCTTCGTTCTTCGCCGGAATTTTCGCCTCTGCTTCCCTTTGCCTGATTATTCTTAATGCTTCTTTGCCATCCATTTCAGGCATCATTATATCTAAACATATCAGGTCGTAAGGATTACCTTCCGCGATAGCTATGGAAAACGCGCCAAGTGCTTCAACACCATTAACAGTTATATCGCAAACTCCATAAACGCTCAGCATCCGGGAAAGTACCAGACGGCTGACAAAATCATCTTCAACTACTAACGTACGCATCTTAATTACTCCATTTCATTTTTCAATTTATTATTCAGCACGGTTTAATTCAAGCACAAACCGGAATGAGGTACCTTTCCCGGATGTGCTTTCTACTTTTATTTCACTCCCCATCATTTCCAGCAGTCTTTTCACGATTGATAAGCCAAGCCCTGAACCTGAAAATCGGCGGGTTTTGGTTTCATCTATCTGGCGAAAACTTTCAAATATCATTGACTGCTTATCCTCTGGAATTCCGATACCGGTGTCACTAACAACAAAGTTGATTCTATTAGGCAACCCTTCCTTTTTAGCTGGGGCTATCTCCAAAGAAACAAATCCTTTCTCTGTAAACTTAACTGCATTGCTTAACAGATTCATAAGTATCCGTTTAATTTTTTGTTCATCACCGCGATACGCTTTTCCCGATACCGATTCAATATTTACGCGAAACTCGATTTGTTTTCGTTTAACTACACCGTGTATAGGTGATATTATAGACCCAACTAATTCATTAAAATAGAAAGTACCTGTGTGTAATGTTTCTTTATTATCCTCAATTTTGGAAAAATCAAGAACATTATTCAGCATATCAAGCAGAACGTGGGCAGATTCTTTCAATAGATTCAAATATTCTGTCTGTTCTTCATCAACCTTGGTATCAAGAAGTAAGTCTGTAAGTCCCATTAAACCATTAAGCGGGGTTCGAATCTCGTGGCTCATATTGGCTATAAAATTGCTTTTAGCCTTATTAGAATCATCGGATATTTTTTTTGCATAGCGGAGTTCCTCTTCAATTTGCTTTCGGTTCGTGATATCTATACAGAAGCCCAAGTATCCGGCGAACTCGCCGGTACGTTCATATATTGGATCCGCGATGCAAATTACCCAGGGGTATTCCTTCGCGCTGTTTTGAATTCTCATTTCACATTCAATACTCTTATGAATCTTAAATGACTCTTGGAAGGCAGTCATAAAGCTTTCCGCATCATCAGGATGAATATCATTTATCCATCCAAGGAATATTTCCTCCTCCATTATTTTCCCTGTATGATTGAGCCAAGCACGGTTAAAGTAATTAAATTGTCCTTTATTGTTTGCACGCCAAATCGGAACAGGGAAGTTTTCAAGTATTTGCAGGTAGTGGTCCTTCGCCGCGAAACTGTTCAGCAGCTCTTCCATACGCGTTGTAATATCTCTGAAAAGAATTACACTGCCTGCCGGATTTTCGTCACGTAGTCTAATCTCTGAAATTCGTTCTTCAATCGGAATTGATTGATGCAGCTTATTGACAAGCATCTTTCCAACCACCGCATTAGAATTATATTTACGGAATGTGTCAAAATTAGCGAAAACAAAATTCTCAGCCGAATCATCAATTCGCGTAACATAAACATCGTCAATATTTTTACCGATGCATAAACCGCGATCTATTTCTATCATTGAAAGTGCCGCGGTATTTATGTAACGGATGTTATTTTCGTTATCAACAATAATCACAGCATCATTCATACAGTCCATTGTTGAACGAAACCACAATTCACTATCTTCCAATTTCCTGTCAGCAAGTATTTTATTGCGGACAACTTCAATCGTTGTATGGAACTGTGACAGGTCGAACGGCTTAACAATATAGGCATACGGTTCAGCCGCTTTGGATCGTTCAAAAGCATTTTCGTCATCTAACGCGGTCATAAACACTATGGGAACACCGTATCTTGATTTTATTTCTATAGCCGTATCAATTCCATCTATGCCTCCAACAATCATTATATCCATTAGAATCAAATCGGGGCGGATGTTCTCAAGAAAAGCAATCGTTGAAGAAAAAGAAACTGTTGTCCCTATATGATTATAACGAAGCCGTTTGATAGCACTTTCTATAAATATTGCATTTTCAGCATTATCTTCAACAAGTAGAATCTTGAAACTATGTTCATCCATTATAATCACTCATTTTTGTTAATGCAATTTAATTAATTATACACATTTTAACATTAACGAAGGAGCAATTTTATCAAGCGGCAAAATTTGGTCAACACCGCCAAGTTTAATTGCCTCATTTGGCATTCCGAAGACAACACAAGAATTTTCATCCTGAGCAATAGTATGACCGCCTGCTTCTTTCATCTCCAGCATACCCTTGGCACCATCATCTCCCATTCCCGTCATTATCACGCCAATGGCATTCTTACCCGCGTAACGCGCAGTACTGCGAAACAGAACATCCACCGATGGGCGATGTCTGCTTACTAACGGACCGTCTTTTATTTCAACAAAATACCGGGCACCGCTGCGTTTTAGAAGCAGATGATGGTTCCCGGGCGCAATTAATGCCCTGCCTCTAATAACTGTATCACCGTTCTCTGCTTCTTTCACGGTCAAACGGCATATACTGTCTAATCTTTTTGCAAAAGCAGTAGTAAAATTTTCGGGCATATGCTGGACAACAACTATACCGGGGGAATCAAGCGGAAAATATTCCAAGAATGTCCTTAAAGCTTCAGTTCCGCCGGTAGAAGCTCCAACAACTACAACCTTTTCTGTAGTTTGAATCATCGCCTTGCTTGTATTCTTTGCAATAATTACATCAGCCGAAAGCTTTGGTTCGACTTCGTGTCTCTTTACAGAATGTTTTTTAACATTAACCCGGGCGGCAGCTTTAACCACATCACAAATATAAATACGCGATTCTTCAAAAAAATGCTTTGTCCCAAGTTTCGGTTTAGTAATGATATCAACAGCACCTAATTCCAATGCACGAATACCGGAAGCAGAACCTTTCTCGGAAAGACTGGAGCAAATAACAACCGGAATCGGATGCTGACTCATTATTTTTTGTAAAAAGGTAAGCCCATCCATATGCGGCATTTCTATATCCAAAGTAATTACATCCGGAACTTGTTCCATAATTTTACTCGCGGCGGCGTATGGATCTGAAGCTGTTGCTATCACCTCAATGGAAGGATCGGATGAGAGCAGATCGGCAAGGGTTTGCCTTACAACGGCAGAGTCATCAACTATTAGTACTTTTATTTTGTCCATTGTTCTTCAGCCTGTTTAAAAATACTTCGCCGGTTTCTGTAAAGAATATTATCTTCCTGCCCAAGTCCCCCCCCACATCTGTCACTATTGGTGTTATATTATATTTGGCAAGCGTGTTTACTGCCATTTCTATATTTTGTCTGCCTATGGTGCTAATTCGCTTCTCAGGTGAAGCAGTTTTAAGCACATCCGCACCCCCAAATAATTTAACCTCAATATCATATTTGTTAATATGTAATTCATCGAACTTTTTAAACATTCGTTTGATGGTACAGCTGACATATTTAAATGGGTCCGCGCAGTCATTACCTTCGTTATCGCAGGTTTTGCAATACGGCAGCTGACAATGGGATATTCCGGCGTATTTGATCTTTTTGCTGAACATCGTTACTGAAAGACAGGAACCCAATACCGTAGAAACGACAATAGGTTTGCTGCTGAAGCAAGCCTCCCCCGGATGAAGATATACGTTTTTTAACCCGATCAGGTCTGGTCTCATTGTACCTTCTTATAGGTGCTTGCCGCCATTTGAACTAACGGTAAATTTGTGTTAAATATGGATTCTGAATGTCCAAGGAAAAAATACCCTCCGGGTTTTAAGTATCTAAGTTGTTTCTCTATTAATTTATCTTGAGTCGGCTTATCAAAATAAATAATTACGTTACGGCAAAAAATAATATCAAATTTTTCATTAAAACCAAAATCATCATCCATAAAGTTTAACCATTGAAAATTTATGGTTTTTCTCAAAGCCGGAATTACCCTTACAAGTTTGCTTTCTTTGTTTTTGCTTCTCAAAAAATATTTATGGAGTAAAATGGGTGATATAGGACCAATTTTTTCTGTTTCATAAACACCCGAGGCAGCTTTTTCTAAAACAATAGTTGAAATATCAGTTGCCAATATGCTGAAAGAATACCTTTGATAGTTTTGAGCAAATTCATTCAGCACGATTGCCATTGTATATGGCTCCTCTCCTGTTGAACAACCGGCACTCCAAACTTTTAACGGGCGTTGAATCCCTGCTCCATTATAATTTATCAATTCCGGCAATGCTGTTTCGGTAAGAAAAGTAAACTGCTTGGGTTCTCTGAAAAAATCTGTTTTATTCGTGGTAATTACATCAACCATATGAGTAATTTCTTCAACTCTCCCCTTTTGAGAGAAAAGATATTCACAATACTGCGAATATGATTTCATATTCAACTCTTTTAGTCTCTTTCTAAGACGCGCTTCAACCATTATCTTCTTTGAATCGGGCATTTTTATCCCGCACAGCTCATAAATAAAGCTGCTTAATTTGGCAAAATCACTTTTTGATAATGTCGCCGGACTATTTTGTGTCTGCATAACTTATGTTAATTGTTAATTATCAATTGTTAATGGTTAGTAACTGTTTAGGTTTAACTAAAGGTTCTCGGTTAAGTTCCTAAACAGTTACGTTAATGGTTAATTAACCATTAATAATTTACCATTATTTAGAATTTCTCGAATTCCTGATCGAGTTTGTCATCTTTGCTGCTCATATCTATCGTGAATCCGGGGCCGCTCACCGGTTTCTTTGTTTTCCCATTGCCCTGATTTATCCTATTTGATTTAAACTGATTACTTCTTCCGGTAAGCAAATGACCTACATTTACTTTATGTGGTTCATTATGATAAACAGGTTTTGATGATGTATATGCTACTCTTCTCCCTGACTGCCCGCTGCGGTCATCAACTTTGAAGAATGACATAGTATCCTGGAGTTGTTCAGATTGGCTGGTCAACTCTTCAGCTGTTGATGACATCTCTTCCGAAGCAGAGGCATTCTGCTGTATTACCTGATTTAGGAATGAATTAAAAATAACTTATACCAGATAAGGAGTGAAAGAATAATTCCATTTTGGCAAGAATTCAGCAAATACAACTGGTGAATTTTCAAGAAATTCATTTGATGCTTTTTTGCCGGTAGTATATAATTTCTCG
>CAIYTF010000051.1 GCA_903929035.1 uncultured Ignavibacteriales bacterium
AAGATAGCCTTCAATACGGGCATAAACTTCCGCACCGTGAAAAGAGCGAAAACAACCGGATATTTTTTGTTTCAGCTTCATCGGACGAATATCCCTTTCAGCTTGATTATTTGTAAACGACACTTCATCATTATAAGCGAACGCGAGCACGGCTTCTTTGTATTTTATCAGCCGTACCAATAAATTTCTTCCCTTGATCTGTTTCTTTCTGCCTCTTTTTCCTGAAGATACAGACAGAGGTTCTACATATAACCTTTGCCGTCTTCGCATCTTAGCGTGATAATGTGTTAAGGTTATTTGTGGGCAATCCCTAACGTAAAGGTTATATTTCTATAGGGTCAACTTTTTCGGTTTCAACTTCAATCTGTTTCTTTTTAGCGTCTTCTTTCTTTTGCTCTTTCATAAATTGGTGTAATTCGCGATTAATGTTATCCATTAGCTCTTTTTTGAGCTGCTTCAATTCATTATTAAATTCCGCTGGATTGCGTACAGCAAGGGAATCTGTATGGCTGCGGATTACCTGCATAAGCGAATCTATATCAATTTGCTGCACCTGAGTTGAGAATTGCCTGTTTGGAGTTGTACGAGCTCTCAAGGAATCTAAATTATGACCGCGTCCGCGAATATATGTTTTGCTTTGCTTTTCGGCAATTCCATCAATATTGCCGCCGGACTGCACAGTCACCAAGTGACTGCCGCTGCCCGAGCCTGCATAAAGCTCCTGCATATTTTCAAATGCTTCATCTAACTGTTGATTCATTGCCGAAAAATCAGCCATAAAAGTTTTTGATGATTCAGTTTTTGGAATGATGACACGAAGATTATTGCCTTGCATACTACCCGCCGCCGGCTTTTGTTCTGTCTTTGCTAAATGCGTGCTTTTAAGTGATGTCTTTATCTGAATTTGAATCTTTCTTGGTAATTCCGCCGTTTGACCTTTCACCACAGCCATATTGGTATGCGCCGAAATGGCTTTCTTAATTTCAGGCATATTTACATCTAATCGAGCAGTAAAGAATGAATCTGCAGAAAAGCAGTAATAGAAATTACCAGCATCCCCATCTGTTGCCGAAAAAATCGGTTCCTCTGCCAATTTCATTTTTGGACTAATGTTCTTCATTACAAAAGGGTTTGCCGCTGCAGCATATTTAATTAGTTCCTTACGGATTTGATTCTGATAATTCCAAATCATCGAATTCACTGCTACAACATTCCTATCATTTACTAAAACAACTTCAGATATTTTTTCAGAATATTTATTTAGAATATCATCCATTTGCTTAGTTTGGTCCATCGTTAAATTGAGCGATTTGATAAAGTGCTTGTAACTCAATTTACCGGTCCCCGCATCCATATATTTAACTTCAATCACTCCCTGCCCCTGCTTATCTGTGCCAAATTGCAGGAATTGTTTTTCTTCTTTATTAACAGGTATCATTTTATTAAAAGCAAAATCAAACATATCCTCTTTTGTCAGATTAGCCGCGAAAATCAAAGGCTTTAGATTTTTTGCAGTAGAGGCAAGATTACTCGATTCATTAACCACGGTTTTCAATGTACCGGTTGTAAAATAAAATACTGCAATTAGTGCTATACATATTGCCGGAAATGCAACTGCCGGATTACGTAATCCTGCCCAAAATGATTTTCGCTGAGCCTTACTCTTTAATTTTTCGAAAAGGCGAGCCTCAAAAAAAACATCTTCCGAAAGTAACGGGATGCTGCCGGCTTGTTCACGAATGTTCTTATAATCATTAAGGGTTTCACGCATTGTTGCAGAGCGGGTAATGTTTTCTTCTATGGCAGATTTCTCGGCAGCATTAAGCTCATCATCAAAATAAGCTGATAAATTTTCTCGTGTTATTGTATGGTGTTTTATCATAAAAGGTCCTGTTTTCTAGGTTCTAAAATTTGTTTCAGAGCTTCACGAGCCCTGAATATTCTCGATTTAATGGTGCCGACTTCTGTTTCAAGAGTCTCTGCAATCTGTCTGTAATCAAAACCCTCTATATCACGAAGAATGAGCGGTATCCGGTATTTTTCAGGGAGCTTGGCGATAGATTGTCTCACGATTTCCTGAACTTCAAACAATCCCTCATTATGTGTTTCAGAAACAGCAATATCATTTTCCGGTGATAGTGAACTGAAAAAATTACGAATTTTGTGCCCGCGTATATGATCGCGGCATTTATTCACTGTAACACGATATAGCCAAGTGGAAAATTGCGATTCATAACGAAATGAACTTAATTTACGGAAAACAGTAATGAATACTTCCTGCGTGATATCATCAACATCATCCGGCTTACCCATCGTGATATAGACAAGGTTTCTAACTTTTTCCTTGTGACGTTTAAGCAGTGTGCGAAACGCATCTTCATTACCCGCTGTAAAACTTCTGATAAGTGAAAAATCATCATCTAAAGTTAATATTTGACTTGATTGCACTGTTTGATTCTCTTTTTTGTTATCCATTTTGTTAGACGCTTAATTAAAAAAATAAGTTCCTGTAAAATTTTTGTTATGCTGCATAGACTTAAAATATTTACTGCAATTTGTTCTCAAATGCAACTTTTAATTGATTTTAGGGCTTGTAAATAAGAAATAACTTTTACATCTTCTCAAGATAACCTTCGCGGTTTTCACGTGAGAAATTGTTAAGGTTATTTCTGAACGAGCCATTAATGATAACTTTGTTATTTGTAAATAACATTGTTTATAGAGCAAAATTAGGCAAAGCAAGTTGCATCCAGAAGTTAAAATCATTCCAATCCAAAAAAAATCAAATGAATCAGAGTTCGGACAATTTTTTTGATTAATTTTGAATCTATTTAATTTTTGTTACATCTAACCGTAAAAAATAAGGAATAAAATGGATACAAGTGCAATTAATGAACGATACAGTAAATTAGCAGAAGATACCTGCTGCCTCTCGTGCGGCGGGGCAGTTAACCATAGCAACCCTTTCCCGGGTGAAGTTTGCGTGGATTTAGGATGCGGACGCGGCAACGATGTTATCAGGATGGCGCAGGAAGTTGGCGATAAAGGATTGGTTTATGGTCTTGATATTTCTGATGGAATGATTGAGAAGGCTAAAAAGAACGCGGAAAAACTTGAGATAACTAATGTTCAGTTTATTAAGTCTGAACTTGAGTCATTAAAGCTGCCTTCAAAAATTGCCGATCTTGTAATATCTAATTGCACGATTAATCACGCTTCGGATAAAACTGCAGTTTGGAATGAAATACACCGTGTATTAAAAAAAGGCGGACGATTTGTCGTAAGCGATATTTACTCTCTTGAGGATGTCCCTGAAGAATACAAGAACGATCCTGTTGCAGTATCTGAATGCTGGGCAGGTTCTATAAAAAAAGACGATTACCTCAAAATAATTGCCGATTCCGGATTTATCGATGTAAAAATCCTTGAGGAAAGCCAGCCTTATTCAAAAGGCAAAATAGAAATTTCAAGTTTCACGATCTTTGGGAAAAAAGCCGCGTCTTGCGGATGCAAAGGATAACTAAAACAATAATGGAGTAATCTATGAAATCATTAATCACAAGCAAGCAGAGTTCTATCAAGAAAATTGCCCAGTGCTGCGCGAAGACCTCTAAGGTAGCCGCCGGCTGTCACGATTAATTATTATCCTTTCCGATTCATCGGAGAAAAGAGAGCTAAATTCAGAAACGGATTTGGCTCTTTTTATTTTTTACGCGAAACCTTTTTGCTTCTTTAGCATCATACCTGTAAATAGATCG
>CAIYTF010000052.1 GCA_903929035.1 uncultured Ignavibacteriales bacterium
AATGCTATTGAAAAATGGTATGAGTTAAAGCCACAACTTTTTTTTCAAACACCTTTGGATTTTAAATTAAAATTATTATCTTTACAACAAAATTATTATTCAAGTTTTCTTAAACAACCTTGTGAAACTTGACAAGTAAAAATTTAATATTTGGAATTTTAACGAAGTAAATAATTTATAAATAATATCGCGTAGTCTTTACGCGTTGTTCTAATCTGAAAACTAGCGCTTGATGACAAAGGAACACGCGGGTAGGACTGCGTTCAGTAATAACTGGACGCAGCCTATTTTTATTGTCTCTTTGTCAGGTATGCTAGTACCTCAGATTAGGACGTAAAGTTAGGTTTGCGTCCTTTTTTATTTTAAACAAACATTAAATTTGAATTTGATAGAATTATTCAGTGGTTATTGTTACGAATTATTGATGAATTTATAAAAAATAGAAGTGTTTTATGAAACGTCTTTTCTTATCGATTTTTTTGTTTGCAGCGTTGTTTACATCTTGCAACAATTTTAAGTATAAATCAAGGGATGATTTTAAAGATGAAAATGTTGACATTCGAAAGGAAGTCATAATTTCGATTCTTAAGCAGAATGATATTAGCGTCACAAATAAATATCCTATCGAATATATAGATTATGTATTAACAAGATCCGAACTTGTATCCGTACTGGAAAGAAATTTCCCGACACCTGATTACAAAGAATTTTTCAATAAGGCTGTTCCGACCCTCTATTATGCTTACTCTCCGGCAACTTATAAAAATGCTCCTCAAAAATGGAAAGTGGAAACTAAAAAATTTCTAAGTGAACATATTCCATATTATTTTAGTCATGGTGAAAAAAAGTTCAGGGAAACTATTATTTCAGCTTTAGATAAGGGTGGTGTGAAAGATACTTGGCTCTATTTTACATTTTTTAAGGAAAATGAGCCAGAGATAGCCGCGAATGGATCGAAAGATAACAAAGACTTCTATTCTTACGTAGCATTTTTAACTTGGTATACAGCATTCAATTTTGAAGATTTCAAAAAGCTGACTCCAAATGAACAGGGAGCACTGTTACACGATCGTTTTGAATTTAGAGTAAGGGTGGACAATAATAAAGATTTGACACAATACGTTAAAGACTATATTGATGAGCTAAAAGAAAAATGGTCTTCTCATAGTGATTCCTACCTATCAAGGTCACCATTATACGAGCTTCCAAACGATACCCAAATGGAAGAAGTGTTTCGCATTATATCTAAAATGCTACGAGAATAAAATGAACCTACAGTTATAAATTTAAGTTAAATATCTATCAACACAATCAACATATAGAGTGACTATGAATATCGAAAAAATCTTAAAAACACTTTCAGAAAAACGTCCTGTTTTTCACTCAGAGGCAGATTTTCAACATGCCTTGGCTTGGGAAATACATTTACACTATCCGAATGCAAAAATTCGTCTTGAGTATCCGGTTGGAAATGAAACGATTCACATTGATATTTACGTGACCTTGGGAAAAAAAGTATATGCGATTGAATTAAAATACAAGACAAAAACAACAGAACCTGTTATTGAATATGAAAATGAAGGATTTCCTCTCAAAAATCAAGGAGCACAAGACCTTGGTCGATATGATTTTGTAAAAGATATTAACCGACTTGAAATATTAAAGAGAGAAATATTGAATGGAAACAATAATAATTTTGATGGATACTCGATTTTTTTAACAAATGACCATCTTTATTGGGGGAAACCTACTACGAATAGAAATACAATTGATAAACAGTTTAGAATTCATTGCGGGAATGAATTAACAGGCACTCGTAGTTGGATAGGAAACCCTGCAGAAGGAACAATTAAAAATAAAGAAAACCCAATAATATTAACTGGCACATATAAATTGGAGTGGCAACTTTATCATGATTTCGAAAACGTAAAAAATGGAAAGTTTAAGTACTTGATAGTAAAAATCTAACCTACAAAAAATAATATTCTATCAATATCGTTTTATAATAGCAATTTCATTATGAAGAAGAGGGTACGAGAATGGATGAAAATTCAATAATTACAATTTTGGTTTCTACCGGATTGGTCTATATGTTCTTTAAAATGTATTCTAACAAAAAATCTGGTGGTTCCGCGGCTATTAATGACACAGCTCCAAATACAACTGATTTTAACTGCTCTCCGCAAATTGTATTTAAAGCGGCACTGCGTGCTTTAAAAAGTGATCCCGATATTAAAATTGATTATTTAGATGAAGTAAATTTTGAAATAGGAGCAAATTACGAACAAACAATGGCAAGTTGGGAATTGGGTATATTAATCAGTGTCCATCAAGATGCAGTAAATGAAAATATTTCAATATGTAAAGTTTATGTAAAAGAAAAAATTGGCTTTGGACCCTATATAAATTCTATTACCAATAAAAAGAAACAAGACATATTGTTTGCAATAAAGTCGGAAATATTGTCAGAGTAATATATACAATATTTCTATGGTAAACTTGATAAATACAAACAATTTTAAACAATCAATAAAGGAATAACATGGATTCATATTTTGTAAGAGAAAATCGTCAGGGTGGGTACTTAAAAAATCTCACTAAAATAGAAATTGAAGAAAGGCTATCAAATGGAGAGATAAAAGAGAACTTCCTTGTTACCAAATCCAATAATCTTGGATATGAGAAACTGATCAAGGATGAATCTACAATATGGAGAACTGTTGAAGAACTACTCTCTTCGATTGAGGGAGTTGATTCAAGCATAGCTAAGACTCTTCCAATATCATCTTCATATGAGAGGAATAATATACCATCGGAATACCGCACAGAAGCAATTTCGGTTCTTAGATTTTTTGCATGGTTAGATTTAGTTTTTGGAATTATCTGTTCTATAGTAATCTGGGTTAACTATGGTTCAACTGAAGTTTTTAATAAATATTATTATTCTACTTCTAATGTTGCAAATCCAATTGGTATAGGGTTAGGAATAGGAGTTCTTATGCAAGGTATATTTCTTTGCGCATTCTTTTTAGTGGTGGCCTCTATGGCAGAGAACCTTAGCGCAATTCGTAAAAACACCGAATCAAAACTACCGGAATAGTTTTAGGCAAAGAAATCTGACAATTTCTTTGCCTCTCATAAAATTAGCGGTTTTTGGGCAGAAGTGATAATGTAGTGGCTATAAGGGGGCTTCGGCTCTACCACCGATTGCATTTCGGCTTCCCTCAACGGTCATTGAGCGAAGCCGAAATGCCGTTATTGCGCATTGCCTATATCTCGTATTTTGGAAATTGCAGCTTCTTAAATCCGGGCAATTTGTGTAATCTTTAACTCCGTGATTCAGACAATTTATAAAAAAGACGGTAAAACAATGTAGAAAAAGCGTAATAGATTTGCAACGCATTTAAGTTGAAAGCGGCGATAGAAATTGCCCTATGCCTTGGCATAAAAGATTCCTGAATCAACCGCTCTTTGAATGAAGATAGGATTAACATTTTCTCTTATATACTCAATGCTCTTATTACCAGATGTGGTTAATAATTTTCAGTCAATGAAAACATCAAGTTGATACTCTATTTCGCTTACTACTCCTGCGATTTTTAACTGCTTTTCGTATTCAAGCCCATCAAAAATAAGGACTGCACCATAATCGCTGTCTTTGGTAAGATGCCGGTAAGCCTTGAACCAAAGAAGCAGGCACCGCGGTAATCATCAAACCGGCCGCTCAGGATATATTAAGTTTTTCTATTATTGACGCATTATCTGTTTTAGTCTTTTCTTTACAAAAGTTTTTCAATCATATAGAAAGTTATTCCAATATAGATCAGGTTTCTATTTGATTCTTTAATGTTGAAAAGAAATTAAAACATTCCTTTAATGAGGCTAAATGATCGGTATCGATAGTTCTTTTGACTAACTGTTCCCAATATCCCTTTTTTAAAACTTCCTCCGGTTTATCCTTTCTATAGATTAGCCTTCTTTCGCTCAATGTTTCTCGAAGATATGAGTAGTGAAATTTCGCTCGATTATTAAATCCGGGGAAAGCTCCCATTAACTCGGGATCATAGTTCCGTACATCGTAAAATTTCATATATTCCAAGAGCAATCCGTTTTGAGGAGTTCTTTTGGCTATCTTTTTATTGCCAAGTAACCACGTTTCAACGCAAGGGTTCTGAATTATTGATTCGAATTTACACTTGCTTGAAAGGTTAATCCCTGATTCCTTGATTTTTCTGTTTAATATTTCTCTTCTACGATTAACGCCAATCTCTTCACCGTCCAAACAAGCCACCAAATAATCAAAGACGGGGTAATCATTCACATCTTTGATAGCGTTTATTATATGATTATAAATATTGGGAATCCCTCCGGCACATATCAAAAAGTAATTATTTTTTGTTACTTGACTTAACCTGTCCACGCGTGTAAGTTCGGGTATATAAAAACTTAACCATCGCGGATAAAGTTTTGCCTCAGTTATTTCGCCTTCAACAATAAAATAGACATTCATAAAAACACAAAATTCTTTAGTTTTGATATTGAAGCAAATTAACTAAGCTAATAAATTTTTCTTGATTGGATTCACCCAGATTAAATTGGTTAGCATCATTAACCGATATTTTTCCTCCTTTTCTAGAGACGATTTTCCAATAGTCGTAGGGAATTTTATTTATAATATATGGGTGATGAGAGGTGGCTATAAATTGAATCTTATTTGTGGATTCAATTAAATCATCAATTAATACATTTATGCAATTAACACCAAGGCTATTCTCAAATTCATCAATTAAAATCACTGCTCCCTCTTTCCACAAGAGCATCTCGCTAATGTGCATAAAAGTCCTCAACATACCGGAAGACATCCGATTCTGATTGATCCATTTTTTAACGCCTTTTTCGCGAATTTTTATCATCGGCGTTTTGTAAAACGGGGATGGAGTGTTGTCTTCGTCTATTGCTTCGACATTAACATCCGTGACCTGTGGAAATACAGACTGAAACGATAATTTGATTTTATCAAAAATCAGGGGAAATCCTTCAGCCACTATCGCTAATTTATAAATGGAAGGAATATCGCTCTCTTGTATTTGTTCTATCTTTTTGAATTTTTTCTTGAGTTTAACCATATCGAGAATATAGTGGATTCCTTCTTTGGCGGTGTAATCTCTCATTACAATTAGCTGAAAACCATTATGTGCATTTTTTATATTTGATTCAGCACGAAGAATATGCAGTACACTCTGATTTGGTGCCAGCTTTGGCATTTGGTTCCCATTATAGATGATATTGCCATTTTCTCTGATAATCAGCTCTTTATCGTTGCGGATAAGCTTTTCATATACTATAAGCGGTGCGTTTGGGTTCGATTCATATTCTTCAAGAATGAAATCAATTTCATCGTCCCTATCTTTGAGATTTTCAAATTTACCTTCCCATATAAAATTCTCGGTTTTATTTGTCTCAAATTCAATCCTCCATTCAATACCCCTAATTGAGCTTCCATTTGCTATTTTTTTTAATGCTCCAATAGATTCTAATATTTGAGTTTTGCCCGCGCCTGAAATACCAACCAATAAGGTCAAGTTTGAGAAGGAGATGCTGCTATATTCCCATTCCTGAAACGTATTTTTGAAAGAAATTGATTTAATTTTCATACTTATTATTTTTTTTGTTACACTATATAAAAATACAACTTTATATCTTCATTTGATAAAAACTAAGACCAAATTAAACAATTTCAAGCCCGTCAAAAATAAGGACTGCACCATAATCGCTGTCTTTGGTAAGATGCCGGTAAGCCTTGAACCAAAGAAGCAGGCACCGCGGTAATCATCAAACCGGCCGCTCAGGATATATTAAGTTTTACCCGCGTATTTGCTCTTCTCGTGTAAAGTACTTATTTTAGTACGTGATTAAGTAATATTTATAGGTTAGAAAATGATTGCTGCAAACTATTCTGAATTTAGAACGGGATTGAAAAAATATCTTGACGCGGTAGAGCTAAATAATGAATTATTGGTGATAAAGAGAGGTCCCGGCAAAGGCGCGGTAATGATTTCTCTTGAAGAATATAATTCAATAATGGAAACATTGCACTTGTTAAAATCGCGTAAAAATGCGAATCGGTTATTCGAATCAATAGAACAGATAAACAGCGGTATCGTGGAAAAGCGAGAATTCGATATCGAATGAAAACGGTAACTTTCTCAAAAAATGCGTGGGAGGATTACACTGAATGGCAGAAAATAGATAAAAAGATTCTTCAAAAAATAAACGGGCTAATCAAAGATATTTTGAGAACACCTTTTGAAGGAATAGGGAAACCGGAACCTCTAAAATTCGAACTCGCCGGATATTGGTCAAGACGTATCTCGCTGGAACATCGTTTAGTGTATCGCGTAATTGATAACGAGCTTTATATTTATAGCTGTATGTATCATTATGATGTTTAACCTTTGGAATACTTTTGCTTTCGACTTGCATTTTGAAATCGCGGAAGACTTATCCTGCCATCCGCAAATCCATATTCAGCATCAGGATTTCACTATGCCCTGGCATAAAAGATTCCTGAATCTATGGCTCTTTGAATGAAGATAGGATTAACATTTTCTCTTATATACTCAATGCTCTTATTACCAGATGTGGTTAATAATTTGCAGTCAATGAAAACATCAAACCGATATTCTATTTGACTTACAACTCCCGCGATTTTTAACTGCTTTTCGTATTCAAGCCCATCAAAAATAAGGACTACATCATAATCGCTGTCTTTGGTAAATCCGCCGGTAAGTCTTGAACCAAAGAAGTAGGCACCGCGGTAATCATCAAAGCGTCCGCTCAAGGCAATATTTAGTTTTTCTATTATTGACGCATTATCCATTTTTTTCTCTAAAACTTATCATTCCCATTTTAAATAATATAGTGTATAATATTACCTATTTACTTGAAATATAATATTCTATATGTTATATTATACGCTATAAATGCAATATAATGCCTATATGCAAATAATATGATAAAAATTACCGAGATAATCCGGAAACGGAGAAAGTTTCTTCATCTTACGCTGGCGCAATTAGGCGAGAGGGCTGAAATTTCGCTTAGAAGTCTGAAGTCTATCGAAAATGGAGATGGGAACCCAACAATTGGGCAGCTTGTAAAGGTTTTAGATGTATTGGGTATGCAATTGAAAGTAGAGATAAAATGAAAAAAGAGATAAAAGCGACCGTATATTTTAATAATTATCCTGCCGGAGAATTGGGAAAGAATGCATCGGGATATGCTTTCAGGTACTTTGAGAGTTATCTTTCAAAGCCGGAGAATCCCGCTATAAGTCTGTCATTGCCTAAACAATCAGAACCGTTTCACTCAAAAATTTTATTTCCGTTTTTCTATGGTTTGTTATCTGAAGGCGAGAACAAAGAAATAATATGCAAAACACAAAAAATCGACAGCAAGGATCATTTCTCTTTACTCTTAAATTCGGCGGCTTATGATACCATAGGCCCAATAACTATACGTGAAGTAGCCGGATGAAAAAGAACATTTGCCATAGCTGCTTAAAAGAGTGTAAGGATTCATTTTGCTATACCTGCTCCAAATTATTGTTTGCAGGGCGGAAAGTAAGTCATTTATTGGAGTTTACTCTTCCTGAATTCACGGATTTGAAACTCAGGGAAGGGAATCGAATTTCTATATCTGGGGCGCAGCTTAAACATTCATTGAAATTAGATAAAAACAAACTTAGATTAATCCAATCAGGCGGAGAGTACATTCTAAAGCCCGTTCCGCGCGGGGTATTTATGCATCTCGATCAACTGCCCGCGAACGAACATTTGACAATGCAGATAGCCAAACAAGTATTTGGTATAAGCACAGCTCCAAACGCGTATATATATTTCGCGGATAAAAAGCCTGCATATATCACTCGGAGATTTGATATTTCTCCAAGCGGCGGCAGGTTTGTTGTTGAGGATTTTGCCCAAATTGCCCAAAAGACTGAAGAATCCGATGGACAGGATTATAAATATAATTACAGTTATGAAGAAATCGGCGCGTTGATCGCGAAATATGCAGCTGCTTCCGGCATAGAGTCAGAGAAGTTCTTTAGGCTTGTAATATTTAATTATGTAATCAGTAACGGCGATGCACACTTGAAGAATTTTTCGATGTATAGAAATAATGAATACGGCGATTATTTGCTTACTCCGGCGTATGATCTGGTTTGTACGAGAATTCATTCTCCATACGAATCCGATATGGCACTTGAACTCTTCGCGGATGGCTATGAAAGTGAAGGTTATAAGGCAGGCTCCAAATACTTAACTGAAGACTTTATGGAGTTTGGCGAAAGACTTGGAATAAAGAACACAACTATAGAAATTATTATCAATGAATTTGTTCAAAGTGAGGCTAAAGTCCGCCATTTAGTCGAAAATTCCTTTTTATCTTCAGAATTAAGGAAAGAGTATTTGAAGCATTATAAGGACAAAATGCAAAGGATATATCTGCCGGTGAAATAAGGGCGGTTGAAAGCGGCCAAAGGAGGCGGTGCAATTCCGGAAATGATTGACGCGTTATCCATTTTAGTCTCTTCCATTATAGAAAGTTAATGAAAATACTATACTAAAAATGTAATAGATATTTACTATTGAATAAAAAGGACGTAACTACTCAGCCTGTTCTTGAATTTGTCCCAAAGGG
>CAIYTF010000053.1 GCA_903929035.1 uncultured Ignavibacteriales bacterium
ACGTTATTAGTTTGGGCTTACTTTTCCGTGAGTTAGCACTCACGGTTATTCAAATTTAGTCCCTTTGGGACAAATTCAAGAACAGGCTGAGTAGTTACCAAGCCCTTAATTCATTGGCAATGTAAAATAAAAGGTACTGCCTTCATTTTCACAGCTATTGGCGTAAATTGTGCCGCCGTGCTTTTCAACAAACTCGCTGCAGAGCAATAAACCCAAACCATTGCTCAATTCACCATTCGTGCCCGTTCGTCCAACCTGTCCATCAATTTTGAATAACTTTTCGGACATTTCTTCCGGCATCCCGATACCATTGTCTTTAACTGAAATTTCAAGCATTTTATTTTCTAATTCTTTTGCTTTAACTGTCACTTTACCGCCGTGATTCGAGAATTTCAGCGCGTTTGATATAAGATTAATCAAAATTGAATTTAGCATTGCCTCATCCGCGTGAACAATATAATTTCCGATGCCTTCAAATATTATCTTTACGTCTTTTTGCTCTCCTGTTTTGACAAGCAGCTCAATATTACGGGAAACTATTTCCGATAAAACAATATCTTTGGGGTCAAAACTCAATTTGCCTTGCTGCATCATAGCCCATTCGAGTAAATTTTTTAACATTGTTAGAAGATTTTGTACACTATCGTGCAATAATATTCCCATCTTATCCAGGTCATCGCGGGTAAAAGAAGCGGTACCCCCTGCCATCAGTTCCGTCAGCCCGAGTAATCCTTGAAACGGGCTTTTCAAATCGTGAGCAATAATCGCGAAGAACTTATCTTTAACTGAATTAAGTTTTTCAAGTTCTATATTTGCCTTTTTAATTTCATCTTCCGCGTGCTTGCGTTCGGTGATGTCGCGAATAATCAATTGAACAGCTAACCTGTCATCAAGTCTAATCGACATAGCTTTTATTTCTACATCTACTTCTGAACCATCGATCCGAATAAACTTTTCTTCGGCAAACGGTAAAACGGAGGCTCTGTCTTGCATTTTCTTCAGTCTCTCGCCGATAAATTCACGATAGTCCGGATGAACAAAATCAATAACCGGTTTCCCTATCAATTCTTCATCGCTTTCAGCCGCCATTAAACGAATACACTCGTTATTGGCAAAAACAATTTTTTCTCCCGTGTAAATTACTATTGCATCGGGAGAATTGTCAACTAACCCCTTGTATTTAATTTCACTTTCTTTTAACGCGTCTTCGGCTTGTTTGCGTTCAGTAATATCAACCGCGGTAATATGACATTTTTCGCCGTTTTCGTCAATAATACCTGTAAGGTGAACATCCATTGGAAAGTCGCCATTGTCCGATAGGCACACTTCGCAGGTTTCGTTTGCCCTGCCGGTAAATATTTTCTTTAGAAAGAGATTGAAGATTGGTTTTGTATCATCAGTAACAAAAAAGCCAAACTGGCTTAGTATTAAACGCGAGCGTTCCTTGCCAAGCATCTGCGATCCGCAAATGTTTAACTCGATGATATCGCCCTCTTTGGAAAGTGTGAAATAACCGGATGGAGCGAAATCATATAATTCGGTATATTTTTGGGTGGCAGCTTCCGCGAATTCTTTTGCCTCCTTAAGTTCTTTGTTCTGAATTTCCAGCTCAATCTGATACACCTGCAGCTCGTGAATTAATTTTAGATTATCAGCTTCCGAGGTATGAAAATTCGGTTTTAATCTCCCTGCTTTCAGCAAATCTTCTGCTTTTTTACGAAGTTTATCAGAATCTTCTTCGCTCAAGTATCTATAACTCAATTTTAGAGCTTCTATTTCGGCTAAAAGTTCTTCGCGAGTTTTGAAATAATTATCCATAACTATGCACTCATAAAAAAAATTACTCTATAAATGCACCGCGATTGCAGCCAAAGATGCAACCAAAGATGCAACCAAAGATGCAACCAAAGATGCAACCAAAGATGCAACCAAAGATGCAACCAAAAAAAATATAATAGACCAAACCT
>CAIYTF010000054.1 GCA_903929035.1 uncultured Ignavibacteriales bacterium
CAATATTCTTTCAGCTTTGATTGCAATTGCTCAATATTACCCCTCGGAGTTGTCACCGCCAACGAGTAGTTAATGCATATAGCATTTTTTCATAATCATAGCTTGTTTGGGTAGGTGGCTGAGTAGTTATATGAATAGTATCAATCAGGCTATGTAAAAATTATTTTTAGGATAACATAATGCGCATTTTAGCGTTTGAATCTTCGTGTGATGAAACTTCAGTAGCAATTTTAGACGGCGATGAAATTAAAGCAAATTTAATTTCATCACAGGATTTCCATACGCTATATGGCGGGGTTGTTCCCGAGCTTTCAAGCAGAGCACACATCCAGCGAATTAACCCGCTTCTGAAAAATGCTTTAGAAATATCAGGCTTTACGTTACAGGATATAGACATAGTGGCTGCAACAGCAGGTCCCGGTTTAATCGGTGCGCTTATGATAGGATTAATATACGCGAAAGGTCTGGCTTTTTCCACGGGCAAAAAATTTATTCCCGTTAATCATATTGAAGGACATACATTCTCGGGTTTTTTGATGGAACAGAAACCGCGATTTCCGTTTCTTTGTCTGATGGTTTCGGGCGGACATTCATTGCTTTTCTTTGTTGAATCAACAACAAAGATTCAGCTGCTCGGGACAACAATTGACGATGCAGTAGGCGAGGCATTCGATAAAGTTGCAAAGCTCCTCGGTTTAGGTTACCCCGGCGGTCCAAGCATTCAACGCTATGCTCTATCGGGGAAAAAAGGCGTTTATCATTTTCCAAAAGCAAATGTTCAGGGGAAATATGATTTTTCTTTCAGCGGATTGAAGACTTCAGTTTTGCGCCAAGTTCAGAAATTAAAAACTCATAATCCCCTATTGGCTGAAGAACAAAAATCCGATATTGCTTTTGCATTTCAGGATTCGGCTGTTTCTGCCTTGATTGACAAAACGAAACTTGCCATAAGAGATTATCATCCTGCATCAATAACGCTGGTTGGCGGTGTGGCTGCGAATGCAGCATTGCGGAAAGCCTTTTTTGAGTTGGGTAATACTTTTTCTATCCCTTCAATCATACCGCGAATTGAATATTGCGGTGATAATGCTGCAATGATAGCATATCGGGCAAAAACATTGGCAGAAGCAGGCTTAAAGTATGGATTTGATTATGAAGCTTTCCCTTCTTTTACATCTCAATTTTTAACCGCCTAAATAGTTCGGAATAAATCGTATTGCCGCGAGAACAAAAAATTCCATTTACAAGACTTCTAAGCAAGAAACAATTTCTCGCGGTAGGAGCATTTTTTGCACTTGTTTTCGCTTTGTTGCTCTATGTTTTTTTCTCCCCGAATCATTTCAAAACAAAGTCACCGCATCTTATAGTCATCAATAAAGGGGATAGTTTTTTCTACCTCCCGAAAAGACTCAAAGACGAGGGAATTATCCCGCGCGAGCTTCCTTTAAAAATTGCTGCATTTCTTCTTGGCGGAGCAGAAAGAATTATTCCGGGGAGATACAGGATTCCTGATGGTATAAGTTATATCAGGTTAGCGGAAATGTTGGTACGCGGTGAAGGAGATAAGCAGGTACTTGCTATTATTCCTGATGGCGCATCGACTGAATCTATCGCGAAACGACTTGCCGCGTTAAACATTTGCCAGAGAGATTCGTTTTACTCATATTACAGGTCTTTGGGTATTACCGATAAATATAAAATTAAAGGTGATAGTTTAATCGGGTATCTTATGCCGGGCACTTATACATTTTATGAGCGAAGCAGCCCTGATGAAATTATAGATACGCTATTGAGAAGTTTTGAACTTTTTTTTGATTCAGACAAAGAAAAATTGAGTGCTAATTTGGGATTGACCAAGTGGCAGGTTACTACGCTTGCTTCAATTGTTAATGGAGAGACCAAAAAAGAAAGTGAAATGCCCGCGATTGCAAGCGTCTATCTTAACCGCCTGCGGACAGGAATGAAATTGCAAGCCGACCCGACATTACAATTTGTCAGGGGCGGTGCTTGGGGGAGAGTGGATAGCCAATTACTGAAAAAAGAATCCAAATATAATACATATAAGTACACGGGATTGCCGCCGGGACCAATTAATAACCCGGGTAAGCCGGCAATTAACGCGGTACTGTTCGCGGTGCAGAGCAATTATTTATTTTTTGTCGCGGATGGAACAGGGGGACATTCATTTTCAAAAAATTATGCCGAGCATAAGAAAAAGGCAGCAGAATACATAAAAAGAGTTTACGGAAAAGCAGGTAAGAAATGAATCGCGTTACTTTATATTTATCAATAGTTTTAATTGCCGGTATTTTCGGCGGTTGTGCAAACCAGCAAGCCCCTGACGGAGGTCCCATAGATAAAATTCCTCCACGGGTTATTGAATGCTATCCTGACTCAAACACGGTAAATTATAAAGATAACTATTTTGAATTTACTTTTTCAAAGTACGTGGACAAGCGGGCATTTAAGGATGCATTGTTTATTTCCCCGACTGTGGATGGAGTGCCTGATATTTCCTGGAGCGGTAAAACAGTTACTGTGACGCTGACAAACGGTTTTAAGAAAGCTAAGACCTACAATGTTTCTGTCGGGACTGACCTCGTGGATTTGAATAACCGCAATAGAATGGATAAAACTTATTCACTGACTTTTTCAACAGGCGAAAAAATTGATAAAGGAGTAATCGAAGGAACTCTTTATGACAGCAAACCATCAGGAGTTATGGCATATTCTTATACTATAACAGATACGCTTAATATTACTAAGCATCTGCCGGATTATGTTTCGCAAGTCGGGGAAAAGGGCGACTTTCGGTTAAACGGTGCAGCACCCGGGAAATATCGTGTTTTCTTAATACGAGATGAGTTCAAGGATTTTCTCTATCATCCGGAAACCAATATGATTGGTATCCCGTCTTATGATCTGACCCTTGCCGAGAGTGATTCTGCCATCAAAGGACTTCATTATATGCTGACCAAAATTGATACAGTTAAGCCGCGACTTTCCGGTGCAGCTATGACAGACCGCTATCATATAATAGCTTCTTTTACCAAAGAGATTAATGACAAGCTGCTTTCCAAAACAAATTTTACGATTTATGACTCGACAACAAACAAATCTCTATCGCCTGTTTATGGATTCAAGGGAAAAGTTAAGCCCGCGGAATACGTTTTAGCGGTTAACCAACAACTCCCGGACAGCAATAAAATCTTTTTGATTGCGCGGGACTTCTCGGATAAAATCGGTAACAAAACTGTTTATGATTATGCCACGTTGTTGGTAAATACAAAACCTGACACGAGTGCCCCTTTTTTATTCAATACAGAACCAGCATCACGCGCGATTGACCAGCCGCTTGATACCGGTAAAGTAACTTTTTCTTTTGATGACGGTTTCAATTTTGATACTCTAAAGAATTACATCTCGTTGATTGATACTCAGAAAAATAATATTCCGATTGGAATAAGCAAGATTGATGATGCTTCATTTTCTGTAAGTGCAAAACAGAAATTAAAATCACATTTAACTTATTCAATAAAATTTCCATTTGATAAAGCTGCCGATATAGCGGGAAATAAAATTGATTCACTGTATGAATACAAATTCACCACCATCAATGAATTAGATAATACAGGAATTCACGGGAGAATATTAAACAGCGATGCGAAAAAAAATCCGCTGCTTGTTCTGATGAACACGGAAACTCCGTCAATTGCATACACCGCGAAAATAGAGAAAGACAGCCTCTTTAATTTTGATAAAATTAAGCCGGGTAAATATAAATTGATGTGCTATTACGATCTTGATGGTAATGGAGCATACAATTACGGCAATCCGAATCCGTTCATACCCTCAGAACCTTTTATGATATTGAGTGAAATAATCACCGCACCCGCCCGCTGGGCAGTAACCGATGTTGTGCTTGATGTTGCTGGGATGAAATAGAAAGAAATAATTTGCAGCTATGGGCTTGTTAAGAAATAACCATAACAATTTCTCACGCGAAGTATCAAGCTGTTTCTAAAATCCTTGCAATCCTTTAATCCTGTAAATCCTGATTCAGACAATTTAGGAGTCGTTCATAAATAACCATAACACTTTCTCAATTTCCCAAAAGTTATAATTTTGAAAAATAGACAAAGAAATTGTTATTATTTTCATTTATTAAGACTTAAAAAAATATTAATAATATCGATAATTGTAAGATGAAATATGTAATTTACTATATTGAAGAAAAGAAATAGCGGTATAATGGGCGAAATTATTTTTTGGACGCTCATAAGGATGGCTGTCCTTATGCCCCTCGTGTGGGCTGCACAGCCATATATGAATTATGCTACGTGGTGGACTTGCGGTATTGCAAGTTTATATGCCGGCATATTGCATCCCGCGATAATTCATTATCGATGGTATCTTGAAAAAAATAAAAATGTGCTTGATGCCAGCCTGTGTAGTTCTTGCAGATACTTTGATCGTACCGCTGTACTTTGCCTTTTGCACGATTCACATCCAACATCGGAGTTTCTTCCCTGCGATGGCTTGGATTGGCAGCCCGGAACCTCTGTTTCGATAACCAAAGAAGCCGATGAATAATTTTAAATTTATGAAAATACTGACTTTACTGCTATGATAGAAACTATCCGCGTGTTATTTTTTAACGAGGGAGATGAATTGCCAAATAGGGTGCTTGAGCAGTTGACTTACACAGGGAAACCTGAAATTCACCAGGCATCTCATATTAATGATTTGATACTCGCGCTTGATGAGTTTGATCCGCACATTATTGTAGTTAATGAAAGTCTATCGAGTTATGAAAGCCTGACTACTTTAGCTATAGCTAAGAAAAGAAAACACGATCTCCCATACATTTTATTTTATGATGACACCCGCAGAATATGGCCGGTTAAAAGGTCGCCGCTATCACCAATACCGATGGGAATTGAAGACCTTGTAAATAGCTTAGATGAAATACTTGCCGGACTTGAAAAAACGCATCTTCGCTCTATTGAAATTCAATCGGCACAGCCATTGACAGGAGTTAATTATTTCAAGGATATTGCAGCATTTTCTGATTATACATTTCTTGTCAACGAGAATAATATTATAGAGGATTTTCGAAAAAGAGATGGTGCATCTTTACCGGGCGGGGGCGAGAATTACAAATGGTCCAAATTGGAAGATGTACTGAGTTTGTTTTTTGACAATAACAAGCTCCCTGAATTGATGTTTGAATTGGCAATGCGAAATTTTTTCGAGATGGAACTTTCTCAGGAAAAAATTGATAAACGTATTTACTATTCAGTGAGAGGAATTACTCTGCCGGATAAACGCAAAATTGTTGGAATTTGTGATGTAACAGTTTTAAAAAATACAGGGGAAATGTTATTTACAAGAAATAATATTCTTGATTCACTGTCCGTTGGATTGCTGCTCCTTGATTTAGATGATCAGGTAGTGTTTTCAAATCGTGTACTGCAGGTGATGTTTGCAGCAGATGAAAGTCAGATTACCGGTAAACCTTTTGAGGAAGTTATTCCTATTAAATTTACCAACTATTCAATGCTGCAGATGAAAAAGGAGCTTTATGAAAACAGCAATTGGGCAGGTGAAGGCTATACTTATTTGGAAGAACAACAGCATAAATATATGCTGCAGGCAATTTTACAGCGTTCGGCAATGGAGCAGGTGAGCGGTGTTTTGTTAATATTTGAAGATAAGAAACCAATTAAAGGCAGTGATTTTGATGACTACCGTTCGATATTAGAGCAAATACCCGAAGGTCTGTTTATTATACAAAATAACTCCATCATTTATGCAAACGATGTGTTTTGTAAAATGCTTGGCTTTGTCGATCACGGAGAAATGATAGCAATCCCGTTTCAAAATTTTATTGAAGCAGGTGAAATTTCTAAATACCAAAATATTTACGAGCAGATTGAAACCTATGAGGAATTGCACCACGAATTTGAGCTGGTGTTTGTACACAAAAATCAGATTAATAAGATTTATGGTCAAGTGACTTTAAATATGATGCAGTATTCTTCCGGGTTTACAATAATGGGGACAGTAAAGGATATTACCGAGAAAAAACTTATTGATGTAATGATGGAAGGGAAAAAAGTTGAAGAATTTAGTTTAGAGAATCCTAATCGCGGCACGGAACACGATCTTCGTACTTACCTGAATGCCATACTCGGGTTCGCGGATATTCTAAAAGAACAAACAAAAGAAAGCAGCGACCAAAGTGTAGGATTCTATACCGAGCATATTTTTGAAAGCGGGAAAAAATTGCTCGCGTTAATTGAGTCAGCACAAATTATTCCTGATACTCCGGCAAAACAGATCGGGTTGAAAAATGAGTCGGTTAACATCATTGAAATAGTAAATGAGGTGATAGAGGAGAAAACAGAGCAGGCAGCACTGTATAATTTGAAATTAGCCTTTATTTCGCAGAACGAACTTTATGCAATTGCTGATAGAAAATATTTATTAGATGTTCTAAAGCGAGTGTTAGAAAATTCAATTTTATGCGCTGTTTCCGGTTCTATAATAGTTGATTGCGGCTATGATTCAATAAAACATAATGCTTTTATCAGATTCAGAGATAACAGGGAATCGATACCGGAAGAAATTCTATCAAATATTTTCAGTCCCGTGGTTGAAAAAGTTGAGCTGATGAATACAAATCTGAAAGAAACGAATATGACTTTTTGCGTGGTTCGGAAAATGTTGGATTTGATGAACTGCAAAATAGAAGTTAAATCATCTGCATTGCAGGGAACAACAGTGTCTCTACAATTGCCGCTGGATGAAGCCGTAGAATTCCACAGGAGCAGAACAAATGTTTTTTACACCGTGTCACCTGATGTTATTTACTTGAATGATTTGCACCCGTATATATTAATAATTGAGGATGATCCGGGGAGCAGCAAAATGCTGGAGATAACACTAAAAAATGTTGCCCGGCTTGAAATTTCAGGAAATGGTCAAGATGCAATAAAATTGATTGAAAGCAATCTCCGGAAGGGAGTAGCTTTTGATGTAGTGTTAGTAGATATTGGACTGCCGGAGCCTTGGAATGGAGTAACACTTTCTCATCATATAAAGTCAACATATTCAGAATACTTACCGGTGCCGTTTATTGCCGAGACCGCGTTTGCATTGAAGAATGATCGCGACAAAATATTGGATGCCGGGTTTGCAGGATTTATGGCGAAGCCTATCGACCGCCGGTACTTGATAAAAACCATTGCATCGGTTATCAGGAAACGGCGCGGCGATGAAGCCCCAAAGGACACCATTGAACCTTAGTATCAGCGTTTAGGACTCGTTCAGAAATAACATTAACACTTTCTCACGCGAAGATTATCTTTAAGAAGATGTAAAAGTTATTCCTTAACAAGCCCTTAATATATTTTCAACTATTATAATAAAATATTGAAGAAAATTTTAGAATTAAACGTATTTCCCAAAAATATTGATGATCTGGGAATAATCCGTACAATCGCGGCAAGAGAGGCAAAAATTTCTGTTGATGAGATTACCGCTCTTCGTGTTGTCCGCCGTTCATTAGATGCACGTCCTCGTTCGCCGATATATAGAGTTTCAGTTGAATTATATATTAATGAGATGCCGCACGGAGAACCGTTTCCTTTGAACTATAACCCTGTTCCGGCAGGTGCAAAGGCTGTCCATATTGTTGGGTTTGGTCCTGCAGGTATGTTCGCTGCATTACGATTAATTGAACTTGGTATTAGACCAATAATTTATGAACGCGGGAAAGAAGTGCAAGAACGCCGCCGCGACATTAGAAATTTAATGCAGGAACATATCGTAAATGAAAATTCAAACTATTGTTTTGGCGAGGGGGGCGCGGGCACGTTCAGTGACGGGAAACTTTATACAAGGTCCAATAAGCGGGGAGATATTAAAAAGATATTACGCGTTTTAAACTATCACGGTGCTTCTGACGATATATTAATTGATGCTCATCCGCACATTGGTTCAAACAAATTGCCGGATGTTGTTCAGGCAATCAGGAAAACAATACTTGGCCGCGGCGGTGAAATTTATTTTAACGCGAGGCTTACTGATATTGGCGTAAGAGATAATACACTTAAATCAATAGTGATAAATAACAATGAAGAAATTGAGGTAAATGCTTTATTGTTAGCTGCCGGACATTCGGCACGGGATATATACGAGTTGCTGCAGAGAAAAAACATTTATTTAGAATCCAAAGATTTTGCAGTTGGAGTGAGGATAGAACATCCTCAAGAAATGATAAACGAGTGGCAATATCGCGAGGCTGAAACCAGAAAATATTTACCGCCCGCCGCTTATTCTGTTGCCTGCCAAGTTGACGGTTACGGAGTATTTTCCTTTTGTATGTGTCCGGGCGGAATTGTTGTGCCGGCTTCGACAGGTTATAACGAGTTAGTATTGAACGGTATGTCAGTTTCAAGAAGAGATTCACCGTTTGCCAATTCCGGATTTGTTGTAACCGTTCGGAAAGAAGATGTCCGGAAAATCTATGGCGATGATTCATTCGCGGGGCTGCAATATCAATCTCATATAGAACACGCTGCTTATGATATTTCACGCTCGCAAAAGTCACCGGCGCAAAGGGCGCAGGACTTCCTCAAAGGAAAGGAATCTATTAGTCTTCCTAAGAGTTCATATATTCCCGGTTTAGTTTCAGCGGACTTACGAAGTATCTTTCCTAAAGAAATTTCAAACGCGCTGCGGAGAGCACTGCTGCAGGCAGATAAAAAAATGCCCGGATTCGCGGGGAATGATGCACTGTTGCTCGCGCCGGAAACTCGCACGAGTTCGCCGATAAGGGTGAAGCGGGACGCGGGTTCGTTAAATCACGTGCAGATAAAAAGATTGATTCCATCTGGTGAGGGTGCCGGATATGCAGGCGGAATAGTATCAGCGGCTATTGACGGAGAATTATGCGCGGAGGCTGCCGCGAAAAGTATTTAGGACTTGTTAAGAAATATTACTTCTTCTAAAGATAACCTTCGCGTGACAAATTGTTTAGGCTATTTATGAACAAGCCCTTGGCTGCACTATTACATATTATGCTAATGGATTAATATTAAAAATGAATTATAGAATAGAAAAAGACAGCATTGGCGAAATTAAAATTGCTGACCACTTGAATTACGGCATTCAAACAGCGCGCGCGCTGGCTGCTTTCCCGTCATACGGTGAAAGAATTAATCCTCAATTTATCAGGCAATATCTCTATATTAAAAAAGCCTGTGCCGCGGTTAATCACAAATTAGAGCATCTCTCAGGGGAACAATATAACGCTATTGTTTTTGCAATAAACCAATTGATTTCCCAAGTTGATGCACCTGATAATAAATCATTGATGGAAATTTATTCTAATATCGTGGTCGATCCATATCAAGGCGGAGCAGGCACTTCACTTAATATGAATATTAACGAAGTCATTGCAAACATTGCACTTGTCAAAATGAATCGTGACAAAGGAGACTATTCTGTTATTCATCCATTAGATCACGTCAATAAAAATCAATCTACAAACGACACGTACCCGACAGCATTTAAAGCCGCCGCGATTGTTCTGCTGCGTGAACTTCAGGAAAGTTTTTCATCATTACAAAATGCACTGCAAAAAAAAGAAATTGAATTTTCAAATGTTCTTAAATTAGGAAGAACACAGTTAGAAGATGCTGTGCCTATGACGCTGGGGCAGGAATTTGGGGCTTATGGACAGGCAATTTCCCGCGATCGATGGCGTTTCTATAATGTAGAAGAAAGACTCCGTTCCGTGAATCTTGGCGGGACTGCAATTGGCAACTCAATTGCCGGAGAAATCCGGTTTACAACTCTTGTTTATAACGAGTTACGCTCTCTCACCGGACTGCCGATTGCAAAAAGTGAAGACCTAATAGACGGGACTCAGAATCTTGATGTAATAGTAGAATCATTTTCCATTATTAAAACTGCCGCTGTTTCTGTTCAGAAAATTTGTAACGATCTTCGATTACTTTCAAGCGGACCGAACGGCGGATTTGGGGAAATCAACCTTCCGAAAATGCAGGCAGGCTCCACAATTATGCCCGGGAAAGTTAATCCGGTCATACTTGAACATACAATTCAGATTTGTGAATTGGTAAAAGGGCACGATGTAATTATCTCAAATTTGGTTTCTGCAGGAAATCTGGAACTTAATCAGTATATGCCGATGATCGCGCATTTATATCTGAAATCTGCCGAAATGCTTAAAGGCGCGGTAACAAATCTTGCAGGGAAATGTATCGCGGGAATTTCCGCGAACCCTGATAACTGTATGAAACACTTGATGAACTCAACTGCAATAGCCGCATTATTAATGAAAGATTACGGGTATGACAGGATTGCAGAAATTGTGAAATCATTTTCCCCTGCTCACAATAATTTTATTAGCTATGCAGCCGGCGAATTGAGTGTCACGGTAGAAAAATTGCTTGAAACTGTAAAAAATGAAATTGGTATTTAAAAGTTTTACTTGAGTTATAAAGGAAAAAGGTAACTACTCAGCCTGTTCTTGAATTTGTCCCAAAGGGACTAAATTTGAATAACCGTGAGTGCTAACTCACGGAAAAGTAAGCCCAGACTAATACCGTCCCCGAAAGGGGGCGTACGAACTCCGCGGCGTGAATTTGCCCCCTTCGGGGACATAGATGCTTTTTATCATTCTCCCGTGAGTTGTCACTCACGGTTATTCA
>CAIYTF010000055.1 GCA_903929035.1 uncultured Ignavibacteriales bacterium
CGCGGTTTCTACAAACATAAATTCCCTAACGGGAAACAAAAGATACTTGGTAACTACTTTAGTCTCCTGAAATCAAGAAAATATACGGTACGGATATTATGTCCCAACGGGACTAAATTCAAGAACAGGCTGAGTAGTTACCATATTTGTTTTTTGACCTAAACAGTTACAAATATTTATAAATAAAGGGACTTATGAAATATCAGGACAAAGAAATTGAAATCATTGCAAAACGAAACGTCTTTTGCAAGGAACTCGCCGATATTCGCCTCATTGGCGATGCAAAGATTTTCACTTTAGCCATCACCGAATTGAATGACAGCGAGGGAAAGTTGCAAAATATTCCTTCCCGAGAATAAGTTTGGACGCTGACCTTATAAAACACTCGTCTCCAAAATATTGAAATTTCGTAAGTAACATATATCGACTGACTGTTCAAAAGGGATTGAACACTAATCTATGGCAAGCTCATTTTATTTCCAATGTTTTGTCTGACTTAATAAGCGGATGCTGTCTTAAACATTTTTAGTTAAAATAAACTACGGTTACCCGTTTTTACAGTAATTTTTGGTTATTTTTAGTTTTTACTTACTAAGAACTTGGAGCTTAACAATAGAAGCAGAAATTATTGATATTTGCCATACTAAAACTTGTGACTGCACAGGGAGTAAAATCAATTGTCTTGAAGCAAAGGAGTGGTTGAAGTGTCAGCTTGGAGTTTGGCAGTTTTATTATGAAAAAAGGGATATTAGGGATAAGGAATTGCACCCGGCTACTTTTCCTATTTCATTAGCCTCAAAGATAATAACTCTTTTTTCTCACGAGGGGGAGCTTGTCATTGATCCCTTTGTTGGAAGCGGTACTACTCTGCTTGCTGCGCAAGATCATAATAGAAATGCGATAGGTTTTGATCTAAAAGAGGAATATGTCAATCTGTCAACGTCAAGATTGAGTAACCAAAATGCTTTTAATAAAGCAAAACAAATTGTAATACAAGACGACGCCCGCAACATTAAAGAATATCTGCAGCCAAATACCGTCAGTCTTATCTGGACTTCGCCTCCTTATGGCAATCTTCTAAACCGGAAAAGAAAAAATAAATCTAGACGCGATCGAGATAACGAACAGCTCGGTAAAGTCGAACAATATTCTCAGGATGAGAGGGACCTTGGAACATACGAGATTGAAGAATATGCAAAGGCAATGGGCGATATTTATGAGGATTTGCTCCCATTTCTAAAAGAAAAGGCTCATTGTGTTATTAATGTGCCGGATTTTTGGTGGGAAAATGAAAGAATAACTCTTCACGTTTCCTTAATTCAACAGCTAAGAAAAAGAGGCTACGAGTTGAGGAATACTATCATTTGGGATAGAACGAATATTGTAAATAATATTGGCATTTTTGGATGGCCTAGCAATTACATTACAATGGGAACTACATTCGAATATTTGTTAGATTTTTGGAAACCGCCAGTTGTGGGGAAGAATAAATAATGGAAACAATTACCAAGCAAGAAGTAATTGAAAAACTGTTATCACTCAAAAAAATGGGATGGGTAGAAAATTCCAGACAGGGCAATGTTGGAGGTGTTGGTAACACTTTAGAAGATTTCCTGGGTATTAAGGAGAACAATTTACCGATTCCTAATGCTGCCGAGTGGGAATTAAAAGCACAAAGAAGTAAGACTTCCTCCTTAACCACTCTATTTCATATGGAACCATCCCCTCGAGCTTTAAAGTTCGTTCCCAATATTTTACTCTTAAAATATGGATGGGCACATAAAGAAGCAGGCTTTAAATATCCAAATAGCGAGATGAGTTTCAGGCAAACTATCTGAGGTAAAGATTACAGCGATAGAGGTTTTAAAGTAACAATTGATAGAGCAGAAAGTAAGGTTTTAATTTCATTTAGTAACTCGAAAGTTTCATCCAAACATTCTGTATGGCTTGAAAGTGTTGCAAATAAAATTGGGATAGGCGAACTTGATCCGCAGCCTTATTGGGGTTTTGATGATCTGTTTCACAAAGCCGGAACAAAACTTATAAATTGCTTTTATGTACAGGCTGATTCAAAAAAAGAAAAAGGAATAGAATATTTTAATTACATCAAGATTTTGCAGCTGCAAAAATTTAGCATCAATAAATTTTTAACTGCCTTAGAAAACAACGAAATTTTGGTTGACTTTGATGCTCGTACCGGACACAATCACGGTACAAAATTTAGAATGAGACAAAATTGTTTGCCAAACTTATATGAAACGGCAATTGAAATTAAATAGGGTTTCCTGAAAAAGTCAAAAGTATTCACAAATGTCACCCACTTGCCAACCATTCAGTCACGAATGCAAACAAGCAGGTGCAAAAGTATAGATTTGATCTGGGCAAAATCCATACAAAGAACACTTTCTATGGTTAAACACATTTAGGCTATTTTGCTTTTGCTAATAGTCCTTTTGAGGTAGTCTTTTTTTTCCTTTTGGACGGATGTGGTTTTTATCCCGCCTTATCTCTAATACCGGAGTTCCGTAAGCAACCGCAACTAAAACAACAATACCTTTAAAATAAAGGCAGGTGAAAAAACACCTGCCCGTTTAATAATAAATATTGTTTAAAGAATTTTATTTCAAATCTTTCAACATATTCTCATCGCACTTTTCGAGCACGATTTCACCATCTTTTTTGCTGACGATATAACCGGTTTTTTCGCTGCCAAGAGATGCTTTATCGCCGCTTTTTTTCCATCCCGTGCCTTTGATCTTGTACCCTGCATAGGTATATACAAATAATGGTATTACTGTTTCCTCAACGGTTACGTCCGTTAAAAATTCATAGCCTTCTTTTTCTATGGCTCTATCAATTAATTCGATGGGAGTCAGATCATCCATCTTAATTGGTATGATGATAAATAAGGAGACAGACTTCTCTATGGAGGTTGCGCTCTTTTTTTCATAAGTGGCAGAATAGTCAATATTCCTCGTTCCGATCATTCCTATCTTGACAGTTGAACAACCCGTTAATGCCGCAAAAAATATGAGAGTTATAAAGACAATTAACTTATTCATACATAACTCCTATATCCAAATAGCCTAATTCGCGAAGTCCTTTTTCGATAACAGCTTTCTGGCTTTTTGTCCAGCCCTCTCCTTCTATCTTAATAGTAATCTGCCCATATATTAAAGGAATATACCAGCCGCCGGCATAAACCTTAACATTTGTCATAAAGGCATAATTATTCTTTTTGCAAATGTTTTCAATGGCATTGCTTATTTGCCCCAAAGGAATGTCACGATTTTCGCCCATAATCGGGAAAATGAAAATAATGGGAAAAGAGTCCGTGCCAATCACTGTTGAATCGGCTATTTTGTAATCATTGATTCTTAGCTGTCCTCCGGATAACGAAGGTCCCGCGATATTAACTTTCGGTAAATATCCCGACCGCATATAGCAGCCGACAAGAAAAAAAGGAAGTAGAAACGAAAGTGCCAAAAATGGCCGTATTGACATAATAATACTCCAATTAAAGTTTGTGAAATTAAATTATTGCACAGAGCGGAAATATACCACTCCGTTTTGTAATAATAAAGTAATTTGGCTCAAATTACAATAACCGTGAAAATTAGCGACTGACTGTTCAAAAGGGATTGAACACTAATCTATGGCAAGCTCATTTTCTATAACAGTGTTTTGGAAACTACATTCAAATATTTGTACCAAAAATAAAAATGATAAAAATATACCGCTAAAGCAATGATATGCTTGAAGAAAATATTGTAGGGGCAACCGGCTCTGTCGCCCTTACGAGTCCCAATTTTTTATTTACATCATCATTGCTTTGCAGCAGTTTTCTTCATCCTTGAATATACCGCGGAAATCAGTACCAGCACGATACCTGACGCGATAAATGAAGTAATCTTATCAGATACATCGGCATTGGTAAATCCGAGAATCATAAGATAGAGAGCCGATATTACTAATGTCAGCACCGACATATAGCGGTACTTAAAATTGTGCAGCAGTTTGCTTATTCCGAAATAGAACAGTGCTAACGCAAGCATAGCAAGTCCCGCGAACATATCTGGTAATACCCAGCCGAACGTGTAAGGAAACAAAATAAGGGTAATTAACAGATAGCCGTTCCTGAGTTTTTCCGTGCTGAAATCTAAAGATTCTCTTTTCCAGTTTAGGACGCGCGCGCTTACCAAACCAACTATCCCGAAACATACCGCGAAAGCATCTGCACGGAAATCGAAGAATAGATACGCCGCGATAGTGCCGCAGAAAATTATGAAATTGGTGAAAATAATAAATTTTGAACGGAACCATATTGCAGTTGATAAGACCAGCAGACTTTGTAAACATAGCAGGATAAATTTATCCGGCGCGCCAAACTGAAAAATAATTGAAACGCTAAGTGCAGCATATCCTGTCATTGCCAAAACATAAGTCATATCTTTGCTGCGTTCTTTTACCCAAAACGCGCACGCGATTGCTAAAAAGACTGCTGAAGCAAGCAGGTGATAGAAAGGAAACACCGGAGTTTGGTTCATTAAAGTGAGAAGTAAGAATAAAAAATATACTCCTACCGAATTTAATAGTATTATGACAGTATCTGATATTTCTTCAGACAGGTTATTTTTTCTTTTAATTATTCCGATGCTGTATATAATGGAATATAGCAGCAGAAAGACTACTAAACCGCCATTCACTTTCGAAATTTCTAATGCTTTTCCGATAAGCGGATTATTTACTGCCCAGCTCAAATGAAAGAGGTTGCTGAACACTATTCCGAACGGGAGTAATCCTTTCCATTCGTAACGGATACTGATTATTACCTGAAAGATAGAGAGCAGCATGATAATCGGAATTAGTACAAACGCGGAATCGGTGATTAGCGCGCTTACATAACCCATCAATAATCCGAGACCAAGTATATAAATTGACCGATTCATTATAGCATAGCCCATAGTTGGCGCAGCTACAAGAAAAAGCAGTATAAATTCAATATAATCATTGCTGATAAGCGGCGCGGAGGTAAAATAGTGCAGTCTCAGCGTTGCAATGAAAGCTATTCCCGCGCTTCCTCCAAATAAGTAACCGGAGAGATCGGAGTATTCTTTCTTTAGTTTTTTAGAAAGCAGCACTATGAGCAGGGACAAAATATAAGTTCCCAAAGGCGGTATAAAGGGATTAACACCTGCCAATGGCTGCGTTAGAAAGAAAGCGATACCTATGAGAAACGCGAAAACTCCGATTTTCGGAAGCCAAAAACTGCCAATTCGCATTTCGATTTCTTCTTCACTCCGGGATATTTTTGCTTCGAGCTGCGGGATGTTATCTTCGCCGGTTTCTTCAGCCGGCATTCGCAGATAATTTTCAATCCGCGATAATCTGTTTTCTAATGCTTTCAGCTTTTCGCTTATTTCATTAAAATCGGGCAACGTGTTATCCATAGGTATCACTCCTTATTTTAATCAGGCGTTATTATTTAGCGTTATCTTTTCTTTCGATTCGCTTTAGTTTTATATAAAGCAAAACAACAAGAAACGTTACGAGAATAGAGGCGACTGCCAAGCCCTTTCTTCTGAAATAATAATTTTCAATCGCTTTTCTCCCGGAAATTTCCGCGTCATTCACGATCTCTATGCCCGGGTTTAGCTCGTTCTTGAATTTATCCAATTCGGAACTGTGTACTGATGTCTTAGTCTTAATCAATATTTGTTTCAGTTTTTGAAATGAATATTTTTCATCTGAAACATCCATACCAAGCTGTTCTGCTTTATCTAAATACTCATTTGCCGATTTGCGCTGCATACCGAGAGTATCCATTAATTGTTTCATTTCCGCGGCAACAATAAAACCTTTATCGCCGCTGTGATGACATTTAATGCAGGCAGATTTTTCTCCGGTTCCCAAGAATTCATCTGTTACCGGCTGAATTCCGTGATTACCGTGGCAGGTTTCGCATTCAGGAAGAGAGCGGGAAGCAAACGCGTTTTTATGAACACTTTTTTCAAAAAGCTCCATATTAAACGCGTGGCAGGTGCCGCAGACTTTTGAAATAGTTTCAACACCCGGAGGGGTCGCGCCGTGATTGCCGTGGCAGCCGTTACACGATGGCGCACCGGCATCGCCTTTTTCTAATAATGCTTTGCCGTGAACACTGGTTTTGTACTTCTCATATTGATCGGAAGGAATGTTATATTTTGCCATTAAAACAGAGTTGCTATGGCATCCCGAACAAGTTTTAGCGATGTTTTTATTATATACGGTTGAACGGGGGTCTTTGACGGAATAAATTCCGTGATTGCTATGGCAGCTCACGCACTGGGCTGTATTGGCATCGCCTTTCGCGTTTTTCTCGCCGTGTACACTCGTGCGGTATTTTATTACCTGATCAACGGGTATTCCCGGATTGTATTGTTTCATAAAAGTGGCATTAGAATGACAGCCGCCGCATAAGGCAACAACATTCAGCGGGGATACTTTAGACTTTGGATCCTTTACTTTCGCGATGCCGTGGGCACCGTGGCAAGTAATACAATCGGCAATTGGTCCCTGATTGTTATAGCTTGGTTTGAAGTGAACTGATTCTTTCAGTTTTTCAAATTGTTCCGTGCCGCCTTTGAAACCAAAAGACTGCATTGTTTTCTTATCGGAATGACATTTCACGCACACCATATACCGCGTTTTCACCTGTGGAATTCCGAGGAATCCTTTTTTCTTGTCCATTGCAGACTCCATATCGCCGTTTTTGGAATCACCCCCGTGGCAGCCGGAGCAGGATATACCGGCAAGATGATGGACATCGGTTTTAAATGCAGCAGCGGGTGCCTGAACTTTGCCATCCAAATTTTCGTGGCAATTATAGCATTCGTCATTTCCCGGTGCAGCCTGCAATTTGCAAGTGCCTATAATTGAAAACAACAAAGTAATAATAAGAATTAATCTATTTTTCATTTTTGTTATCGTTCCTAACCTGCTATCCAAGCAATTGTCGTGAATGTAATCATAAAGACTACTATACCAATTCCTATATATGTAAGAATTTTATTCCTGTGACCTGACTTTATTTTTGAATCCCAAAAAGGAACTAATACCCAAAGCCCGATACCGACTCCGAAGAATAATACACCCAGCACTTCACCGTCAAAAAGCCATACTTTACCGGGAATATATTTGAGTATTTGGAACATAAATAAAAAATACCATTCGGGCTTTATTCCCTGCGGGGCAGAGGCAAAAGCATCAGCCTTTTTCCCTAATTCCCAAGGAAAATATACCGCGAGTACCGCGAGTATATTAATAACAATTAACCATATAAGTAATTCGCGCAGCATAAAATTAGGGAAAAAAGGGATGGTCTTTTTCTCTTTTGGATCTAATTTTGCCCATTCTTCCGGTTCAGACATACCCTGCCTTTGAATGAACAGGAGGTGAAGCATAAGGAATATGGCGAAAATACCCGGGAAAAGAGCAACGTGTATTCCGAAGAAACGGGAAAGAGTTGCTCCGGTTACATCGGCACCTCCGCGCATCAAGGTAAGCATAAATTTACCGACAACCGGAACCTGTCCTGTAATGTCAGTTCCAACTTTGGTGGCAAAATAAGCTAATTCGTTCCAAGGCAGCAAATAACCGCTGAAACCAAATGCCATTGTAACAAATAATAAACCTATACCGGTGTACCAAGTCAGTTCACGGGGTTTTCTGAAAGATTTAAGAAAATATATAGAAAACATATGTATAAATATCGCGAGTATCATCAGGTTGGCTGACCAGCTGTGTATTGAACGGATTAACCATCCGAAATTAACTTTAGCATCAATGAAACGGACGCTCTCGAACGCGCTATCTTCAGTACCTTTATAATACATCACCAGCAAAATTCCTGTGCAGACCTGAACGAGGAACAAAAGCAGCGCGATACCGCCGAAGTAGTACCAGATTGTTTCGCGGAATTTCGGAACTGATTTATGCTTGGCAAATTCGCGTAAAGCCGCGAGCTGAAACCGGTCATCAAGCCATTTATTAATTGCACTATCGGCTTTTCCCGTTTCAGTACTTGAGGAATGTAATTTTTCTTTCGACATTGTCAGCCTTCTCCTTTATAAACAATAACTTCATCTCCTTTAAGAGCCACTTCATATTTCTGAAGCGGTGCCGGAGGAGGTCCGCTGACCACTTTACCGTTAAGATCATACTTTCCGTTATGGCAGGCGCAGTAAATCAGTCCAAGATCTTTGCGGTATTGCACTGTACAATTAAGGTGGGTACATTCTGCCATAAAAGCGGAATATTCACCATTGTTCTTTTTAATCACCAATACCGGCTTTTCGCCGAATCGTATAATTTTTCCGCTATTCTTCTCAATCTCGGAAGATTTTCCAATGTTCACTTGGGAGACTTTTACCTCTTTGGATTTGGGCGGATCGAGATATGAGATGACCGGATATAATATTGCCATCATCCAAGCACCAAACCCCCCAATGAGTACATCATTGAGAAATTCTCGTCTTGTCTTTCCTTTTTTTGTTTCATCATTCATAGTTAGCCTGTTAGTTAATGGAATTGCTAAAAGTGATATCTAACAATATCAGTGCCAGATTAGCACCTCTGAAGTATTGAATTGAATAATCTGCTATAAGGCATTAGTAAAGAATATGTTATAGGTTTAGGAAAAACTCGGGCTATCGGAAACGGAGAAATATTTACGGGGGGAAGTGAGAAATAAATTTCACGCTATGGGAAATAGTTTTCTCTATGATGACGGAAATGGGGGTTTGAGCTGTCTGGTTTTTGGAAATAGTAAGTTTAGAAAGCGGGAGTAATCATTATTCAATGATGCAGTTATTTAGAAAATAGCCGAAACTCATATTTACTGTATTGTGCCGAATTAAAAGGTATTTCCAAGGTTTGCCGTTATGTATTCTGTTGGGTATTATTTTAATAAACTATATGGGTTTATGGAGTTGCTGTTAAGAAAGTATTTCATTGCTTCTTGAGAAACATCAAATTTCTTAGCCAATGCAGGGGCAATATATTCATTAATATCCTCCGGTAGTGGTTCATACTTCAGAAAGCCCTCGCAGCCGGTATTCATCTGCAAAGATGGAATTGGTGTAAGTATTAATCCCAAATCTTTTTCAGCAATGAGGTCAACATCAATTGGTATCCCTGCCCGTTTACCCAGTTCCCTTAATTTATTAGCTTTTTCTCTAATTTGAATTTTAGAGTAAGAATGCGTGTCTAATTTTTTATAATCGATTCTCAAGTTATCTTTTCGTTAATAGTTTAATAATCTGATTTAATTCTTCCTCTGTTGGTTTGACTTTGTTTGCAGTTCTAAAGAAGATAGGTAATGCTCTTAAAACTTCTGCATCATTGTAAACGTGTTCCGGTATCTCCTTGCGAGATATAGATGCCAAATCGAGGAGTGTAAACCAATCATTGCCATTTTCTTTAATCTCTAATAAATTGGCAATTTTACTGAATCTCCTATGATCTTCAGTAAATGGGAGAATATCCCGTTCTATCTTGCTCCAATGGCTCGCGTCCATCCCTATTAATTCAGAAAATTTACGCAGTGATAAATCCAACAATAGACGCTTTTCACGCACGAATGCTCCAAAATTCATAATATTTTCACTTTCAATTATTACTCAAACTCAAATTTTTTCTTTCACTACTAATTCAGATCAGTTCTTAAATATTCCAAATAAATATAAAAATTTGTGTGGAACACTTTATTCCACATTTAATTAAAAATCAAGTCTTTTTTAAAATAAAATAATTTCTTTTGTTTCTGACAAAATGGACAATAACAAGAAGAGGCTTTTCAATAGCTTGTTGAGCGTGAAATCCGAATATTTCATCGGAGAAATATTTGGTGTTTTCAACCATTCCCCGCGACTCTGAAAATATTTTTCACCTATTTTTTACACGCTAAAATTTGCAAGTTGGGTTAATTTTGGCAGAAGCGATGGCTTAAGAGATACCATTTTTATTTTGCTAAATATTTTTCAATACTATATTATGATTATTGTATTCATAGCTATATATTTGGATGTACTTTAACATTTTCAATTATGAATTGCATTATCTTATCGTGAACAAAAATTATAGCATAACCAATTTCTTCGGGAGGCTTTCTCTCGGGAATAAAATTTCCCTCCTTTCCTCAATTGTTATTTTGGCAATCGCGATGTTTATTAGTTTCTACTTTCCTGCAAAGCTTGAAGAACAGGCAATCAAGGCGGAAATAGAGAAAACATCCTCTCTCGCGCAAGTGGCTTCTTATTTGGTACAGTCTTCTCTCTTTTTTTATGAAGAAACACAAGACAGCCGTTCTGTAACCGAAGAATTAAATAAGCTGGAACAATTTAAAGATATCGTGTACGTTGTCATTGTCAGTCCTAACGGCAGCATTATTTCATCCATTAACCTGAACATTGCTCAAAAATACAGATATTTGGAAAACGACAATGGAATTGACAAGGTTTACCTTATAGCGAAAAGTTCTTCTCCGGTTATATATAACAATGAAGTAATCGGGAAAGTATATCTTGCTACTTCTTATGCATTACTAAAAGATGAAATTTGGCAAATTCACACCGCGATATTGCTAATCAGCTTCTTTCTTCTCATAATTGGTGTAGCAGCAATAAGTATTATCGCGAACATTACCACCAGACCACTTCGCGGAATTGCACATACCATTAAGCGCATCAGCGAAGGCGACCTTTCAGTACGTGCAGAGATAGTGTATCGTGATGAAGTAGGTGAACTTTCAGCCTCATTTAACGAAATGGTTTCAAGTTTACAAAAATCGCATTCTGAATTTGAACAGCTAAATAAAAATTTGGAAACCCGTGTTGATGAACGAACACAAGCACTGCAGTTTGAAATAATAGAACACCATCGTACCGAAGATGCCCTGCGAAGAAGTCAGCATCAGCTCCTGCGTGAGCAGAATATATTCCGCGGCGGTCCTACCGTGGTATTTCGGCTTCGGACTGAAAAGAACAAGCTTTATATTAACTATGTATCTTCAAATGTAAATCAGTTCGGTTACAATTCAGCAGAATTAATAGAATCTGATACGGAATTTGCTAATATAATTCACCCGATAGATAGAACAGTATTTGCCGATGAGGTGAAGGGGTTGAACAATTCAGATGCAAGTTATTTTGAATCATATTTTAGAATCAAAAAGACTAATACCGAGATAAGGTATATATTTTCATTCTTCGTTATAATCAGAGATAACAGCAGCCTAATTCAATATCTTGACGGCTACTTAATTGATATAACCTCCGCCAAGCAGTCCGAAATCGCGCTTGTTGAAAGTGAAAGCCGGTTTAAAACGGTTTTCTTCAGCGCGGGTATAGGGATGGCTCTCACTGACACGATAGGGAATATAACAGGAACAAATTCCGCGTTCCAATCATTTATCGGCTATTCAGAAGAAGAACTAAACCAATTTAATATTGTTGATATTTCACATTCTGAAGACTTTCAAGAGGAAAAGAAATTTTTTAACTCTTCAAAAACAATGATTGAAACCGTTACAAAATATGAATCCGAAAAACGATATATACGCAAAGACGGGAATATCGTGTGGGGTAAACTCACTGCAACATTCATCCGCGGTTCAGATGGAGTTCCGCTGTTTGCGCTTGGTATGGTTGAAGATATTACTCCTCGAAAAGCAGCTGAACAGGTTCTTGGTCATCAGAGCAAAACAGTTGCAGCAGTCGCGGAATCACTTTCAATTTTGCTTACGCGCCAAGAGCTGGAACAATCATTTATTGCTCTTTTAGAAAAACTCGGGCGCGGTGCTGAAATCGATAGAGTTTATATTTTCCAAAATCATTTTGACACGGTAACTCGAGAACTGATGTTTAGTCAGAAATATGAGTGGGCAAACGAAACCGTAACAAAAGAAATAGATAATCCTGTGCTGCAAAATATTTGTTATAGCAGATGGTTCACGATGATTTATGAAAACCTCTCTACAAGGCAGCAATTTAAAAGGCTGGTAAAAGAATTTCCTGATGAAGAACGCTTAATTCTTGAAGAGCAGAATGTGTTATCACTGTTACTTGTTCCAATATTTTCAGGCAATGATTTTTGGGGATTCATAGGGTTTGATGACTGCCATATTGAACGGCAATGGACCGAGTATGAAGAATCAATACTAAAAATGGTTGGTACCAGTATTGGCGGAATGCTTGAACGATATAAAGAACAACAGGAACTTCTTGCCGCCAAAGAAATAGCAGTTGAGTCAGATCGTCTGAAATCAACACTGCTCTCAAATATGAGTCACGAATTTCGCACCCCGCTCAATGGTATTCTGGGTTATTCCGAAGTGCTTGCCTCCGAACTGAAAGGAAATGAAATCGCTTATATACCGGAGCGTATTATCACCTCTGCGAATCGTTTGATGACTACTTTAGATGCCATTTTAGACCTCTCTCAATTGGAGGCGAACAAAATTATCACGAGGAATGTTCGCTGTGATATCACGGCAGAGATATATAAAATTGCCGAAAAGTATCGACCACGGGCGGAAGCGAATAACCTTCAATTGCAATATATTCATAGTTCCGGAGCTGTCGAATCAGTTACTGATATCCGCTTATTCTCAAAGGTAATAAGCCACTTAGTTGAAAATGCAATTAAGTTTACAACCAAAGGGGCAGTGACTATCTCTATTCTGCCCTGTGAAAAGAATGGTGCTTCATTTGCCGAAATTAAAGTTGCAGATAACGGTATTGGTATTGCTCCTGAACATCAGGCAATTATTTTTCAAGATTTTAAGCAGCTAAGCGAAGGATTCGGAAGAGGGTTTGAGGGGAGCGGGTTAGGTCTCTCGGTCGCGCGGCGTATAGCGCAATTAATCAATACTGATATATCTATTGAATCAGAACAGGGTATCGGCTCAACTTTCACGGTTGTTGTTCCGATAATAAAAATTATACCGGAAAATATTAAACAGCCGGCAGCCGTTTCAAGCAATAAAGATTTTGCTCTCAATTTCTTCCCTAAAATATTGATTGTTGAAGACAATCTTATCAATAAGGAAGTGACAATGCTTTTTCTTAAAGGAACAGGCGAGTTGTTTCACGCGCCTACAGGAGAGAGAGCATTGGATATGGCAAAAAAAAACCGGTTCGATATTATCTTGATGGACATTCACCTTGGCAACGGAATTGACGGTGTGGAAACAACAAAACAACTGCGCTTAATGGAGGAATATAAAAATATCCCGATCGTGGCAGTTACAGGATTCACTATTGACGGTGAACAAGAAAGATTTTTGGCTCAAGGATTATCGCGCTATATCCCAAAACCTTTTGATAAAGCAACCATTCGCGGCTTAATTGCTTCGCTTTGCAGAGAAATTCAATTTCAGAGAAACGGGTAATTTTGCATTGTCAACAAATTCAAAAATTATAATTTACCCGGGCACTTTCGACCCGGTTACTTACGGGCATATTGACATAATAAATCGCGCGGGCGAGCTTTTTGATAAAATTATCGTAACGGTTGCCATAAACCCTTCAAAGAATCCGCTGTTCTCACTTGAGGAACGGCTGAATCTGCTGCAAGAGAGTCTATCAGGGATGCCGAACATTGAAGTGACAGAGTTTGAAGGCTTGGTTGTTGATTTTGCCAAGTCATATAACGCGAAAGCAATATTGCGCGGACTCCGAGCGGTTAGTGATTTTGAATACGAGTTCCAGATGGCATTAATGAATCATAAACTCAACAGCAATGTACGAACCCTGTTTATGATGCCAAATGAAAAATACACTTATTTAAATTCATCAATTATTAGGAATCTTGCTCAATTTAATGCTGATGTATCCGAGTTTGTCCCCTCGTGCGTACAATCTGCATTGTTGAGAAAATTCCCGTTAAAATAAAAGACATAAATTATATTTTTTTATTCGTAACTACATATTTCCAAAACTTTAACTTTTTATTTAATTTAAGTATGAAATTTTAACAGCATATTTTGAGGAGATATTTTTGTATAGCTCGCTCTATTTACTAATGACAAGAATATGAAAGAAACCACGATGGAAGAAAAAACTATTGAACCCGATGTAACTGAATCCAATGATACTTTTCTCAAATCGATCTTGGAAATACTCAATGAAAAATCTGAGGAGGAACCAGAGAATGATTTTGAACAAGAAGATGATGATCTTGAGGATGACTTTGATGACGATGAAGAAGAGGATGACGATTTTGACGATGACTTTGAAGATGACGATGATTTTGAGGACCTCGATGATCTTGACGATGATGAAGAATCGTATGAAGACGATTTTGATGACTTAGATGAAGAAGACCCGGATGAACAAAAGGATTTAGAAGAAGAATTACCTGAATAGGTCATTCATCTCCTAAGTATAATCCTTTTAAAAGATAGGATTGCACGTAGTCATTTATTCCTGCTTCTAATGAAGAGGTTTCTTTCGTGTATCCTGCTTTTCTGAGTTTTGTTAAATTTGCCTCGGTAAAATATTGATACTTTTCACGTAAATACCGAGGCATATCTATATATTCTATGTTCACCGGTTTGTTTACAGCATTAAATAAGGCAGTCACTAAATCGTTCCAAGCACGTGCTTTCCCCGATCCAATATTATATAACCCGTTTTTATCGGGATTATCAATGAAAAACAGGGTCATATCAACAACATCTTTCACATAAACAAAATCGCGTTTTTGCTCGCCGGCACCAAACTCCGGACGGTGCGAGTTGAACAATTTTACCTTACCGCTATCGCGTACTTGCTCAAATGCCTTATGCACCACGCTCCGCATATCATTTTTATGATATTCATTCGGTCCGAATACATTAAAATATTTCAGCCCCACAATTTTTTTTAGCCAGCCTTTTTTTAAAGCTGTTATATCAAACAAGTTTTTTGAATAGCCATACATATTTAGCGGACGCAGTTTCAAACAATCTTCATCAGAATCGGCAAAGCCTTTTATGCCGTTGCCATAGGTTGCAGCAGATGAAGCATAAATGAATCTCGCTCCGGTATTTTCCGCGAAAAGCGCGAGTTTTTTGGTGTAGGCATAGTTGTTCGACATCAAATGGTCCGCGTCTTTTTCAGTGGTAGCGGAATTCGCGCCCATATGAATAATCGCGTCAATCTTAAAAGTAATTGAGTTTTTTTCAACGCGTTCGATAAACGCTGTTTTGTCGTGATAGTCATTATAATCTAAGGCAACAAGATTCTTCCATTTCTCGTCTTTTCCTAATTCATCGACAATAATAATATTATTTTTGCCAAGCTGATTTAACCGCCAAACAATGGCACTTCCAATAAATCCGGCACCGCCTGTTACAATAATCATCACATTCCTTAATTATATAGTTTATAATAGCCGATAAATTAATTATATTTGAAAATTATTCAAAATTTAAGATTTACAAGCAAATATTATTTTTATGACAAGCAAATTTACACAATTACGAGATATATTAAATCAAAGAATATTAGTCCTCGATGGTGCGATGGGGACAATGATTCAGCGGCACAAACTTTCAGAAGCGGATTTTCGTGCCGAAAGGTTCAAAGATCACCCGCGCGATTTGAAAGGAAACAACGATTTTCTATCTCTGACACAGCCGGAAATAATACAAAATATTCACAGGGCATATCTTGAAGCAGGGTCGGATATTATTGAAACTAACACCTTTAGCAGCACAACCATTGCTCAAGCCGATTATCACGCGGAGCAATATGTATATGAAATGAACGTCATATCGGCTGAATTAGCGAAAGAAGCAGCACAAGAATACACGCTCCTCGATCCGGGAAAACCGCGGTTTGTTGCCGGTGCCTTTGGTCCAACTAATAAATCGCTTTCTCTATCTCCCGATGTTAATAACCCCGGCTATCGGGCGATAACATTCGATGAATTGGTTACTGCATATTATCAACAGGCAAAGGCACTTGTTGAAGGCGGTGTCGATATTCTATTAGTTGAAACTATTTTTGATACACTCACTGCAAAAGCCGCGCTTTTCGCGATAAGCAAGTATTTTGAGGATTCCGGCAATGAACTGCCGATTATGATATCAGGGACCATAGTGGATATGAGCGGGCGGACTCTTTCAGGGCAAACGGTTGAAGCTTTCTTTATATCACTCGCGCACACGAAAAACTTATTGAGCATCGGACTTAATTGCTCGCTTGGTGCAAAACAAATGCGTCCGTTTGCAGCATCCCTTTCAAAAATAGCGGATTGTTACATTAGTTTGTATCCAAACGCGGGATTGCCAAATGCCTTTGGTGAATATGATGAGACTGCAAAACAAATGGCTGCTCTCATTAAGGAATATGCCAATGATAATTTATTAAATATTGTTGGAGGATGCTGCGGCACAACTCCTGACCATATTCGCGCCATTTCCGAAGCCGTTAAAGAATTGCCGCCAAGGGTTCCGGGAATACAGGAACCACATTTGATGCTGAGCGGACTTGAACCGCTGATAATAAGACCGGAAACCAACTTTGTTAATATTGGCGAGCGGACAAATGTTGCCGGTTCAAGAAAATTCGCGAAACTTATTCTTGCCGGTCAGTTTGAAGACGCGCTTGCTATCGCGCGTGAACAGGTGGAAGGAGGCGCGCAAGTTATTGACGTGAATATGGATGAAGGTATGCTTGATTCGGCTGAGGCTATGATAACATTTCTTAATCTTATTGGTTCTGAACCGGATATTTGCAAACTGCCCATAATGGTTGATTCCTCAAAATGGGATGTTCTTGAAGCAGGGCTGCAATGCTTGCAGGGTAAGTCAATCGTTAATTCGATCAGTCTAAAAGAAGGAGAAGCAATTTTTATTGAGCGTGCCAAGAAAGTTCTTCGTTATGGTGCCGCGGTTATTGTTATGGCTTTTGATGAAAACGGACAGGCTGACAGCCTCGCGAAAAGAATTGCAATTTGCGAAAGAGCGTATAATATTCTCACGACAAAGGTCGGGTTTGCACCTCAAGATATTATTTTTGATCCAAATGTTCTCACGGTAGCAACCGGAATTGAAGAACATAATTCTTACGCGTTGGATTTTCTTGAAGCAGCCCGCTGGATAAAGCAAAATCTTCCGTTCGCGAAGGTAAGCGGCGGAATCTCCAATGTATCTTTCTCGTTTAGAGGAAATGACACAGTTCGTGAGGCGATGCACGCTGCATTCCTGTATCACGCCATTCAGGCAGGTCTCGATATGGGAATCGTTAATGCCGGACAGCTCGCGGTGTATGAAGATATCCCGAAAGATTTACTTGAATTAGTGGAAGACGTTCTTCTCAACCGCGGACCTGATGCAACTGACAGACTTACCACATTTGCCGAAACAGTAAAAAAATCAGGGAACACTGTTGTAGTGCAGGATGAATGGCGCGGTAAACCTGTCGAGGAACGCCTTACACACGCGCTTGTTCGCGGAATTGTTGAATTTATCGAAGTTGACATCGAAGAGGCGCGGCTAAAATTCGCTGCTCCAATTTCAATCATCGAGGGTCCGTTAATGGATGGAATGAATGTTGTGGGCGACCTTTTTGGCGCGGGCAAAATGTTTCTGCCTCAAGTGGTAAAGAGCGCGCGGGTTATGAAAAAAGCAGTCTCATTCCTTATTCCACATATCGAGGCTCAAAAAGCACTTTCCGGTGATACCAAAGAAGCCGGCAAAGTTCTCCTCGCGACAGTGAAAGGTGATGTCCACGATATTGGCAAAAACATAGTTGGTGTTGTGCTTGGCTGTAATAACTATACCATTATAGACCTTGGGGTTATGGTATCTACTCAGAACATTCTTGACGCGGCAGAAAAAGAAAACGTGGATATTATCGGGTTAAGCGGACTTATCACTCCTTCACTTGATGAAATGCGAGATGTGGCAAAAGAAATGGAACATCGCGAAATGACCATACCTTTGCTCATTGGCGGGGCAACAACATCACGCGTGCACACCGCGGTTAAAATCGCGCCAAACTATTCACACCCTGTAATTCACGTGCTCGATGCCTCGCGAAGCGTCCCTGTTGTATCGGCATTGCTAAACCCCCTGTTAAAGCCTGCATTATTAGAACAAACAGAATTTGAATACTCGGCACTCAGAGAACAACATAAAAAACGCGCAGCTCAAAAAAGTTTTGTTTCTATAGAAAATGCTCGTAAGAAACGCTTCCTTTGGAATACTGAAACCGCCGACATTGTTAAACCAAAATCTATTGGCATTTCCGAATTCAATAGCTATCCGCTTGATGAACTGAGGAAATATATTGATTGGACTCCATTCTTTTCAACTTGGGAGTTGAAAGGAAAATATCCGGCTATTCTTGAAGACCCTGTCACGGGAATTGAAGCACGAAAATTATTTGCCGATGCAAATAATTTATTAGATAAAATTATTAATGAAAAATCAATAACCGCGAATGGCGTGGTTGGATTGTTCCCTGCAAACTCAATTGGCTTTGACGATATAGAAGTATATAGCGATGAAAGCAGGAAAAGTGTCTTGACGGAAATACACACTCTGCGGCAGCAAGGAGAAAAAGCAACGGATTCCCCATACTATGCTCTTGCAGATTTTGTTGCCCCGCGTGAATCGGGAGTTATTGACTATATCGGTATGTTCGCGGTCACGACAGGTATTGGCTTAGACGCGGTGGTGGCAGAATTTGAGAAACAACTTGACGATTATAACGCGATAATGGCAAAAGCAATTGCTGACAGACTTGCCGAGGCTTTCGCGGAACGCCTGCATCTTGAAATAAGAAAAACAATTTGGGGTTACGAGCCGGATGAAGCAATCAGAAATGAAGACTTAATACACGAATTGTATCGCGGCGTAAGACCTGCTCCCGGCTACCCAGCCTGCCCGGATCATACAGAGAAAAAAACTATATTCTCGGTATTATCAGCAGAAAAAATCACCGGAATTAAACTCACCGAGTCGATGGCGATGTATCCTGCTGCCTCCGTGTCCGGATTTTATTTTGCCCATCCCGAAGCCAAGTATTTCACCACGGGAAAACTTAATAAGGATCAGATATTAGACTATCATAAACGCAAAGGAATGAGCATTGCTGAAACAGAGAGATGGCTGAGACCATATCTCGGTTACGATGAGGCGGATAATGGTTAATTCTTAATTGTAAATGGTTAATATTGTCCGCTTTTTTACCATTTTCTGAACTGTTTAATTCATTATTATTCGCGTGTATTTAGTGCCTGCACGAGAAAGGATAAGATATGAGGATGTAATAATTTATAGGAATATTCTGCTATGAAAAGCAGCCAAAAAGAGTTAAATTGGGTAATAA
>CAIYTF010000056.1 GCA_903929035.1 uncultured Ignavibacteriales bacterium
GGGGCAAATTCACGCCGCATTAGTTCGCCCCCTTCGGGGACGTTATTTGTTTGGGCTTACTTTTCCGTGAGTTAGCACTCACGGTTATTCAAATATAGTCCCGCTGGGACAAATTCAAGAACAGGCTGAGTAGTTACTTAATAGCTAATACCAAACCGACAACAAGTTGAATAGTATGCCGATACAAAGTAAATGGAATGCTCGCGGCTATACTCCAAAGGAGTAAAATATGAATAACCGTGTGCAAGTGCCGCGAGAAGCGGCGCGATGCTCACGGTAAAACGTAACAAACAAGTACTGTTCCCTGAAAAGGGGACAACCGATAGCTGGTATGCGAGACCGCGAGAATCGTATGAGTGTCCGTTAGCATCGCTCCGCTTGCACACGGTTATTCAGATTTAGCCATTCGGGCAAGATGGTGATGATGTTGCAGCTATACTCCAAAGGAGTAAAAGTTGTTGGTTTGGTATTAGCTATTAGTTTTTAATTAACCATTTATCATTGACAATTAACAACTAACCATTAACAATTATTTAAGCATTTTCTTTATTTGCTGAGAATATCTTTTGCTGCAGGGGATAGGTTCAGGGAAATGTTTGACTTTTGCTACCAATGTCCCGTTAAACCAATGTTCTATTTTTTCTACAAAATTCAGATTTATCAATATGCGTCTGTGGGCTCTGATAAATGTTTTTGACGGCAGTATTGTCTCCCAGCTTTTAATCGTTTTTTTCAGAAGATGTTTTTTCCCCTCCATCGTATGTATCGTGGAATAATTTCCATTCACATCGATCGCGACGATATTTTTAATTTCCACAAACCGCAGTTCACTTCCGATGTTTACGGGTATTTTGTCCTCCAAGGTTAATTCTCTATCCGGCATTTCATTTATCGTGAAGGATTTTATATTCTTTATCCTATTTAACCGATTATTGATTATTTTTAACAATTCAAATGAATCTATTGGTTTTACTATATAATCGTCAGCTCCCAAATTCATCCCTTCGCGCATATTGACTATATCGGCTATGGCAGTCAAATAAATAAACGGTATTGATGAAGCGCGTCTATCTTCGTTCAATATTTTCTTTACCTGAAATCCGTCTAAAATCGGCATACAAATATCGCACAAAATTATATCGGGCTTAATTTCCACTGCCATATTGATCCCTTTGTTTCCGTCTGAAGCTGTATAAACATTATGTCCGGTTATTTCAAAAATATCTTTTAAGCTGTCGCGAATATCAGGATCGTCTTCTATCAAAAGTATTTTGTACATTGGTAATGATAAATTGTTAATTATTAATTGTCAATAAATAAAAGTATAAAACTCATAATGAGCCATTATGCCTTGGATATGGGAATAATAACCGTGAAAGTCGTTCCTTCGCTTTCCTTGCTCGTGAAAGAAATATTACCGTTCATCTGCTCAACCAATGTTTTTACGATGTTTAAGCCTAATCCTGTGCCTTTAATATGATGACTATTGGACATCCTGGAAAAAGAATTAAAAATATTCTCTTGTTCCTTCGAGGGTATTCCCATTCCTGTATCAGCGATTTCAAAGTATAATTGATTTTCTTTCGCGCTCACGGAAAAGTTTACCTTGCCCCTTTCAATAGAGAATTTAAAAGCGTTTGTCAGCAAATTATTCAGCACATTTTTCATTTTATTGGCATCGATATTGTAAGTCTCCGTGCTTAAATTTATTTCAATGGATGCGCTAATTCCCGGATATGAGATTTTGATATTTTCAAATATCTCTGTACACAAGTCTGCCAACAGTGTTTTGTGAGCGGAGTACTGGTTATTTTCTTTTTCTTTTTCATTCCTGTTGATGAATAAAATATTATCCAGCATATTTGTTAAGAAATTCACATTATCCCGTATTCTGCTAAAGTGTTTATCCCGCTTCGCGGGATCGCCCTTTTCTCCGCTCATCGCGATGAAGTCAGCGGAGGACAAAATGGAAGTAAGCGGAGTTCTGAATTCGTGGGAAACCATCGAGATAAAACGAGTTTTTAGTTCATTCACTTCGGAAAGTTTGTGAATAATATCCTCTGCTTCTTTTTTTTGTTTTTCTATTAACTTCCTTTCGGTAATATCCCTGTTAGAACCTCTCCATCCGAGAAAAATACCACTGTCGTTAAAAACCGGAATGCTGACGTGATCTAACCATCGTAAAATGCCGCTCTTGTTATAGAAACGTATCTCAATTTCTTCTATATCGGAATTATTCTGGAATTGACGGAAGATATGTTCCTCCCATTTTATTCTATCATCAGGATAAATGATATCCACTATCAGAGACGGGTTTTGTATGAATTCTTCTACACTGTAACCTGTAACACTTTTACAGGACGGAGAAACATACTTAAAGCCGCGATCAGGGGATATCCAATATTCCCAGTCATAAGTATAGTCAGCAACGGTGCGGTATCGTTCTTCACTCTCGCGGAGAGTCTTCTCCGATTGTTTTCTTTCCGTTATATCCCGCGCAAAGAGTACTACCTGTCTATCATCCATCCGCGAAATATGCGCTTCATAGTCTCTTTCCCCGGCAGATAAGAGCAGAGAGTATTCAAATACCTGCCTTTCGCCGCTTTCTAATGCAGCCTTGATATTGGCACGTGCGGCTGAGCAAATCTCTGGCGGCAGCATATCCTCAATCATATTGCCAATGATACTATCAGGCGGAGCATATAATTCATTCACAAACTGCACGCGGTAATCCAAAATAATTCCCTCGGAGTTAATAATGAACATCAAATCCGGATTAGCCTCGAGGATAGCCCTGTTTTTACTTTCGCTCAAACGCAGCTCTTTTTCAGCCAGCTTACGTTCTGTAATGTCTCTTACAACTCCATCATAAGAAATTAACGAACCCTCAAAATCATATTTGGGAATCAGAGTGTCGCGAATCCACCGGATAGTTCCATCTTTACGTATTATTCGGTGTTGTATGGTCAATTCTTCCTCGCCCGCGAGAATCCCTTTGATTCTTGTGCTGACCAATTCTCTATCTTCAGGAACAACCATTTCAATCCAAAGATAGGGTTCCGTCTCGAATTCCTTCGCTGTATATCCGGTAACAGCAAAACAAGAATCGTTATGAAATGTTTCAACAGCCTTTCCTTCTTTTACCTTGACTATATAAAGATAATCCGTTATACCTTCCGTTATTCGCTTATATCTATCTTCACTTTCAATTAATCTGTTTTCGAATATCTTTCGTTCGCCGATGTCATATACAATAGCCTGCATACCTGTAGCAGCACCATTCTCAAAAATGGGAACCGCGAAACCTTCATACCATAATTTTGTCCCCGCTTTATTAAAAGCCTGAAATTCAACTTTAAAACCCTTATTCTCTCCTCTAATCATTTTGGTATGCAAATCAATTAGTTTATCCCTGTCTTCAGGAACTATAATATTTTCCCATTTCTTCCCTAATACTTCATCGGATGCCGCGCCATAAATCTCGAGAAATTTGCTGTTTACATATACGATATTCCTGTTCACATCATCGATAATCAATGAACCTTGAATATTATCAACAACTCTTTTGTATCTATCTTCACTTGCTTCCAGAAGCACTTTCTCGGCATTTTTTTTCACGGAAATATCTTGAATAAAGCAAAGCGTCAATTTCATATCGGCTATGTAAACCACTTTTACTTCCACGTTAATTATCGAACCATCGGCGCAGCGGTGCCTGCCCTCGAACCGAGCCCAGCCGTTCATAATTATTATCCCTGATCGTTTATGAATATCCTCCAGTGTTTCACCGGCTTCTAAATCGCTGACCTTCATTGTAAGCAGTTCTTTTTCGGTATATCCGGTCATAGAACAATACGCTTCATTCACTTCTAATAGCCGGTAATCATCATTAACAACCCAGAAACCGTCAATTGACGCGCTTATCAATGCTTTATATCTTACTTCGTTCAAACGGATTGTGTTCTCCGCCTGCCTGCTCTCGGTAATATCGTTGGCAATCCCAAGAAAACCTGTAATATCTCCATTATTGTTCCGGATGGAAGAAACGATAAGATTAACCTGAATAGTGCTGCCGTTTTTACATAAATACGTCCAAGTCCGTTCCTCGTGTTCCTGAATTCGAGCTTTCGCCACGAACGCTTCAAATCCTTCTATTGTCCTGCCAAGTTCACGGGACAACTGAATACCGCGTTCAACAACTTCACTTTCTAAATGAAAACAAGCAGGCGTATTCTTTCCAACCAGCTCTTCCGCGGAATATCCCAGCATTTTTTCCGAGCCTCTGCTAAAAACGGTAATGATGCCGTTAATATCGGTGGATATGATTGAAGTGTGTATCGCGGCATCCATAATATCCGACAAAGACTTATATGCTTCTTGCAAAGCTTCCTCAGTCTGCTTGCGCCGAGTAATATCTGTAATGAACCCGTGCCAAAGAACCGATCCATCCTCATCCTTTTGCGGTATCGCGTTGCCATATAAGGTTCTGGTCGCGCCATCGTCAAACTTTACGCGATATTCATACTGCCAAGGGGTTAAATTATTTGCAGATGTATAAATGGATGCCGCAACACCCTCATAGTCATCAGGGTGAAGTGTCGCGAATACTTTGGAAGCATCTTCGCGTACTTCATCAGGGTTAACCCGATAAATATCTTTTATGCCGTCACTGGCAAACGGGAAACAGGAGGTACCGTCAGGGCGTAACCTATATTGGTAAACAACACCTGGCACCATACTTGTTATTTTTTTGAGTCTATCAAATGCTTCCTGCATAGAAGCCTCCGCCAGTTTGCGAGCAGTAATATCGTGAACAACCGTGTAACGTAATTGTTTTTCCTGAATATGAATATTTTCTGCTGAGATAAGCACGTGCCTGATACTGCCATCCTTCGCTCTTAAATCAGCTTCAATGTTGGATATTTTATTATTATGAATTTTCTCCAATATAGTTTGTTTAGCTTCGGCGGTTATAATGCCTAATTCCTCTGCCGTTTTTCCTATTACTTCCACCTTATCAAATCCCAGCAGCAAGCAAAACGCTTCATTCACTTCTATATGTTCTCCTGTAACTAAATCGCTTAATCCGCAGGCGGAAGGATTGAGATAAAACACTTTGGAGAATTTTTCTTCGGACAGCGTGATTTGAGAGATGTCTTTCGTTACCCCAAAAAGCGCGGGCTTGCCGTCCCAATGACCGGCAGTTACCCTTGTTTCAACAGGAATGCAGACACCCGTTTTAGTGATAACAGGGACAGGACAAAATTCCGTTAAGCCGCTTAACATCTCTCCAACTATTCGTCCGGCTTCCTCTCTGTGTTCAGAAGGATGAACCATAAGAACCGGCTTTCCTATAAGTTCTTCGCTGGTGTATCCAAGACGATCAATAACTGCAGCATTGGTATGAATAATATTCCCTTGTTCATCAAGTACAAAAAGGAGTTCATCAATAGTATTAAAAAACGTCTCGTAATTTTGACGTGTTTGCTGTACCATATCGTGTGCTTGTTTGCGTTCTGTTATATCAACCGCGGTTAAAAGGCATTCTGTTCCATTTTCGGAGATGACACCGGTCAGGTGAATATGCAGCGGTAAGCTGTCAATAGGTGAGAGTAACACTTCGCAATTCTTTTGAGATAAAGTAGAAAATACTTCCTCAAGGAAGTGATTGAAGATAGGCAGTGTATCGTTAGTCACAAAAAAACCGAACAAACTGTTTATTAAGCGCGAACGTTCTTTACCAAGCATCCGCGCTCCGCAGATGTTTAACTTAATAATATTCCCGCCTTTTAACAGCGTGAAATAACCATTTGGCGCGAAATCATATAATTCGATATATTTTTCAGTGGCAATTTCCGCGCGTTCTTTTGCAAGCCGGAGTTCTTCGTTCTGCAATTCCAGCTCAATCTGATGCACCTGCAGCTCGTGAATGAGTTTCAGCTTATCGGTTTCAGAGCTTGGCAAATCCGATTTCCCGATTTTAGCTTTCAGCAGCCTTTCCGCTTTTTTGCGAAGGTCTGCAGTTTCCGATTTATTAACAATCTTTTTCAAGAATACTTCCTATAATAAATTCAAAAATTAAACGGAAGATGAAACAGCGCGGAAGTTTGTTTATGGGGTTAGAAAAGCCTCTTAAACAACATTCCTGGTAGTTTCCAATTAAGCAAGAAATTCTTTGCATTAAAATAAAACAAAAATTCCATATTTCAAAGTGAAAAATTGGTTCTTTTATAGATGCGAATCAATGACCTAAATCAACCAAACTTTGAAGTTTAAACTCGTTTAGCTATCAAAATGCTCTTTTTAGGCATTTTTGGTGAAAGCGAAGCTATATCAATTGACACCAAACCGACAACAAGTTGAATAGTCTGCCGATACAAAGTAAATGGAATGCTCGCGGCTATACTCCAAAGGAGTTAAATTTGAATAACCGCGTACAAGTGCCGCGAGAAGCGGCGCGATACTCACGGAAAACGTCACAAACAAGTACTGTTTCCTGTAAGGGGACAACCAAAATCCGTTGTAATCAGTAACTTTGTAGCGATAGTGAGTGGTAAGTTCGCCCCCTTCGGGGACGTTATTTGTTTGGGCATACTTTTTCGTGAGTTAGCACTCACGGTTATTCAAATTTAGTCCCGCTGGGACAAATTCAAGAACAGGCTGAGTAGTTACAGATAAATGATGTTTTTTTTTGCCGGTAATTTTTATTTGTCTATAATATGCCCTGAAATATTTCATCTCATACCGAATAGAAAATAAGACACGGTTATATATTCTTCGGTATTGTAAAGAAGAATGTACTTCCTTCGCCGGGGCAGCTTTCCACCCAAATTTTACCGTTATGCTTTTCTACAAATTCTCTGCATAGCAATAATCCCAGCCCTGTACTGGGTTCGTCATCGGTTCCGGTAGTGCCTACATTTTCACCTAATTTGAATAGTTTTTCGACAATGCCTGCCGGAATGCCGATACCTGTATCAGACACCGATATAACTATCCCGTCTTTTTGCTCTTTCGCCGTTCCAATAATTTTGCCCGATTTTTTTGTAAACTTCACTGCATTGGATAGCAAGTTTCGAAGGATGGTAGTAATCATCATTTTATCCGCGACAACTTTCCGGTTCTCAGGAATTTCATTAATAATGGTAACTCGCTTTTGCAATGCTCTATGCTCTATTGAAGCTATGCAATGAGAAAAAATATCAGATAAATCGAGTTCTTCAGGAGTGCAGCTGATAGTTCCCCTTTGAACCTGTGCCCATTCTAATAGATTTTCAATTAATTTATTAATATTTAATATGGATTTATGTAAAGAATTGCTAAACTGCTCTATCTCGGCAGAAGACAATTCACCGCTTTCTGTTGCAAGGATCTCGGATAAACCGATCAATCCGGTGAATGGGCTTCTCAAATCGTGCGCGATTATGGAAAAGAATTTATCTTTTTCTGAATTTGATTTTTCGAGATCAATGTTTGCCTGTTTAATTTTTTCTTCTGCCTCTTTGCGTTCAGTGATGTCGTGAAAATTCATTAACACACCGCCAATAACAGGATCTTTCGTGAGATTGGTGCCGGTAAGCTCGATTGGTTTAAAATTTCCATCTTTGCATTTGTATCTGAACTCTAATGTTTTTACCGAGTTATCTTTTTCCAAGAGAGAATAGAATTCTCCTTGCATACGTTCAATATCGTCAGGATGAATCTTTAACCAGCCATTTTGTCCGGTGTCTTTAGAATCCCACCCGAACAATTTCTTGATATTGGGGCTTGTATATTTTACAGTGGCGTTAGCATCCATTATAACTATTACGTCCGAAATATTTGCTACCACCGCGCTTAATTTGGCTTCGCTTGCTTTTAGTGCTTCTTCCGCGTGCTTACGGTCAGTGATGTCGCGTTCTACGAACAAAATACTTTCAGGGTTGCCGTTTGCATCGCGCAAAAGCGTGGAATTAATATCAAAATAAAACCGGCTGCCATCTTTTTTTATTCCTATATATTCCTTTATGTTTATTTGACTTTGACCATTGCATAATTTGCGAATATTTTCCTTGAAGAATTCATAATTAGAAGAATCTATAAAATCAAAGGAAGATTTTCCAATAATATCATTAATATGTTCATAACCGTGCATTTCCAGCAATTTATCCGATGCAAGCTGCAGCTTCCCATCTAAGGATAATAATCCTATTCCATCGGGCGAGGCTAACACCATAGCTTCCCATTTTTGGTTGATCTTCTGAAGATCTTCTTCAGCCTGCTTGCGTTCGGTAATATCGTGAACAACAGTGTAACGTAATTGTTTTTCCTGTATATAAATATTTTCCGCGGATAAAAGCACATTCTTAACTTTTCCGTCCTTTGTTATTAACTCAGACTCGATGCGATTGACAGTTGAACCTTTTGACTGCTGGAATATGTTGTTCCTGGCTTCTATGGATAAAATACCTAATTCAATAGCAGTTTTACCAATCACCTCTGCTTTCTCATATCCAAGCAATGAGCAAAATGCATTATTCACTTCAATATATTCCCCGGTAACTAAATCACTTAAACCGCAGGCTGAAGGATTGAGATAAAACACTTTAGAGAATTTTTCTTCAGACAGCATAATTTGGGAGATGTCTTTTGTTACACCAAAAATAGCAGGCTGGCCATTCCATCTACCGGCAGTTACTCTTGTTTCCACGGGGATGTAAACACCCATCTTTGTAATAAGCGGGATAGGGCAGAAATCAGTCACTCCGCTCAACATTTCTCCGACAATTCTGCCTGCTTCATCCCGCCGTTCAGGCGGATGGACCATAAGCACGGAATTTCCAATAAGTTCTTCGCGAGTATATCCGAGACGGTTAATAACAGCAGAATTAAAATGAATAATAATCCCTTGTTCATCAAGAACAAAAAGTAATTCATCAATTGTATCAAAGAATGTTTCGTAATTCTGACGAATTTGTTTTACTAAATCTTCAGCCTGTTTGCGTTTGGAAATATCCTGATTTATTCCCACTATTCCGGTTATTTGCCCTTGAGCATTTCGTAACGGCACTTTTGAACCAAGCAGCCAATGAATTTGACTTTCTTTATCTATCAATCTGCTTTCAAGCTCCAAGAGTGGTACCCCTGATTGAATAACAGTTTGATCTTCATCATAATACCGTTTTGCTTCGCTTTCTTTATACAAATCAAAGTCGGTTTTCCCAATCACTTCATCTTCAGAATCTTGTCCGGATAATTGTACTTCCGCGAGATTGGCTATAATTTTTTTACTTTCAGTATCTTTAACATAGATGGCGACAGGAATTGAGTCAATAATCGTTCGGAGAAGTCGCTGTTCATTGGAAAGGTTTTCTTCTGCCATCTTGCGTTCTGTGATATCCATACAGGAACCAATATATCCAAGGAAAATTCCGTTTTGAGTAAAACGCGGAATACCAACATCCATTATCCATCGATATTCCCCATCGGAATTGCGAAGACGGTATTCTGTCCTGAATTCTTGTCGCGCATTGAATGAACCGAGGTAAATTTCGAGGCATTTTTGCAAATCGTCCGGGTGAACGCCTTCAGTCCATCCGTTGCCTAATTCCTGCTCCATCGCGCGTCCGGTAAAATCTAACCATACTTTATTGAAATAGTTACATTTAGCATCTGTACCGGAAGTCCAGATAAACACGGGCGCGGTATCTGCCATATTTCTGAAGAGGGCTTCGCTTTCGCTCAGTTCCAATGTTAATTCCTCAGCTAATTTTTTTGCCCTGATATTTGTGAAAATAAGCGACAAATACAGCACGAATAACAGAATTGTTACACAGGTTCCGCCAATCGCGATAAACCATACTTTCCCATAATCTAAACGGGATACGCCGGAATCATATCGCGTGAATCTCAAATGCCATTGCCGATCGTTAAAGTAACTAATAGTTTTTATCGTGAAGAGTGAACGTGATATTGAGCCCTTTCCTGTTACTTTTTTACTGTCATAAAGCAAAGCATCTTGATTATATGAAGAATTGTCAAAAACCTCTAATCGAAGATTTTTTTCTAAGATATTCCTGTTAGCGCCTATAATCCCTGCCATTAAATCATCCATCCGATACGCGCTATAAACCCATCCTTGAATAGCTTCGCGGCGATGTTCAATAGTTTCGGTCGGCATACCTTTCTTATACACGGGAACATAGATTATCGTACCTGCCTGAATATCTGAATCAGTTTCCTGAAGAAGAGTGATTTTCCCGGAAAGTGACGCGGCATTATTATCTCTTGCTTTTGCCATCGCGGCTCCGCGAATTGGTTCTAAAAACACATCGTAACCAAATGCGCGCAGGTTCCTGCCTGAAAACGGTTCTATATAAATTATAGACGTGTATATGTCCCTTTTACCCGCGGGCTTAACAGAATACTCGGGAAAACCTTCTTTCCTAATGTTTTTTTCGTGCAGGGCTAATTCTTTTGGCGGAATAATTACCTGGTATCCGATGCCTTGAATCCCCGGTAAATTAATATCAGTCAGTTGGCGTATGTAAGAGTTATGCCAGTCCTCCCTGGTTATGTTTTGTTTCAATTCAAAGAGAGCTGCCTGGCTTCTAAGTAACTGTGCTTGGGAATGAAGTCGACTGGATATTTTGCTTTGCAATTCATTACAAACAAACTCAAATTCATTTCTCGCATCTTTTTCTACATCTGCTTTTTGAATGAGAGCAGCTATAAATGTTAGAAGCAGACCTGCGAATAAAAGAGCAAATGATATCCATACACGTTTCCTTTCTACTTTTAGGCTGGATATGTTTTTAGGAAATTTAAAAAGTAAATTTACGAGGGAATATAATTGCGGGTGTTTGGAGCTGCGGATTGACATATTCAGATTTAAGCGGATATTTTAGTCATAGAAATCCCCGAGCCGATAATTGGTTCATTTTGAAGACGAAAGACTATTACAACCATATTCTGTATGCCTATTCAAAACTAAAAATTAATTTTTATAAACAACAAAAATACAAAATATTATTAATCTGCAAATAATTTATTTGTACCAAAAAAAAGTGTCCAATCTAAAAAGGGCTGCAAGTACAAAACAGCGGCAAGAGTGCTAAGGACTTGTTCAGAAATAACCTTTACAACTTCTAAGATCTAACCTTCGCGGTCTCGGCGTCTTCGCGTGAGAAAGTGTTAATGTTATTTCTGAACGAGCCTTTACGCGGTATTTGGTCTAAAATTCCAGCGTGACAGTCGTTGAACGAAGCCGAAACGGCAGCATAGCGATGGGGTGCCTTTCGGCTACGCTCAATGAACAATTAATGGTTAATTACCTGAAGGAAAAATCTATGAAATTTGTGTAATCCGTTAATCCGTGATTCAGGAAACTGTCCTGAACTGTGATTCCAAGATATTGTTTGGCAAAATAGCGAAGAGCAGCTAACTTTAGGTGCAGTTTGAGCGAATTTTACTAAAAATATCGGTTTTGTAAGTAATTTAATTTCAATGACTTATAGACAGTTAGATGGAATTTTTGTGATTAAAATGATTACCGTGATTAGGAAAATTGTCAGAATCACTGATTAAAGGATTACACAGATTTTTCGAAGCAGCTTTCTTAATCCGTGCAATCCTTTAATCTGGGTAATCCGTGATTCAGACAATTGATAATTAACCATTAACCATTAACCATTATTTTTCATTTCATCATTACCATTTTTTTAACAGATTTGAACCCGCCGGCGCGAAGCATATAAAAATACACGCCGCTTGAGAGGTTTGTTCCATCCAGATTAACTGTATGGTAGCCGGCTTGCTGCATCCCGTTTTGGAGTACGGAAACACGTTCTCCGGTTAGATTGTAAACCTCTATTGTAACAGGGCTTTCAGAAGGAAGTTCATATTCTATCTTTGTTGAAGGGTTAAACGGGTTTGGGTAGTTTTGCGATAAAGCAAATGCTTTGGGCAGTGCTATCGATACTTCAACCGTTTGGCTGTACTCAAACGAGCCGTCGTTATCTACCATCTTCAGGCGGTACTGGAATTTGCCCGCGTCAAGCAATGAATCCGCGAAGCGGTATTCTTTGGGCGAATTGCTGTTGCCGGCAGCTTTTATGGAAGCTATTTTCTGCCAGTTACTATCGGTGCCAGACGTGTTAACCCGTGCGCGTTCAATGTTAAACGAAGCTGAGTTCACTTCTGTTGCGGTTTCCCATTTCAAAGAAACATTCCGTTTTTTTACGGATGCCGAAAACGAGGTAAGCTCGACAGGCAGCGTGGCATCGGCGGTATTTGTTAACGCGGCAAAATTTGCAGCGGGCTGTTGAAACACGCTTGAAAAAATGCCGCCGACATATACCTTGCTTTGAAGAAAATCCAGAGCTAACGAGTACACAATATTGCTTGCATTCGGGTCCCAAGCTGTAACCGTTCCCGTGCCGGAAGCATCTATCGCGGCAAGGCGGTTTCTTGTTGTTGTTGGAACATTCATTATAGTAAAGCTCCCCCCCGCATAAACGGTTGTGCCGGAGACTGCAAGGGCATAAACAGTACCGTTTGCATTCGGGTTCCAAGTTGTAACCGTTCCCGTAGAAGCATCTATCGCGGCAATGTAGTTCCTTGTTGTTGTTGGAACATTCATTGTAGTAAACACACCCCCGGCATAAACGGTAGAGCCGGAGACTGCAAGGGCATAAACAGGAGCTCTTGCATTCGGGTTCCAAGTTGTAACCGTTCCCGTAGAAGCATCTATCGCGGCAATGCGGTTCCTTGTTGTTGTTGGAACATTCATTGTAGTAAACACACCCCCGGCATAAACGGTAGAGCCGGAGACTGCAAGGGCAAAAACTTGGTTGTTTGCATTCGGGTTCCAAGCAGTAACCGTTCCTGTTCCGGAAGTATCTATCGCTGCAATGCCGTTCCTTGCTGTTGTACCATTCATTATAGTAAAGTTCCCCCCCGCATAAACGGTAGAGCCGGAGACTGCAAGGGCAGCAACAGAGTAGTTTGCATTCGGGTCCCATGCAGTAACCGTTCCCGAAACAGCATCTATCGCAGCAATGCGGTTCCTTGTTGTTGTTGGAACATTCATTTTAGTAAAGGCACCACCGGCATAAACGGTAGAGCCGGAGACTGCAAGGGCATTAACAACGCCGTTTGCATTCGGGTTCCAAGTTGTAACCGTTCCCGTAGAAGCATCTATCGCGGCAATGTTGTTCCTTGTTGAACTTCCGACGAGCGTGAAATTTCCTCCAATATAAATCGTATTGCCGCTGACAACACAAGCGTTAACCTGCCCGTTCGTTACGGGGAATCTGGTATCCAAGGTTTGAGCGAAGGATACAATGTTGAGAAGAGTTAAAGCAGCTGTAAACAAAAACATACACCTGATTTTACATTTCCCGGCAAAAATGAACAGTATTTTTTTCATCAGTTTTCTTTCTATATTAAATTTAAAAAAATACCCGTTAAATTCTTATATTTTTAAAAATTACGCAACGCGATATCGATGAGCTATGGCAGGAAGCGGTGAGCGATAATAAGAGGCGATAAACGATGAGTTGAAGAAACGTATGAAGTTGTTGACGCGAAAGATTATGTTGAGCTGAAAAAAGAGCTTGGTGATTTATTGCTGCACGTGGTTTTCCATTCAGTGATGCGGAAGAATCCGGTCATTTTGCACTGCCTGATGTTATTGAAGAAATTACGGCGAAGATGATTCGGCGACATCCGCACTTTTTTGGAAACGCAAATAATGAAAGCAAATCGGTGGTGGGATAACAGGGCATTTCGGCATCGCTCAATGACCGGTATTTCTAATCTGGTTTTCACCAAAATTCTTCGCGTTTTTCGCGTCTTCGCGTGAGAAAGGATTTGAGCGAGATATAAAGATTATTTGTGAACGAATTTTTCACCACAAATCGGCAATTTCCCTATATGAAATCGGCAGATTGATTTTTGCATCGGCTAAAGATTTCTCAATGCTAACCTTATCACCAACAAGCACGATCTGCATATTTTCAGGCAGGAAATGTTCGCGGGCAGATGCAAGGAGCATATCGACAGAGAGTTCACCTACGCGCGGGACAAAGTTTTGGATATAGTCTTCAGTCATTTCACCGGCACGAAGCATCAGGCTGTTCATAATAAGGTGCATATTCGTTTCAAAGTTCAAGGCAAACCGGTTTACCATTGACGATTTAACAAAAGCAAGTTCCTTATTGGAAATTTTTTGTCTGATTTTATCCAATTCAATTAGTATTTGTTGAATGGCGGTGCCGGAATCTTTAGGTGCCACTGAAGTTGATATGATAAATTCACCGCATAGCTGGAGAGAATTAAAATAGGAATTAACACCGTACGTGATTCCGTGTTTTTCTCTAAGGTTGAGGTTCAGCCGGCTGCTGAATTGACCTCCAAAAAGCGAATTAACCGCGGTTCGAGATACGTGATTGGTTTCCGTTGATTTTATAGATTGATGTCCAAGCATCAGTTCGGTTTGTTCCGCGCCTTCCTTGTGAACAATGATTATTCCCGCGGGTTTATGCACTATCGGGAGCAAAGTTTTGGTAAACACGGGATTTACTTTGAAAATAGCCGACAAGGACGCGGATAGCAATTCTTTGAGTGAAGCGGCATCAATATCGCCCGCGCAAAATATTTCTGTATGCCCGCTCTGCAAAATTGTTTTGAATCGATTTTGAACATCCGAAAGGGTAATAGATTCCATCGTTGATTTCTTTCCGCTTGCATTCAGATAGTATGGATGGTCTTCGGCAAATAAACTGTCATTAAAAACTTTATCTACAATGCTTTCAGGTCTATCCGCCAATTGCGAGAGCCTTACCATCAGGTTATTCTTTTCGCGCGCGTAGTCTGTTTCGGAAAAAATCGGTTTAAGCAGCATAAGTGAAAGCAAAGCAAGCGTATCGGCAAAGTTTTCGCGGAGAGCGGTTATTTGGATTCGCGCATAGTCTTCATTAGAAAAACAAACAATATTTGAACCGAGATCATCTATCCTATCGTGAAACTCCGATGAAGTAAAATCACCGCCGCCTTCATTAAGTACCTGCATCGTGAGCTGGGTTAGCCCCTGCTTCGGCAGAGTGTCTCCGCGTGAGCCTTGATTTATAGAGAAAGAAAGAGTTACCAAAGGGACTGTCGAGTTTCTGCAAAGGATGACGGGAATGCCCGGGGCAATTTCAAATCTTTCAAAATCCGGCAGCGTGAAACGGGGAAGTTTTTTCGGAAAAAAAGGTTTAATTGCAGTGTTCATTATTTAGTCCTTTTCAAGATACGCAGTTCGCAATAATTATCATTTAAGTAAGTCTTTGCAAGGTTTTTTATTTCTTCGGCGGGAAGTGTTTTCATTGCTGTATATTCATCATTAAACATATTCGGGTTACCGAAATGAAAATCGTAGTAGTTCATTTTATCCGCGAGGGAGCTGATACTTTGCAGCCCATTTATAAAATATGAAATATACCCGACGCGTGAACGATTGAGCAGGGCGTTATCAATATCGCTCGTTTTCAGGTTATCAATTTCTTCAAGAATAATTGTTTTAAGAGTATCTAATGTAACTTCAGGTTTTGCCATAGCGGAAACAATGAAGTAACCGCCGTATTTTCCGGAAATTTCATAAGCCGATTCATTTTGAGCGAGCCGGTTGTCAATGGTTAGGCGTTTGGTTAGCAGCGAGCTTTTGCTGCCGGAAAGAATTTGCCCGAGCAAGTCGAATGCAATGTTTTGTGGAAATGAAACAGGTGCTGTTTTCCAAGCAAGAGAAATATAGTCTAACTCAACATTATCCCTGTATTCAAAATATTTTTTATTTGGCAGCAGTGAATCTCGCGGGTCGATAACAGGGATTGGATTGTCTGTCCCCGCGGGAATAGTGCCAAAGTGTTTATCAATCAGCCCTGTAATTTTACTTTTATCATAGTCGCCTGCAACAATTAAAGTAGCATTAGCAGGAGAGTAGTAAGTCCGGAAAAAGCCGGAAACATCTTCCATAGAGTACTTGCCAATTTCATCGCGGGTGCCGATAACGGGTTTGCCGTAAGGGTGCGATGCCGGATAAAGCAGATTGAGCAGATGTTCGTGCATCATTCCGTAAGGCTGATTATCATATCGTTCAAGGCGTTCATTCGTTACAACGTCAATTTGATTCTTGAGTGTTTCGGGAGTAAGCGCGGCAACAAAGTTTGCCATTCTATCGGCTTCGAGCCAAAGCATAGTTTCAAGATATTGTTTGGGAACTTTCTCGTAATAATTAGTGCGGTCGGTTGAAGTACTCGCGTTACAAATGCCGCCGGCTTCCTGCACTATATAGAAATGCTCTCCTTTCGGAACATTGAGAGAACCTTCAAACATCATATGCTCAAAAAGATGCGCGAGACCGCTTTTGCCTGCAGGATCATTCGCGGAGCCGGTTTTATACCACAGATTAACCGAGACTAAAGGCTGCTTCGGGTTGTTATACAACAGCACCCGCGAACCATTATCTAAGCGGAGTTCCCTGATTTGAAAATCGAACATTTGTTTCCTTGAAATATATAAGCAGTAAAAATAGCAAATAAAAATTTAACGGGGAGAAAATGTTTTGGCGTGGGCTGCGCGATAAAATGTCATTAATTTTGATTGCCCTTCGCGGAGCGGAGCCAAAACGGCGGCATAGCACGGGTCGCGTTTCGGATCCGCTCAACGAACGATGCTTGTTAAGGCAAATATTTGTCATAGACATCTTTCGAAATTTAGATTTTTGAATAATAATTATTAATTGTAAATTGTTAATGGTTAATTATCTTACAATTAATCATTAATAATTTACCATTTACCATTAATAAAAATGAATAAGCTATTTTTCTCCGACTGTTTAAAAGTATTAAAAGATTTACACGGTGAATATCCGAAAGGCTTTATTGACCTTGTTTATATTGACCCGCCGTTTAATTCCAAGAGGGATTATAACATATTATTCGAATCAATTGATATGAAAGATACGAAAGCCCAAAGAGAAGCGTTCTCGGATACTTGGAGCAATGTTTCTTATATCGACAGCCTTAGAGAGATTCAATATCTCGACCTTGATTTATATAACTATCTGACCACCTTGGATAATATCCGTGTTTCCAAAAGCACTGTTTCGTATTTGGCAACTATGGCTATCCGGATTTATTATATTCACAAAGTATTAAAAGATACCGGCAGCTTTTATCTGCACTGCGATCCTACAATGAGTCATTTGTTAAAATTTATTTGTGATATAATTTTTGGAGAGAAAAATTTCAAAAACGAAATAATTTGGAGAAGACAAACTTCAAGCGGATATAAAGGGTTAAAACATTTTGGTAACAGTCACGATGTTATTTTTTATTATACCAAATCAGATACCTTTACTTTTAACGCTGAATACAATGATTATTCTGATGAATATTTAAGAAAACAGTACAATAAAACCGATGAAACAGGTAGAGTTTATAGAACTCACTGGATAGGTACAAAAACAACACAAAAAACAATTGACAAATTTATTGAATCGGGCAGAATAGTTCAGCGAGAAAACGGCACTTATGAAAAACGTTTATATCTTGATGAAATGAAAGGGGTAATGGTGGATGATATATGGACTGATGTTAAAGCCCTTACTCATAGCGGAGCAGAACGCCTTGGCTATCCAACGCAAAAACCTGAGAAATTATTAGAAAGAATTATTGCCGCAAGCTCTAATAAAAAAGATATAGTAGCGGATTTCTTCTGCGGCTGCGGAACCACCATCGCGGCGGCACAAAGTTTGAAAAGAAATTGGATAGGTGTTGATATTTCTCACTTGGCAATAAGGCTTATTTTAGACAGGCTGACAAGACCATATCCAGAGCGGAGGGCTAAGATTATACGCGATAATATTCAAGTCACGGGATTCCCAAGAGATATTGATGGTGCTAAAATGCTTGCAAGAGAAACAGATAATGGCAGGTTTGGTTTCCAAGACTGGATTATGGAAGTTATGCTGGGCGGTGTTTCAAACCCAAAGAAAACTGGTGATGGAGGTTTTGACGGATATTTACCTTTTTATTTAACACAAGATAAAAAAGGAGTTATCCTCATTGAGGTAAAAAGCGGGAAAGTCGGTGTTAAAAATATGCGTGAGTTTATTCAGGTAATAGATAAACGCAAAGCGGAATTAGGCGTGTTTGTTTGTTTCGAAGATCAGGCAGGTAATGATATGCGAAGGGAAGCCAAACAGGCGGGTTGTTTCGAGAGTGAAAGTTATCCGGGTAGATATGATAAAATACAGATTCTCACTGTTGAGGATTTATTGGATGGAAGAGGAATTGATTTACCATACAGAAAAGAAGCATTTAAAACCGCTACTAAAAACCTTGACTATATTCCGGATGATGAAAAATTGCAGTTTGAATAATAATTGGTAACTACTCAGCCTGTTCTTGAATTTGTCCCAAAGGGACTAAATTTGAATAACCGTGAGTGCTAACTCACGGTAAAGTAAGCCCAAACAAATAACGTCCCCGAAGGGTAATGGCA
>CAIYTF010000057.1 GCA_903929035.1 uncultured Ignavibacteriales bacterium
ATCCGGTATAATCAGTAACTTTTTGGCAATATTGAGTGGTAAGTTCGCCTCCTACGGAGACGAGAGAGTAAACTCTGCACGTTTTACCGTGAGCATCGCGCCGCTTCTCGCGGCACTTGCTCACGGTTATTCAAATTATACTCCTTTGGAGTATCGCCGTGAGCATTCCATTTACTTTGTATCGGCATACTATTCAACTAACGGAAAATTGTTAGAGTACCAAAACTGTTACAATTATTCACTCAATAGTATTTCATTTTCTTTGAGGGCATCCATCATAATATTTATTAACTCACTTTTTATGAATGGCTTTGATAAATAATGCGTACACCCGGCAGCCAAAAAATGATCTTTATCTCCTTTCATAGCATAGGCTGTAATTGCTATGATTGGTATCTGCTTATAAGAAGGTATTTGCCTTATATTTCTAGTTGTTGCAAGACCATTTGGCGAATTAAAACCCAAATATATATCCATCAGTACCGCGTCATACTGTTTTTGTTTCACCTTTTCTAAAGCCTCGTTTTGGTTTGATACTATATCAATATTGCAAAAGTCATTAAGAATTCGCTTGACCAAATCAACAGACACCGGATCATCCTCAACATATAGTACTTCTGCAAGTTTATGATTCGGAGGAAAAGTAATAGAAGGTATTCCAGGTTCCGGACTTTTGCATTTCGGAATATTTTCATCTTCAGCCGATGTTTTGACGGGTATCCGGATAATGAAAGTAGAGCCAACTCCCACTTCACTCTCTAAAGAAATATCTCCATTAAGTTTTTCAATAAAACTTTTAGTTATTGTTAATCCAAGCCCTGTTCCCTCATAACTTCTTGTAAAGCCTTCACTTACTTGACGAAACTCATCCCAAATAATTCCCTGGTTTTCTTTGGCTATACCTATCCCTGTATCTATTATCTTAATAATTATGTAACTCTTTGAACCCGAAAACTCAGTGGTGACCTTGATCCTAATTCCACCTTGTTCTGTATATTTAACGGCATTGTTAATTAAGTTATTTATTATTTGTCGAAACAACCTTTTATCCGAGATAATTTCCGGTATATTCAAGTCGGTTTCAACAGAAAGAAATAATGATTTCTTTTTAGCCGCTTCCATAAATAATTCAGCTATATCATATATTTCCGAAATTATATTTACTTTTGACGCCAGATAATTAAGTTTACCTGCTTCAATAACTGATAGATCAATAATAAGATCGAGAGTTTCCATAAGCCTGTGTCCGCTCTTCTTTATTACATTAAGATTATGTATAACTTCTGAATCAGTAACTTCTTCAAGCAGCATTTCCGAATATCCCAAAATACCTATCATTGGAGTACGTAATTCGTGACTCATATTCGCTAAAAAACTCGATTTTAATCTATTCATTTCTTCCGCCTGTTCTTTGGCGGCAATTAATTGCATCTCGGATATTTTTTCTTCGGTTATATCTTTAATAATGGCACTGTAATACACTGTATCATCTATTTCCCAATATGAAAGGGACACTGCTATCGGGAAAATTGTCCCATCTTTTCTAAGTCCATCTAACTCCACGGTACGTCCCATCATAGTAGATGATAGACTTTTCATAAATTGAGCATTTTTTTCGTGTAATGATTCAGGCAAAATCACAGATGCAGGCTGGAAAAGGATTTCATCTTCAGTGTAGCCGAATATTTTCTGAGCTGCTCCATTCCATAAGATGATTTTACCATTAGAATTTCCAATAACAACGGCATCGATTGCCGTCTCAATAATTGAGCGGAACTTAATTTCTGATTTTCTTATATTTTCTTCGGCAGTTTTCCTGGTTTCAACTTCACGTAACAATAATTCTGTCCGCTCTTCTACCCTTTTATTTAGATGATCATTTAATGTTTCTAATTCGTCCTGAGTGATTTTGAGAATGCGGTTTTGCTCAATCGCGTTCTCATAAGTTGACATTAATAAGCGAATAAGCTGTTTCTTGCCGGTAGTAAAAATATTCAGCTTTCCATCCCCTATGCTATAGGCAAACTGTTCTTTTTCATTGCTGTCAAACCTTTCCTCTTGGAAGATAGCAGAGATACGAGTGAGCATATATTCCTTGGAATAGGGTTTGGTTAAATAATAGTCGGCTCCAACTTCTAAAGCGCGTAGAATGTTTTCCGATTCGGAAAGAGTGGTTAGAAGTACTACGGGGATTTCACTTAGTTCAGGGTCTTTTTTAATAGCACTGCATAACCCAAAACCGTCCAATTCCGGCATTACTATATCGCTAATAATAAGATCAGGCTTCATATTACGGCTAACCTCTTGGGCTTGTATTCCATTAGCCGCTGTTATGACTTTATAGTTTGCAGATTCGAGTAACTGTTTCAATTTAAGTGCCTGCGTTAAACTATCCTCTACAATGACGATAGTTTTCGGATTTTCATTAATCATACTATTCTTCACTCCTATTATATTTTCTCGGGCAATGGTTCTTTACCGTTTATTAGGGATATTAAAGTTGCAGCTATTTTATCAACCGGAAGTATCATCACTGCACCTCCAAGTTGTATCGCTTCATTAGGCATTCCAAAAACAACACAACTTTCACTATCTTGAGCAATAGTTACAGACCCTTGTTCTCTCATTAATTTCAACTCTTTCGCGCCGTCATTTCCCATACCGCTTAGTATCACTCCAACAGCATTGCCGCCTATTACTTTAGCTACATTCTCAAAAAGATGCGATACGGAAGAAATGCCTAAATCATCTTTACACTTAACACATAAAATTCTTTTCCCTGTAATATCAACTCCTAAATTAAATCCATCCGGTGATAAATACGCGATACCGGCACTGATGTATTCATTGTTATAAGCTACCTTAACAGTAAAACCGGTTGTCGATGTTAACCATTCAGCAAATCCGTTAATAAATCCATAAGCAATATGCTGTATAATTAAAATCGGTACCCTTAAATTCTTTGGTAATCCAAAAAGTATTTTTTGAATAGCACCAGGACCTCCTGTTGAGGCTCCAATCGCGATAAGCCGAACATCTGCATTATTATATCTTGTCCCAATATTTTCAGATACCGGATTCGAAAGAAGCCCATTTTTTGCAAAACGCTCTTTTTTTGCAATTTTTTTCTCAACCTTTATCGCCGCCATAAGTTTTATTGTTACCCTGAGATCTAATGAAAGCCTGTCAAAATCCGGATGTGTTGGTGCAGGAGGTCTGTTAACCGCTGTTAATGCACCAGCCTCGATTATCTTGAATACAACAGAAATCTCTTTGGTATTTGTTGTTCCGCTTACAACAACAATAGGTGTTGGGCGTGTTTCCATAATTCTGCGGGTAGTTTCATATCCGTCCATTTCCGGCATTTGAAGATCCATTGAAATCACATCCGGTTTGTTCCGAAGTGTTAATTCAACTGCCTCCGCGCCATTGTTGGCAATTCCAACTACCTGAATTTCCTTATCCTGACTATAAATATGATTGAGTAACTTTTGAGCTACTATCGAATCATCCACTATAAGTACCCTTACCACTAAGACTCCTTTTTTAAATTAATCTGCTTACAATTTCAAGCAGGTTGTCCTGATCAAAACCTTTTTTAACTAAATACGCGTTCGCGCCAGCGTCAATTCCTCTTTCTCTATCTTCCCGGGACTCAAGAGATGTTACTAGAACAACGGGAATCCCTGTCAGCCTTTTATCACTCCGTACTTTTTCTGTTAAAATAAACCCGTTCATCCTGGGCATATCCACATCAGAAACAAGCAGATTGAAGTCTCCATATACTAATTGTTCAAAAGCATCCGCGCCGTTCATAGCCGTCTTAACATCATAGCCGGCGGATTCTAAAATATTCTTTAGCAGCAGGCGGGATGTAAGCGAATCTTCCGCGACAAGAATTTTTCTTTTTTTTGCAAGGCTTTCATTTCCATCAATATATTTATTAATTCCAACATTATACTTTGTATGGACTGCTGTATTCAGTAATCCTAAAGCGTCAAGTATAAGCACCAGTTTACCGTCACCAAGTGCTGCCGCGCCAATCACATCCTTGACTTGAAGTAATTGACGACCAAGATTTTTAACCAATAATTCTTGCTCTCCAATAATCTCATCCACTATAAAAGCAATTTTCACGCCCGATGAATGCAAAATAACGATATTTCTTTTATCAGACACATCAACAAAGTGCTTTGACCGCGGGGAACTTATTACATCGCAGAGATTAACGAGTGAAATCATCTCTCCGTTTACATTGATAACCTCGCGGTTTTCCATCGTGGTTATATTATCAATTTTGATAAGTAATACGCGTTCAATATTTGCCGAGGGAAGAATATATAATTGCTTATTGGTACTTACCAAGACACCTCTAAACGCGGCCAGTCGAATGGGTAATGTAAGAGTAAATGTTGTTCCAATATCTTTTTTAGTCTCAAAAGTTATGTTCCCCCCTAGTTTTTCCGCAGTCTCCCGCACTATTGCCAGCCCTAAACCCCGCCCCGATATATCGGTGATCATTGTTTTGGTTGATATTCCGGAAAGGAAAATAAAAGGTAATAATTCAATATCGGAAAGCTTATCTAATTTTTCATCAGGAATAATCTTATTTTTCTTAAAGGTTTCCCTTAATTTGTTTGCATCAATACCAGAACCATTGTCAGCTAGTTTTATTTCAACATACTGACCGCTTTTCTGAGAAACGCTTATTTTAATAGATGCATTGGGAGATTTACCTTTATTAATTCTCACTGTCGGGGTCTCAATCCCGTGATCAATACAGTTCCTGATAAGGTGTATGAGGGGTGCCTTGATCTCGTCAAGAATGCGCTTATCAACATCAATTTCATCAACATCAAACTCTATGTCAATCTGCTTGCCTTGATCGTTGGAAAGATCCCTCACAATTTTTGGGAGACCATCCATTGCAGAAGAAAATGGCAGCATTAACAATTTTTTTACTCCCCAAAATAAACTATCTACCTGCATACCAACTGTTTGTGCATAGTGTTCCGAGAACCGTGAAAGATTTGATATTCTATTATTTATGGACTTAATAAAGGTGAAATTATTCTCGTTCGATTGTACAATTTTTTCCGTAATTGGAGTAAAATTTGTAAGTCCTGCTTTGTTTTCAGATACTTTTTGTTTTTGCGACCGCCGAACGTATCTTACGAATTTTTGATGTTTTTGCACTTCTTTTTGATAGAAAGAAATATCTCTGCATAAATTTATTAATTCCAAATTCTGCTGATGCGCCATCAATTTTATCGCGCGTAGTTCCTCTACCTGATTCATTAGGTTATCCAGAGTTGCTAAAGAAACCCTAATTGTATTATTTCCACCGGACAATTCGGGTAATTCTTTTTTATTATCTTCCTTTATTGGAGCCGGTATTGGAGCAACCGGTGTAAATATTCCGGTTGCTGCCTTGTTCAAGGCTTCCAATAAAATCGCGGAACTTGATTTTGCTTGTATTGCTGCTTCAGCGGTTGCCGCGTGAATAAGATTTTTTATACAATCAACACTCCCGAACAAGATTTCAATTAGTTCAGGTACCGGATTCAATTCTTTTCTTTTTAAAAGCCCGAATATACTTTCCGCTGAATGACAAATTCTCTCTACATCAGTCCTGTCTATACTTCTAGCCGCCCCTTTTAGACTATGGTATTCTCTGAATAAAGCTTCAACTATTGAATCGCGATTTATGCCGGCATCGACCTTTTCAAGCTGCATTAAGCCATCGGTTAACCGCTGTATTCTTTCTGCAGATTCAATATTAAATGCTTCAACAAGTTCTTTAAGAAGCATTTCCTGTTTTGTTGCCACTTTAAGCCTTAGACTGATTTATTTGTTCTATAATATTCTGGCCTAAGATAGATAGATTTTTTGCCGCGGTTTCAGCCTGTTGAGTGCCTATCACATTCTGCATCATTGCCTGTTTGATACTATCAAAAGCTATTGCAACCTGATCTATGCCAGCGAGCTGTTCTTCGCTTGTGGATAAAATTTGTTCCGCTGCACTTGCTGTTTCAACAATACTCTCAGCTAATGACCGAATAGCCTCGCGTGATAGCTGAGACTGCTTAACTCCAATATCCACCGTTTTCATTACCTGTTCCGTTCCCAAAACAGTGCTGTTAATCGTTTTTTGAACATCCATTAATATTGTTCTGGTTTGTGCTGAAGCCTGTTTAGCCTGCAGAGCTAAACTTTTTACCTCTTGGGCTACCACGCCAAATCCCTTACCGTATTCACCTGCTTTTGCAGCTTCAATACCGGCATTTACGGACAGCATATTGACTTGTTCGGCAATATCGTTAACTGTAGCAGCAATTTCGCCAATAGCCTGACTTTGTTCGCTTAATTGAACAACAGTTTCATCTATTGTTTCCATTTGTTCTTTTACTAAATTCATCCCGTCAATGGTCTGCTCAACGGCTTCCTTACCTTTGGCAGATATTTGCGCGGCACTTTGGGCGGTTTCAGTAACAGTCTTTGCCATTTTAGCAGCAAGATGAGATGTCTGTCTAACCTCACTCATAGATGCTGATGTTTCGCTAATGGCAGATGCTGTTTGAGTTGAGCCGGCAGCAACTTCTGTGGTAGTGGCTAATATTTGGTTTGCAGAAGAAGCAAGAATACTTGCAGCTTCGAGAAGCTGCTGATTTTTACCAATCAATTCTTTGGCACGATCCTCAACTCTTAATTCAAGAGTATTATTCAATTCTTTCATTTCCTCGTCCAAACGCTTCTGAATAGTAACATCGCGGGCAGCAGCAAAGCTGCCGATTACTTTTCCATCCTTATCTTTATAAACATTCGCGTTATAAAGCACGTGGGTGATTTGACCTCCGGCTCCGCGAATCGAAAGCGGATAATCGGTTACCGAACCTTCATCAAAAACTTTTTTATAACCTGCTCGCGCTTTCTCCGGATCCGTAAAATAGTCTGAAAAATTTGTACCAATAAGAGTTTCAATGGACCTGCCCGTTATCCTTAGTGTTGCTCCGTTAACATCGGTAATTTTTCCTTCGGGGCTGATTGTTAGAAGCGGGTCTTGGCTTGCCTCGATTAAATTCCGCGTATATATTCTTGTTTGGTCGTTTTCTCTTATAAGGCGGCTCATTGAAACAGCAACATACAGCCCCATCCCTAAGGAAAATATTCCTGATAGTATAAGAACAGTAAGAGCTATTGATTTCTGCTCTTCAATATTTTGCAGGTTATTATTAAATGTCTGCTGCGAATGTGACTGATTTTCAACAAGAATCTCCCGTATTTTTTCATATCGAATTTTCAATTCACTGAACATTGCAAGATTCGCTTTTCTCCCTGTACCTCGAAATATGAACTTAAGTTCTTCATCGCGAGCTTCTGTATAATTACTAAACTCAGTCCAAAAATTTGAAAGGAGCTTTATCCCGATAGTGTCGTGTTCTGTTTCATTTATTTTTTGAGCCTCTTGCCATAGTAATTTGGTAAACTGAGTCTTTTCCTCGATACTCTTAATAATCTTGTGAGCATTTGTTAAATCCTCGATAACCAAAAGGCTAAGCAAATCGCCCTGCATTTTATTCATCGCGGCTTTTAATTCAATTGTACCTGTTACCTCTCTGAAGGTTAATTCGGTATTTTTCTTGTATGAATTGGATATGGATAACAAGGTAACAAATCCCGTTAAAGTAAGAACCACGATTAGTACAATTAGCGCGCCAAATCCAATATAAACTCTTGTGTTTAAGTTGAAATTTCTTTTTTTCATTTTCCATTCTTTTCTAATTTATTAATAAAATAAAAATTTATTATTACTGTTATGTATTTATTCGTAATCATCAAGCCATCTCTCTTTTGGAATTGATTAACATTTTTGGGTCATCGAGTAATTTACCGGCATTGAGAACTACCATCGGGTCATTAGTTACACCAAGTAAATACTGTTCCCTTAGTCCTGTAAGGGTTGGAAGTGCTTTTTGTAATCGACTGCTGTCAATTTCCTTTATTCCCTCAACAGTATCAACAAGAATACCAAATTCCAAATGATCTTTCCGTAGAATTATGACTTTATTCAATTCTGTTAAGCCCTTCTCTGCCAAATCAAAAAACTTTTTCAATTCAATAACCGAGACTATCTTTCCGCGAACACTTATTATACCCAAAACAAAATCAGGTGTATTTGGTACGGGAACAATATCTGTAAGCGGGTAAACTTCACTGACATAGCAGGACTCTACTGCATAAGTTTCATAGGCAAGCGTAAAAATTACAAGTTCAATAAGCTCAACCGCCGAACTGCTTACAGGCAGTTTGGCAAATTTTTCAGCCCTCTCTGCAAGTATTTTATTCTTTTCATCAATGGAGGGTTCCCACCCGTGTTCCAATGATTTTAATACAGAATTGGTATAGGCATAAACACTTTCCCAATCTGTTCTTTTTGCTTTTAATGATTTAGGTTCAAATTTATTTTTCATTGTTTCATATAGCAATTTTATTTCTAAGTGACAAAACTATTGCACGTAATTGCCAAGCTGAAATGCCTTCGGAATCATCGACAATCTCATCCTTTTCGCGTTTATGTAGAATTTCTAAAGTATTCTCCAAATATTTTTTTGATTCACGTTGTTCGCCCCTGTTAAACATCAGTAAACCCAGTGTAAAATGGACAATAGCATAATCCGGATCCAAATATATTGCTTTTTTATATAATTTAATGGCTTCATTTATTTTTCCAATTTCCTGCATAATAACACCGTGATAAAAATGATAGATTTTATTGGATTTGTTAAGACAAACAGCTTTGCGGATATATTCAGCCGCGCTTTCAAGTTGACCAAGGTTCGCGTATGACCTGGCAAGTAACAGCATTAAATCCGGATTTGCGGAAAAATCGCTGCTCCCTGAAGAAGAACCGGATTGCAGATTTGACAAAAGGTGGACAGTCCTAATATAATCACCCTGTTCAAATGACAGTCTTCCTTTATTATAAATAGAATTTTCTTCTCCCGATGGTTCTTTGGTCGATAATTGAGGAACAATTACTTTATTTGATAACAAGGCTTTTGTGCTTATTTCTTGATAGAATTTTGTCGGTTTTGATATTTCTTTTAGCAATGGTCCCTTTTGAAATGTTTCAATTTGGACATTCCTATTATTTTTTACGCGAATGTTATCTTTTCGATAAAAATTACTTTGTCCATATTTAACTGGTGTAAAGGCTGATTGATTAACAAGATTTGATTCTACCAGACTGACAATGAGCCACCCGCTATCTGTTAAACAGTTGTAAAAATCGTTTACTATTCGTTTAATCGAAATTTCTCCAAAATACATCAACACATTCCTGCAAAAGATGATATCAACCGCGTTTCCCCGCGCGAATTGCTCCGCGAATTTATTATTTGCAAGATTAAGATGAGAAAATGTAACCATTCTTTTTATTTCCCCATTTAGTTCGAATTGATTATTTGAAAGCCTCTTGAAAAACTCAAGTTTGAAAGAGTTAGAATTTCCCCTGAAAGACCAGCTGCCATATACCCCTTTCCGCGCGCGCTGAAGCACCTTTGGATTAATATCGGTCGCGAGAATTGTAATATCCCATTTTTCAATATCAGGAATTAGTTTCTTTAATAGTATAGCAATAGTATAAGGTTCTTCACCGCTGCTACATCCGGCGCACCATATCCTGATTTTTCGACCGGAGTCTTTTCTCTGCTCGATTAGTTGGGATAGTATCCTGCTCTCAAATTCAACTAATCGCTCGGGTTCTCTGAAAAAATATGTCTCTCCTGTTGTTAAATATTTTGCAAAGACTTCAATTTCTTCGTGGCATAGTTCTTTGGCACTAATATTAGAAAGACATTCTGATGAATCTTTAAAACCCATATCTCTTGCAGCAAGAGAAAACCCCGTTTCAAGATCCTTGAATCGTTCAGGAGGAAAATGCAGCCCCATCTTAGTTTCGATTATCGTGCTTAATTGCTGTAATTCGGCAAAAGCCAAACTGGTTTTAATAGCCACGGACGTTAACATAGAGCTGCCTCCAACAAACATTCCTCATTAATCGAAAGAAATCTATCAATGTCATGAATCAAAATAATTTGATCTTCAAGTGCCATAACGCCGTCAAAATATGGAAGCACCGGAAGAAACTCTTTACTTGGAATTAGTTTTTCTTCCTCATACTCAACTACTCCGGCAACATCATCAACAACGATGGCAACTCTTTGTTTTGCTGTATACGCGATAATAATTTTATCATACAGATTTAATTCTTTCTCTTGAAGTCCAAACCGTTTTCGTATATTGAGTGTCGGAATAATATTACCTTCAATATTTATTACTCCCATAACAATTTCCGGAGCACTTGGCAGCGGTGTTATTCTCATTACCGGTATAATTCTTTCAACTTTACTAAGTCGGAGAGCATACTTATTTTTCTCTACGAAAAATACAAAAAGATGGATTTTCATAATGTTGCCTTGCTATTGTTTGCTTTGTGTTAATCTATTTTTATAATATTAATAAATCATCAGTTTTCTTAAGTTAACGTGCAATTTGTTCTCTCTTTGAGAATTCAGCTTCAAACTTTTTTATCTTTTAAATCAATAGCAAATTAATTCATAACCTTAAATAGCGAAACAGAAATGCGGCAAGCGATAACATAGCGCGATAAACGATGACAAAGCGAGCTGAATAAGGGAGGGCAGAAGAACTAAAGATTGAAAGATGTTTGAATAATATCTTCGTGCATATTAATTTAAGAACATACATAAAAAAAATTGCAGAAACCCGCGATAATCTTACTGAAATCAGATACAAAATAATTGAAGTCACTGCAATCCATTTAATACTTGATTCAAAACAATTGTAAAATTCTTCCTGATATTTTTGAATCTTTTCTTCATACCAAACCAAATTTTTCGTAAATTCTTGTTTGGATAGATTTCTTTTGGACTTTTGTTTCTAATCACCCTTTAGATAATCATTCCTTACATAAATATTCGCTTTCTAAAAACATTAATAACAAAAAATTATTCCTGACAGAATAGAACTTTAAGAAAATCGGAAAATGAAAGTATTAAAATTCGGCGGTTCGTCCGTTGGTAATGCTGCTGCAATAAAACAGTCGGCTCAAATAATAATTGACTCGAAAGATGCCATCGCGGTTGTTCTCTCTGCTATACGCGGAGTTACAGATAAGCTCATTGATATGGCACGGCTCGCGGGTGAAAAAGATATACGGTATGAAGACATTCTTCGTTCACTCGAATTGATTCATCACGATACTTTAGATGATCTTATTCCTGATTCAAAGGAACTTTATCACTCAACAAAAAATCAAATTCAAAAACTCTTCACCGAGATTAAAGAAGTTCTGTTCGGTATTTATTTAGTAAAGGAACTTTCCGGTAAATCCTTAGATTATATTTCAGGATACGGCGAAAGGCTTTCCTGCACGATAATGTCCGCCTACCTGTCATCGCTTGGTATAAAAAACGAATTGCTGGATGCCCGCGATATTATTAAAACCAATTCGGATTTTACCGGTGCGAAAGTGCTTTTTGGAATAACAAATAAGAACATTACCGAATATTTTTCAAAACATACTGAACTGCAAATCGTTACAGGGTTCATTGCTTCAACCGAATCAAATGAAACAACCACGTTAGGACGCGGCGGTTCGGACTATACTGTTTCTATTATAGGCGCGGCTCTCAAAGTGAATGAAATAGAAATTTGGACAGACGTTGACGGTGTTCTTACCGCTGACCCGCGCCGCGTGAATGAGGCTTTCGTTGTAGAATCGCTCTCCTATGAAGAAGCAATGGAACTCTCCTATTTTGGCGCGAAAGTAATTTATGCTCCAACCGTTCAGCCGGTTTATGAAAAAAAGATTCCTCTTAGAATAAGGAATACTTTCAACCCTTCATTTCAGGGAAGTATTATTTCATCCGCCGCGGCAAACACTAAATACGGTATCACCGGCATAGCAAGTGTTGAAGACATCGCTGTCATACGCGTTGAAGGCAGCGGGATGGTTGGAATATTCGGAATTGTTTCCCGGTTCTTTAAGGCACTTGCCGAAAAGAAAATCAATATAATTCTTGTAACGCAGGCTTCATCCGAGCACGCTATTTGTTTCGCTGTCAAAGCGGAAGCTGCCGAATCTGCTAAACTGACGATTGAAAATGAGTTTAGCTTAGAGATAGCAAATCACCTGATAACCAATATCCATATTGATAATAATCTTTCAATTGTTTCGGTGGTTGGCGAAAATATGCGGCGTGCGCCCGGTGTCAGCGGTAAAATTTTTGGGTCTCTCGGCAAATATAAAATTAATATCATCGCTATCGCCCAGGGATCTTCCGAGCTGAATGTTTCTTTCGTTATTGAACAAAAAGACCTCGCGAAAGCTCTTAATGTTATTCACGATGAATTCTTTTTTGCATATCGGCGGAAAGCCCACCTCTACATCATTGGAGCAACCGGTAATGTCGGAGGCAGTCTCATAAAAATTGCCCGGCACTTCGAACGGGAAGACGTGGAGCTCTCAATATGCGGTGTTACCAATTCAAAAGGTATAAGTTATAACTATCAGGGACTTGATCTCGATATAGTAAAATATGAACTTCCTCCTGACTTGGATGAGTTTATTAAAATCGCGGTAAACGATCGGCACCCGTTAAAAATTGTCGCCGACTGCTCCGCAAGTCCTTTTGTTACTTCAAAATATTTATCAATTTTATCTAATGGACTAAACCTTTCTGTTGCAAACAAGATTGGTAATTCTATCGATATGGGGACATACAAAGCACTTCGCGAAGCCGCTATGCAATCTAACGTGAAATTCAGGTATGAAACTAATGTTGGCGCATCACTGCCGATTATCAGGACATTGCAGCACTTTGTCAAATCAAAAGACGAAGTTCTGAAAATAGAAGCCGTATTATCCGGTTCGGTAAACTATATTTTAACAAAAGTTCACGAAGGAATGCCTGCAAAAGATGCCATCAACGAGGCGCGTGCACTTGGCTTTACTGAACCAAACCCGGCGATTGACCTTTCAGGGTTAGATGTAGCGAGAAAAATTCTGATTCTCGCGCGGGAAACCGGCGGACAGCTGAACCTCGAAGACTTAGAGATTAGCAGTCTTATAAAAGGAAATCCTTTAAAAGTTGATCTTAACAACTGCGAATTCTTGGATATTGATGCGCTGTCCCGTGAAGCCAAATCGGAAGGAAAGAAATTAAAACTGATTGCCGGTTATGAAAGCGGTAAAGCGTGGGTAAAATTGGAATCTATTGCTCAGGAACATCCTTTCTATAATATAGATGGCGCGAACAACGCGGTAAGATTTTTCACATCGCGATACAATAAATATCCCTTGGTTATTTCAGGACAAGGGGCAGGCGGAGAATTAACCGCGTCAGGAATACTTGATGACATTCTCTCAATTATTAACTAATTGTAAGTTGTTAATGGTTAGTTGTTAATGATAAATTTACAATTAACCATTTACACCTTACAATTAACCATTTACAATTAACAACTTACAATTAATGAAAAAGTTCAAACATAGCTATGCCAAGGCAACTGCTCCCGCGTCAGTTTCAAACGTTGGTCCCGGTTTTGATGTTTTCGGGTTTGCAATCGATCACGTTGGCGATGAAGTCGAAGCACGTCCAAGAAAAGAATCCGGCGTGATAATAACAGGAATTTCCGGAAATAGCGAAATATCCCTTGACCCTGAGCAGAACACGGCGGGAAAAGCAGTTCTATCATTTCTCGAATCATTGAATATAACCCAAGGTGTTGAATTATATATTCACAAGAATATTCCGGCAGGAAGCGGTATTGGTTCAAGTGCATCCAGCGCGGTAGCGGCAGTAGTCGCGGTGAATGCCTTAATGGAAAATCCTTTACCAAAAGAGGAATTGATTGACGCTGCTCTTGCAGGCGAAGCAATTGCTTCCGGCGGATCAATCCACGGTGATAATGTACTCCCCTCTTTAATGGGCGGATTCTTAATTATTAAAGATGTTGAGCTAAAAAAATTCCATAAGATTGAAATTCAAAATTATTTGCATTTTGTTGTACTGCATCCTGATATAGAAATAAAAACATCTTATGCCCGCGGCATACTGCCAAAAGAATTACCTATTAAAAGTATTGTTGAGCAAGTCGCGAACTCGTCCTATTTAATTGCAGGACTGCTGCTTGGCAATGCCGAATTAATACGCGAAGGTGTACACGATTTGATTGCCGAGCCTTACAGGAAAGGACTTATTCCCGGCTATGATGAAGTAAAGACAATCGCGCTTGCAAATGGGGCTCTTGGTTTTAATATTTCAGGTTCAGGACCGTCATTGTTTGCTATCTGCGATTCACTTAAATCAGCACAAAAATTATCCGTTCTGATGGCAGAACCTTTCAATGAACGAAATATAAAAGTCGATCGCGTTATTACCCGCATAAATCATAACGGCGCGACAGTTTTGGATGTAAGGTTATGAAATATTTCAGCACGCGTGATAAGTCAACAGCATTTTCATTCTCTGAAGCAGTCTTATCTGGATTAGCTCCTGATGGAGGATTATTTTTACCGGAATGCATTCCCTCTTTTAAAGATTCACTTGCAGAACTTGAGAAACTTTCTCTCCACAACCGAATAGCACGCATCATAAGCCCATTTACCGAAGATGAAATTCCATTTGATGTACTGCATTCAATGATGGAAGATGTTTTCAATTTTCCTATTACCACTAAAACTTTTGATGAAAATTATTCTGTTCTTGAGCTGTTTCACGGACCGACTCTTGCATTCAAAGATTTTGGCGCGAGATTTCTTGCTCGAATGCTCTCGCGCTTCGCGCGGAAACAAAGTAAAAAATGCGTTATTCTTGTCGCGACATCAGGGGACACAGGGAGCGCGGTAGCGAACGCGTTTTACAATATCCCGGGAATAGAAGTTATTATTCTTTACCCGAGCGGTAAAGTAAGCCTCAACCAAGAAAAACAATTGACTACTTTTGATAAGAATATTATCGCGTTCGAAGTCGATGGCGTGTTTGACGATTGCCAGCGATTAGTGAAAGCGGCGTTCTTAGATAAATCTTTAACGGAAAAATATTTTCTCACTTCGGCAAATTCTATAAATATCGCGAGGCTGCTGCCTCAATCCATTTACTATGTCGAGGCATATTTATCCCTTTACAAAAAGTACAAATCAATCGGGTTTACCGTGCCGAGCGGCAATCTTGGCAATTTATCCGCGGGATTACTTGCCCGCGGTTTCTTGGGATTAGAAACACGATTCACCGCCGCGTTAAACAGTAATAATATGTTCGAGGATTTCCTTTCATCGGGTTCCGCGGTAACCCGCCCAAGCGTGGAAACACTTTCAAACGCGATGGATGTTGGCAACCCGAGTAATCTTGAACGAATTACCGCGTTGTTTCCTAAATTAGAAGATCTGAAAAAAATAATAACCTCTTATCACTTTAGCGATATCGAAACCGCCGAATCCGTAAAAGAATTTTATTCTTCATATCAATATATTATCGATCCTCATACTGCAGTTGGTTATTTGGGAGCAAAAGCAGCGCGTAGTGAAAACCCGGGGATACATCAAGTAATCCTTTCAACTGCTCACCCTTCTAAATTTCCGGATGTGATTGAGAAATCACTTGCAATAATCCCTGAAACACCGGAGAGATTAGCAAAAGTGCTTAATAAAGAGAAGAAAAGCACTTTAGTAGGAAAAGACTTTGATTCATTCAAGGAAGCATTGCTTAATAACATCTAAGTTTATTACCTCAGTGCCCTGAAATTTTCAAATCTAATTCTCAACTTGTATTTGTATATTTCGCAGGTTATTTAAAAAATTAGGATTCAACGTGTTTAAAAAATTATTACCTAAAGAAGAAAAATATTTTGATGATTTTAAAGCTATTATATCGCACATACAAGAAATGGCGAAAATAACTCAAAACTTTTTCTCTGCTCCTGAATATGACAAAGATATATATCTTAAACTAAAACCGCTTGAGCAAAGATGCGAAGAAATCACTTCCCGTGTAGTTAAGAGGCTAAACAAGAATTTCATCACCCCTTTTGACCGCGAAGACATTTTCGCGCTGATCAAGAAAATTGATACGATTGGAGATATACTACTTGGTGTAACTGCCCGGGTTGATATGTATAACCTAACCCAGCCAATTGAAAGTGCTGATAAACTTGCTTCGATTATTCTTCAGCAAACCAAGGAACTCGAGATTGTTCTGCAAGATCTCCAAACACCTGTAAAGCATATTAACGAATGTAAAGCAGTTAAAGTATTAGAGTCTGAAGCCGATACAGTCTATCGTACAGCGGTAAAGAAACTTTTCACCGAAGAAACCGATGCATTAGTTATATTCAAGAAAAAAGAAATACTTGATATGCTGGAAAATGGTGCCGACAAGTGCCAAACTACTGCTAATATTATTATCTCCATACTCATTAAGTATTCCTAAGTGAGAAAACGAATATTATGATAATGGTTATATTTATAATTTTTCTTGCTCTTGCTTTCGACTATATTAACGGTTTTCACGATGCGGCAAATTCAATTGCCACCGTTGTAGCTACCCGTGTTCTAACTCCAAGACAAGCGGTTATGTGGGCGGCTTTTTTCAACTTTATAGCGTTCGTGGTGTTTGGCACTCACGTTGCCAAAACAATCGGGAAAGGTCTTGTTCATACCAGCATTGTAGATTTAACAGTTGTTGGCGCGGGCCTAACCGCGGCAATTATTTGGAATCTATTCACCTGGTGGAAAGGTATTCCTTCAAGTTCTTCTCACACGATGGTTGGAGGGTTTGTTGGAGCGGCGGTAGCAAAAGCAGGATTTAGCGCGGTATATTTCGATGCAGTGTTCAAAATTATTTCATTCATTTTTCTCGCGCCTATTCTCGGAATAATTATTTCGTTAATTTTTTCAATTATTGTTCTGCATATCTGCAAGAATATGTCCCCCGCGAAAGTTGACAAGAATTTTCGCGTGCTGCAATTGGTTTCTTCTGCCGCGTATAGTTTGGGACACGGTGCAAACGATGCCCAGAAAATGATGGGAATAATTTTTGTGACTTTGGTTTCTCAAAATATGATTACAGGAGGAATAAATGCAGAAATTCCTGTATGGATTGTTATTTCCTGTCACGCTGCAATCGGATTGGGGACACTTTCCGGCGGTTGGAGAATAGTTAAAACTATGGGACAAAAAATAACTAAGCTCCGCCCATTTGAAGGTTTCAGCGCGGAAACCGCAGGTGCAATAACATTATTTGGCACTGCTGCACTCGGCATTCCTGTAAGTACAACTCACACGATTACAGGATGTATAATAGGTGCGGGCATAACAAAAAGACTCTCCGCTGTAAAGTGGAAAGTTACCATTGACCTTGTCTGGGCTTGGATAATAACCATTCCTGTTTCGGCAGCTATGGCTGCACTCATTTATGTCGGATTAGTAAAATTCGTACTATAATGCGAAAGTGCTTTACATAAAACAGAAACATAATAACAATTTGGATATTTTGTTACAAGAGCAAATCTCGAAAGATTCTATTCGGAAATCGCTTCTAAAACACCGCGAATATATGCTTTGCATAATTAATAAAACTATTGTCTTTTTATTACTTGTTTGTTCAATAACATTTGGCCAAAAAGTTTATTTTGTTAAGTTTGCTGAAAGTGTTTCTGTTGAGCAAATTAAACAAGCATTTATTGCAAAAAAAGTTGTCAATCTTCCTGTAAAAAAGAGTTTTGCCGCGAGTGACAGCCTGCAATTCCGCGGTCTTGGTCAGAAATTCAAAATATCCGATTCACGCGTCTCGCGTATCTATAAAATTATTTTGCCGGAAGATATTTCGCCGGCTCAATTTCAATCCGCTCTTAATACAGCACTTCCGATTGAATATGCTGAGCCGGCGCATACTTATAAAACTGATGGTTCATTTAATGATAGTCTTTTATCTCAACAATGGGCATTAAATAAAATGGATGCATTTTCCGCGTGGAATCTGACACAAGGCAGCGATACCGTGTTAGTTGGAATAGTTGATACAGGTATCGATTACACCCACCCTGACTTAAGAAATAAAATATTTATGAATCAAGGGGAAATTGGTTTGGACGCGAATAACAGAGATAAAAGTTCTAACGGAATAGATGATGACGGCAACGGTTTTATTGATGATTATATGGGATGGGATTTTACTAACCGTGTAGGGTTTCCTTTTGATTCTACCGGAGGGGACTATCTAAATTGGGATAACAATCCTTTTGATGATAACAGCTATTCACACGGAACTTCAGTGGCAGGAATTATTGGAGCGGAGGCTAACAATTCAATCGGCATCGCCGGTGTTGCCCCCGGAGTGAGGCTTCTCAATTGCAGAGCATTTGATCCCGAAGGGTATGGAAATGAAGAAGATGTTGCTTCGGCAATTCTTTATGCCGCGTCAATGGGTGCCAAAGTAATTAATATGAGTTTTGGCGATAACTCATTTTCTTATGTTCTGCGGGATGTTATCCGCTATGCATATTCAAAAAATATCGTGCTTGTTGCAAGCTCCGGTAATGATGGTTCTGACCTTCCTCATTATCCATCGGGTTATAGTGAAGTTATAAGTGTAGGAAATTCTACTAATGAGGATTATGTTTCCTCAAACTCAAGTTATGGTTCAACGCTTGATCTTATTGCCCCCGGCACTAATATTTTGACAACTTTCAGGGGAAATCAATACTATGAGTTTAGCGGCACATCTGCATCTGCTCCGTTTGTAAGTGCTGCTGCAAGCCTAATTCTCTCCAAAGGAAATTTCTCGAATGAGGAGGTTAAACAAATTATTAAATCTACTTGCGATGAAAATGGAGCTTCCGGCTGGGATATACACAGCGGCAGCGGCAGATTAAATGTCGGAAGGGCTTTACGGGTTTTAGCACCGGCAATTATCAAATTTAATTATCCCTTTCAGGATTTCTCTACTTCTTCAGATACAGTGCAAATTTCCGGTACAATTCTTTCGGCATATTTTCGGAATTACTCGATATATTACGGAATAGGGTATAGCCCCGAAAATTGGATGCCGATACTGACAGATCAAAAATCACAGTTGGAAAACGGTTCATTAGGAACACTTTCCATCAGTCATTTACCGGATACAATAGTAACTTTTCGAATTGTTGTAGAACAATCAAATGGTACTGTACTTGAAGAACGAATAAACATTCACAAGGTTACCAAAAAACCTGATTTGTATCTAATTTCATCATTACCTGCAATGTACGGGAACAAACCAACTATTGTCAGCGCGATATACTCTACTCAATCGGGAATTGGAAAGATGTACTACCGCGAATTAGGCACGCGGGAGTTTAGTGTTATTTCTATGGATGGCATTTCAATGAACACCTCCTTTGTCCAAAATGCGCATTACGGTTTTATTCCTGCATCTATTGCTAAACCGAATACTGCATATGAAATTTACTACGAATTTGAAAATTTAGCTGGATTAAAAACAAAATTATTTGACACATACGGTAATTATTTTTTAAGCACAACTCCAAAAGCAGTTTATTCACTCCCTACAGAAACTTTACCTTATAGTTTACCGCGTGGGCTGCTGTTTGGAAATACAGCTAATCTTACCGGAAATAATTCAAAGGAGCTTCTTCTTAATAAATTATTCGATTACACAACTACATATATTTATTCCCTGAACAATAATTCTTTATTATTGAAAGATTCCATAGCGGAACGTATTCCCAAAGATGTGGGGGATTTTAATGGTAATGGAAAAATTGATATTGCGGCAAATTGGGGCAGGAACCTTTATATCCTTGAACAGGATTCTATACACTCCACAAAATTTGTTGAAAAATATAAAAAAGAAAATTCTACATCGTGGCCCGTAATGGTAAATGATTTGAGTAATGACGGGAAAATGGAAGCATTGGTAATAACGGATGATTCAACGATTTCGGTATTTCACGTGAATAGCGATTTGTCTTTAGATTCTTTGGGATATTCCCGAAACTTCATTCCTATATCAGGGAGAGGGGTTTTTAATTATCCCAAAGCAGTTCTCACGGATGTAAACAAAGATTCTAAAAACGAATTGTTTTTAGCAGATACTTACGGAAATGTTTTATGTTATAATGTTAACCCTGATAATTCGTTAACTCCCGATACCGTAAAAACATTTTCAAAAGATTTTTATTCCTCAACTTCGAGTATCGCGGCGGGAGATTTTAACGGCGATGGTTATCCGGATATTGCCGTTCTTCTACATTCAATAGACCAATATGATATTGCTAAATATTATCTGCTTGCAGTAGTAACATTTGTCCATAGTCAGCCTGAAATAATTTTCTCGAAAGTGTTTATAGACCCTGCAGCCGAATTTGACAATTTCACGAGAAAAACATATAACTCGATTAAATTTGTTGATGTTGACAGCGATGGGGCGGATGAATTAGTCCTTTCAGCTTTCCCGTTCGCGTATATATTAAAATACAACCCTCTCAACGGCAATAATGTTATTTATTATAAAGAAAACGTAAATGCGAACTCGGTGCTTGCCGAGGATTTAAATGGTGACGGCAAGATCGAGATTGGGATTCCCGATAATTCGGGCATTAACTTTTTTCGGTTTTCATCAGATACTTTACAGATTGTGCCCTCAGATGTTTCAGGCTATAGTATAGATCCTTTGTCGGTACAGCTCAAATGGCGCGGTAATTCAGCAAATTATTATATTTACAGGTCCACGGATAGTTTAAACTATAGCTTAATAGATTCAACGGTTTTTACGACAATTAAAAACAACACTATAGTTCTTGGTAAATCGTACTACTACAAAATAGCTATACACTCTACGATTGGAACGGAATTATTCTCAGCTCCATTTAAGGTTTTTCATCATAGACCTGCCTCGCTAAAAAAATATTTTGTTACTTCACAGAATCGATCTATCAGACTTGAGTTTAGCGAACAGATTACCACATCTATAGATAATCTTACAAATTTTCACTTGAGTGATTCTTTGGGCGCGGTTTATTACCCAACATCAATTTCACCTGCATCTCAATATGCATATCAAGTTACTTTTAATTCCGCTTTGAAAACCGGAAGTTACAAATTATATATTACAGGAATGAAAGACTATTATTTGTCACCAATAAAGGCTGATTCGGTTTCGGTTTCCTTTACGGACAGTGTATTGCAAAAAGAATTTTATATAGAAAAATTTAGCATCGTCAATCCATATCTAATTAGTTTAAAAATGAATTTACCCATAGACAGTGCTTCATTTCTCAATACCGCGAACTATAAATTTACTCCCGTAAATGCTGTTAGCACCATTGTTTTCGATAAAAATGACCCTGCAACGGTTTTTCTATCACTCAAAGGAGGCAAACCGGTTGGATCAGTTGGAATAGAGTATGTGATGCAGGTAAATTCAGTATATTCATCTCTTTCAACGGGAAAAATTGCTATCAAAAGCGGTGCAGGCAGTGTTTTGCAGCTTTCAACTTTCGCCTCAGGTGTAGAAGCGGTGTATGTATATCCAAATCCAGTAAGGGGTAACAGCGGTGCGGCTAAGATGACTTTTGCAAATTTGCCAAAACACGCGGAGATAATTATTTTCTCCCTGCAAGGGAAAAAGATGAAGACTTTAGTTGAACAAGACGGCAATGGTGGACTTTCTTGGGATATTTTGGATGAAAGCGGTCATAAATTATCCTCCGGAATTTACCTATATTTAGTGCGTCAATTAGATGGAAATAATGAAGAAATTAATACAAAACTTGAAAAATTTACGGTGATCCGATGAAGCTTGGCAGATTTAATACAATTTCAAACTATATAAGTTTACTTAGAGTTTTCTTGGCAATTCCTTTTTGGTTTTTGTTAAATACTGACTCACGATCACCAAACTATGTTGCTGCTTTGCTCGCGCTGTTTGCTGTTGTAACCGATTTAACTGACGGTTATCTTGCCCGCAAGTTCAACCAAGTAACTGAATGGGGCAAAATACTCGACCCTCTGGCTGACAAAGTCTGCATTGCTGTTATTGTTACACAATTGTACTTGCATAATGCTATTATACCGGCATTATTTTGGATAGTCATTCTGAGAGACCTGCTCATTGTTGCTGCCTCCCTGCTTCTTTCAAGCAAAATCAATAAATTTTTACCTTCAAATTACTTAGGCAAAATTACGGTTTTGGTGATTTGTTTTTATTTGCTTTTTATTATGCTGAATTTGCAACATTCTTATTCTCAAGTAGATTACTATTTTTCATCTGCAAGTTTGGGGATGATAGTTATTTCAATAATAGGGTACGCGATACGAGCTAAAGAATTTATAACAGGTAATAATAACAAATGAAATTATTTAAAAATGTTAATTTTGATAAACTAAAAGAAAGTTTATCAAAAACCAGAGATAAAATAGTTAACCGAATCACTGAAACTATCAGCGGAAAAGTTAAAATTGATTCAGAAATATTAGATGAAATTGAAGAAATTCTACTAACTTCAGACATTGGGTTCGACACCTCCTATCAAATCATCGAGGATGTAAAAAAACGTTTAACAGGTGAAAAAGATAGGGGGGAAGCGGCTATTATGAATATTGTTAAAGATGTTATCTACGATCTTCTCATTTCAGGCGGTTCCAGAGATGAATATCAGCCCGCGATTGAAACTAAGAAACCATTTGTCATTTTAGTAATCGGCATCAATGGAGTAGGGAAAACAACCACTATTGGGAAGCTCGCCCATAATTTCAAATCTTCAGGATTAAAAGTGATTATTGGGGCGGGAGATACATTTCGTGTTGCAGCTAATGAGCAGTTAGAGGTTTGGGCACAAAGAGCGGGAGTGGAAATTGTCAAAAAAGATAAGGGCAGCGATCCATCTTCAGTTGCTTATGAAACAGTTCAAACAGCAGTTAAAGGTAATTATGATGTCGTAATTATTGATACTGCCGGCAGATTGCACACGAAACACAATTTAATGGAAGAGTTAAAGAAAATTAACCGTGTTATTCAAAAAGTTGTACCTAACGCGCCTCACGAAACTTTTCTTGTGTTGGATGGAGCCACGGGTCAAAACGCGGTCGCGCAGGCTCAAGAATTTTCTAGTTCAGTTCCAATCACGGGATTAGTTATTACTAAATTAGACGGCACTGCAAAGGGCGGGGCGGTTATTCAAATATGCGCCAAACAAAAACAACCGGTTAGATTTATAGGCGTGGGAGAAGATATTCAAGATTTGCAGACTTTCTCGCCGCGTGAATTTGTCAACGCGCTGTTTGATTAATTTTCTTTTGAGTTCCTAAAAGCTGACCTTGCAATTGGCAGTTAGAGAGTTAATGTTTTCCTGATAAAATGTAATCTCAAACTTCGATAAAACGTCTGTATTACTTCCCGTATCTTCACTGTTATTATAAGCCTTGACACTTCGCACTGCATTAATAATACTAAACAGCCTGTTTAAGAGCATTCCGCCGACTACAAAACGAAGATTATTATTCGCGTGCTGCGATGCTACCCACATTGCGCGGTATTCCTTTCGCGCGGTTTCAGTACCCCAACTCCAATAATCATTATTTACATCATACAATTGATTATACTGCTGATTTGCTGCCTTTTCATTGTTATATTGAGTGATGTTACTGTAGTTGCCAATATTCGCGTAATAGTCGTCATTAAAATTTGTTCCTTTTGATCCGCCTTTTGAAATCGCGAAAGACTTGTAGCTTTCTTTCTGCCATTTAGCATAAGTGTTGATTCCAATGTAGCAGGCAAGAAAACCGGATTCTGCTATGGTAAAGTATTTCCCGCTCGTTGAAAATGTACCCGCGTAATATTCACCCATCCCTGGCAAAATTGCTGAAAGCAGAAGTGCAACACCTGAACTTTTTTTGGCTGCAGCATCTTTTTCAACCGGCAATAAACTAACAGATTTATCTAACTCAAATTTAGACTGTTTTAATTCAAACAAACCTTGGGCTGAAATACAATTCGTCATAATAAAAACCAAAACAATAAACACGGCTCTCATAGATTCCTCAAATAAATAACTATACTAAATAACATCGGTGCAGCAATGTGTTAAGCAACTCTCTGTTATTTTTACTTTGTGCATTGAATTGACACGTAAACTATCATAGTTCGAGTGTACACGAATATAATTAGAGGTAAATCCTTTCATTATGCCGTCAGAGTTTTCTTTCTCATAAAGCGGCTCAACAACTGCTCCAACTTGAGACTTGTAAAACTCCGCGCGTTTTTTTTCACTCAATACCCGTAAAATACGATTTCGTTCTTTCCTATCAAAGATATCAACTTTATCCGGCAAAATAAATGCCTTTGTATTTGGTCTTTCTGAATATGTAAAAACGTGCAAATAAGATACATCAATAGCTTGTAAAAATTCATAAGTTGTTACAAAATCTTCTTCACTTTCGCCCGGGAAACCTGCTATAACATCAACCCCGATACCCGCTTCAGGTATCTCCAACTTAATTTTATTAATCAATTTTTTATAGAACTCCGCGGTATATCGTCTCTGCATTAATTTCAAAATTTTGGCACTGCCGCTTTGCAAAGGAATATGGAAATGTTTACATATTTTATTCGATGTTTTTGCTAACTGTAAAATTTCATCTGTAAGCAAATTTGGTTCAATTGAACTGATTCGAAGTCTAAAATCTCCTTCAACAGCAATTAATTTCAAAAGTAGTGAATAAAAATCTTCACTTTCATAAAGGTATTCACCCACGTTGACACCTGTCAATATTATTTCTTTGAATCCCGCTAAAAGTAGAATTTGTAAATTCTCAACAGCTTTTGCAGGTTCAATACTCCTACTGCCGCCCCGCGCGAGCGGAATAGTGCAAAATGAACACTTGTAATCACAGCCGTCCTGTATCTTCAAAAATGCTCTGGTGCGTGAATCAGATTCCGAGGAATAGGCGAAATGAAATTCTTTTTTCATCTCATCAGCTGGCGAAACGAAAATACAGGAATGTTCTCGTTTTTCAAAAGACTCGATAAGAGAAAATAGTCGGAATTTTTCGTTACTTCCGAGAACCGCATCCACCCCGGGTATCTTCACAATTTCATCCGGAGAAAGCTGCGCGTAACAACCCGTTACTATAATATACGCTCCCGGATTAGCTTTTAAAGCCCGCCTGACTACCTGCCGGCATTCCTTTTCAGCGTTTACTGTTACAGTGCAGCTATTTATTACATATACATCTGCCGTTTTATCAAATTCAATTATATCAAAACCATTCTCTGAAAAAGCCTTTCCTAGTAAAGATGTTTCTGAATAATTGAGTTTACAACCGAGTGTATAGAATGCTGCTGTTTTTTTCGCGGTAATCATTGTAAATACGTAACTGTTTAGGTCGTATTAGAGAAATCAAATTTTGGAAATGCCGATTTTTTTCTTCAATAGCATCACTTGACGGCGGTTTGCTGATATTTCCTGAATAGACCTTTAAGCGTGTTTCTATTTCATTTATCTTTTCTAACAGCAGCTTATTTTGCTCTTTTAGCTCTATATTTTCAGAGGATAATTCTTCTATTATCCTTTTCTTTTCCGTGATGTTCAATTCAATATTTTTTCATCTATTTCAAAAATACGAAATATTTTTATCTTGCAATCACTGTTGCTCGGTTTTTTTTAACCTAAACAGTTACCTTTTTTCGCTTAAATCACATTACGCGAGTCAGGCAAAAAAAAGCGACATTTGGGCTGTTTGGACTTCGCTCAACAACAGCTTCATTGGAATTTAGCTCATTTTGCTGCGATGGGAAAACCCTCAAAAATAGCATATTTTCGATGGTTTTTAGTACCGCTGTCGGGATTTGAACCCAAGACCTCTAGATCCACAATCTAGCGCTCTAACCAGCTGAGCTACAACGGCAAATATTATCAATTGTAAATATAAGAAAATTCGTTAAATAATCTTCAAATATTAACCAAAAATAAACTAAATTGCTTATAGTTTTGGTTATGTCCTGCAAAGTACAGGTTACTGTTCATTGCTAATGAACTCCATTCAGAGTTTTAGTATAAGGACTCGTTCAGAAATAACATTAACACTTTCTCACGCGAAGGTTACATTTAGAAGATGCAAAGGTTATTTCTTTACAAGGACTAAGTAACCTACATCAATTTTTCGCAGCCGTATAGCTCATTATCAAAGTTTAGTAAATTATGAGAAAATCTAATGAAAAAAGAAATCATAGCGCATTTCAAAAAAAATCCAGGTACCGGTTTAAAGTCAAAGAAGCTGGCTCATCTTCTCAATATCACCGAAGAGCACGATTATGAATCATTAAAAGCACAACTTCACAGCCTCGTGGAGGAGGGCGTATTAATTCGAGATGGTAAACGATATTTAATGTTCACACCTGCATTAAATTCATCTGTTGTAGGAACATTGAAGATAGCACGTGAAGGCTATGGCTTTGTAATCCCAGATTCTAAAAAAATGACGGATATATTTATTCCGGAAAGGAATTTGCATTCTGCAATGACCGGCGACCGTGTTGAGGTTGCAATCAGCAAAAGTCAAAAACGTAAAGCTAAGAATCTTGAAGGCGAAGTTGTTAAAATTGTCAAACGGAAGATAGAGGTATTAGTCGGAGTATTACGCCAAACAAAGAGCGGATGGACTCTTATTCCCGACCGCAGGGAGATTACTAATAAAATAATTATTTCTGAAGAACATCTTGGTGGTTGTGCAGATGGCGACAGAGTTATTGTTGGCGAATTAACCTGGGAAGCTTCTATATCGGGATTCTCAGGAGTGGTTTTGAAGAGCGCGGGAGCAGGGATGACTCTTGAAGATGAATATATGACAATTTTTAGCGAATACGGATTGAATCCTAATTTCCCTGCGGAAGTTGTGAGTGAAGCTGATTCGGTAAAGATTGTCATTAATGAAAATGAACTGAATAACCGTGAAGATTTTCGAAACGAAGTGGTAGTAACCATTGATCCCGTGGATGCCAAAGATTTTGATGATGCGCTTTCCATAAAGAAAATGGAGTCCGGTAATTATGAAATAGGCATTCATATTGCCGATGTTTCACACTATGTTACCCCCGGGAGTGCTTTGGATACGGAAGCGGATAAACGCGGCAATAGTGTTTATCTATGCGGGAAAGTGGTGCCGATGTTGCCGGAAGTTTTATCTAATGGCATTTGTTCTCTGAAACCAAATGAAGACAGGTTAACCTATTCTTGTATTGTTGAAATGACTCCGCGTGGAAAACTTGTGGATTATCGTTTTTCAAAAACTATTATCAACAGCAAACGCCGCTATACTTATGCAGAAGTTCAGGAAATAATAAAAAGCAAGAAGGGGGATTATGCTGAACAAATTACTACACTAAATAAGATTGCTAGAATCCTCCGGAATAAGCGAATGACCGCCGGCAGTATAAACTTCAAGTCGGCAGAAATAAAAATATTTTTAGATGAAAAGAACCAGCCGGTTAAGATTCAGCAAGAACATTCTGACGAGAGTCACGAACTTGTTGAGGAATTTATGTTAATGGCAAATAAACTAACAGCCGCGTTCATAAAAGAAAAATCATTGCATAAAGATGAAACAGCATCCATTTATAGAATCCACGACAAGCCGGACCCTGAAAAACTCGCGAATTTTATTAACTTGTTAAAAACTTTAGATTATAAGAATTTACCGGCGGCGGATAAATTAAAGCCGAAAGATTTAAATCTGATTATCCAAACTGCAGAAGGAAAGCCTGAAGAAACCCTCATAAATGGTTTGGCAGTTCGTGCAATGGCGAAAGCAGTTTATTCCCCGCACAACATTGGTCATTATGGACTTGGCTTCAAATTCTATACACATTTTACTTCTCCAATTAGAAGATATTCCGATTTATTAGCACATCGTGTTCTTCACGCGGTGCAAAAGAAAGAACGAAAACTGCCCTATACATATTCTCAAATTGATGCTATATGTAATCGATTGACATTTACTGAACGTAATGCTATGGAAGCAGAACGCGCAACAGTGAAGATGAAGCAGGTTCAGTTTATGAAATCTTTTGTCGGCGAGGAATTTGAGGCTGTTATTTCCGGTGTAACAGGTTTTGGAATTTTTGTTGAAGTCGCGGATTATCACTCCGAAGGACTTATAAGAATGTCCGATCTTGAAGATGACTACTATGTTTTTGATGAAAAAAAATATTCCTTAATCGGGAAGCGTCATAAACGTGCCTATCGTCTGGGTGATCCGGTTCGTGTGAAATTAGTGAGAGTCGATGAATTAAAACAGGTGCTTGATTTTGTATTGGCAGCACCGGCAAGCGAAGATGAACCGTTTTAGCGAGTTTTCTTATGAGATTCTTCATTTTGATGATTCTCATTAGACAATATGATGATTATTATCCGTTCAAAATTGCTGGAATCATTTCCAAATATTGTTTGTGGTTTCAGCACAAAGATTGGGCGAAATTGCACTGCTCCATACTATTTTAATCTATCGATGTCAGTCGGTGACAATCCAGATATTGTTCAAAAAAACAAGGAAGATTTTGCTTCAGAAATGGGCATTTCGTTGAACAATGTGGCATTACAAAAGCAAACACACGGTGATATAGTTAGCATTATCGATTTTCCGGGTTATACCGGTGAGAGTGATGCCTTAATTTCCAGTCAGCCTTGTATAGGACTCGCGATTAGCAGCGGTGATTGCTGTGCAATATTTCTTTACGATAAAGAACAAGAAATTATTGCCGGTGTTCATAGCGGATGGCGCGGAACCGAGAAACGAATATTGGAAAAAACATTGATAAAAATGCAAAATAGTTTTGGGACTATCCCGAATAATATTTTCGCGTTTATTGCCCCCGCTATCAGTCAAGCTAATTACGAAGTTGGGCCTGAATTTGCAGATAGATTTTCAAGGGATTACATATTAGAGAAAGAAGGAAAATTGTTTTTAGATGTTACCGGGACAAACCGCGATATGCTTAGAGCATTCGGAATACCAAATTCCCAAATTGAAATATCAGATTTGTGTTCTTATGAAATGAAAGATTTACTTCATTCATATAGAAGGGACGGAGCTGTTTCAGGGAGAGCATTAGGCATTATTTACCGTAGGAGAGATAATGTCTGAGCGGTTCAAAATTGTTTTTGTATATATTACAGTATGCCTTATCTGGGGGACAACGTGGTTTGCAATTAAATTGGGTTTAGATTCATTTCCTCCGTTTTTCGCTGCAGGTGTTCGATTTGTGGTCGCGGGCATAGTGTACGCGCTAATCATTTTAATAAACAATATTCCTTTCCCAAAAGATTCTCGTTCGTTAAAGATATATTTATTTATAGGAATCTTCTCTTATATTATACCTTTCGGATTAGTTTACTGGAGCGAGCAATATATTGCATCAGGACTGGCTTCTGTTATTTTTGCCATATATCCGTTCGCGGTTGCAATATTCTCAACAATGTTTCTAAAAAGTGAAGAAATTACAAAAAGTAAAATTGTTGGTATGACGATAGGATTTGCAGGCATAGTAATTTTATTTTCTGATTCGCTGAAGTTTGACAGGTCTATGCAGTTTATGGGTATGCTCGCGGCAATACTTAATGCGCTATTTCAGTCGTTCGTATTAGTGATGGTAAAAAAACACGGTAAAAACATTCATCCGGTCAGTTTGAATTTCATTCCGGTAATTATTGGTTCAGTCGGGCTATTGATGCTGTCTCTTTTCCTTGAAGATTCTGCTAAAATACACTTTACTGCTACAGGTATTATGACATTGTTATACCTTGGAATATTTGGTTCGGTAGTTGCATTTACTGCATATTATTGGCTTCTGAAGAAAATAAAAATTCTACTTCTTTCATTTTTTTCCTTTATTACTCCTGTGGTTGCAATATTTACCGGATATATCCTGCTTAATGAGAAACTGACGAAGTATCAATTAATAGGGAGTACAGTTGCGTTGGCAGGTGTGTTAGTTGGTAGTGTGCCAAAGCAAAAAATTTTAAGAAAACTTAAGTAAAATTTGAATTATGGAAAATATAATTAGAATTAAGAAAATATCCTTTTATGCTTACCACGGGGTGTTTAAACAGGAACAAAGTATGGGAGGAAAATTTGAAGCAGATATAGAGCTGCATACTGATTTTTCATTAGCGGCTGAAAAAGACTCCCTGCATCATACAATTGATTATGAAAAAGTATATAGCACGATTATTGAATTATCTGAGCAGAAGAAATATCATTTGATAGAATCACTCGCGATAAAGATAGTTGATAATTTACTAAACCGCTTTGAACAAATTTCAAAAATTGCACTCCGCATCCGTAAAAATAATCCGCCCATTGGGGGAATTACCGATGCAGTTGAAGTGGAAGTGATAAAGTCGCGAAGTGAACTCATTTAATTAATGGCTTGTGTAAGAAATAACATTAACACTTTCTCACGCGAAGATGCAAATACCGCAAAGGTTAGATATTAGAAAATGTAAAGGTTATTTTTTTACAAGAATTAAGTTAGTAGTTGGTATAGTTTGAAATGATTTCTGTTTTTATAGGGCTTGGAACAAATGTTGAGCCAAGGGAAAAATACCTGCAATGCGCACTTTCTGAAATTGCAACCAGCGGGAGCATAAAAATCGTCCGCATTTCGTCCATTTATGAAACAAAACCATTAGGAGAAACTGCAAGTGGAAATTTCCTAAATATGGTTATAGAAATTATAACAGAATTATCTCCAAAAACGCTATTTTTGATGTTGCAAAATGTAGAGATTAAAATGGGGCGGCAGCAAAGAGAGCGATGGGGAGATCGGGAGATTGATTTGGATATTTTACTCTATGGCGATGAAGTAATATTGGAAAGTTATTTGCAGATTCCTCATCCGCGAATAGCTGAGCGTGATTTCGTGATCGTCCCATTATCAGAGATTAATCCCGATCAAACACTCCCGGGTGACGGAAGAAGTCTTTCAGAAATTGAGCTATTGCTCAGAGAAAGATTTATTATTTGTAAACGAAAAGAAAGTTTGTGAGTGTAACAACTCTATGGAAGCATTGAAATATATAGCCGTTGAAGGAGTTATCGGTGCCGGCAAAACATCATTGGCAAAAAAACTCGCCGCTAAATTCAAAGCAAATTTAGTGCTTGAACAATATGATATTAACCCATTTTTAAAGAGCTTTTACATAGATAGAGGACTGTTTGCTTTTCAAACACAAATGTTTTTCCTCGTGAACAGGCATAAACAGCAGCAGGGTTTGTTTCAAGGGAACATTTTCTCTGATATGCTGGTTTCTGATTATATCTTTGAGAAAGATAAGATATTTGCTTATCTTAACCTGACTAAAGATGAATTGAGTTTATACTATGCAATTTTTCCAGTGTTGGCGCGTGAGATTCGTAAGCCTGATTTGGTCATCTATTTGCAATCTACTCCGGAACGTGTTATGTATAATATACAGAAACGCGGCCGCGATATTGAAGTGAATCTAAAGAAAGAATATATTGAGGAATTATCTGAGGCTTACAATACTTTCTTCTTTAATTATAATGCATCACCGCTGTTAATTGTTGATACATCCGAGATTGATTTTTTGGAAAACGAGAAAGATTTTGATGATATATATTATCAAATTACGCGGGTTGATAGAGCAAAAACCGAGTATTACATCCCTGAAAAGAAAGGACTGCTATAATTATGTTTACCATAATTTTTTACTTCTTTTTATTCTTGGTTATTAGGAGTATTTACCGCTTTTTAACTAAAACTGAGGGGCAGACTCGCGAAAACTACCCTCCCGCGCATCAGACAGGAAATTATAAACCTTATCAACATCAAAATACACCAAAGGAACCGGAACGGAAACCTTATGACAATGCCAATATTGTCGATGCACAATTTACTGATCTGCCTGATGACAAAGGAAAATAATAAACCTTGGCGAATGAGATTTCTCAATCCATCTTTCGCACCCTATTAAGATTTTTTTTACGGGTACCGGAACAAGAATTTTTTATTGACCGGCAGATTCGTTCAATAATTATTGTCAGGCAGCACAACCAATTAGGAGATATGCTAGCCGGGTCTTCCCTTATTACTGCATTGATAGAATCTTACCCTGAAGCTTCAATTACTTTTGTAGCATCTCCACAAAACGCGATTGCATTAGAGGCTAATCCCTATATCAATGAGCTAATAATTTTTGACAAGAAAAAATTATCAGACCCTGAGTATTTGCTCCGGCTTTTTTCAAAACTACGAAAGGGATATGACCTTTGTATTGCACCGGCTACAGTATCATTATCCTTCACAAATGATTTTATTTCGCGTCTTACTCGAAGCAAATTCAGAATAGGCATTGAAGAGTTAGACGGCACACTAAACAAATTTTCATTTTTCTTTAATAACAGAGTGCCGGTTGATTTTAGAAAAAACAACGACACGCATATCGCGCGGAGAATTTTGAAAATTCTTGAACCGCTAAATATTTCAAATGACAAACTCTCACCGGTAATTATTCCGGCTGATAACGATGTTAAATACTCTGACGAATTTTTGATCGCGGCAGGATTTTATCCGGATAAAAAAATTATAGGTATTCATACAGGTGCCGGAAAGCCTGCCAATAGATGGGACTTTAATAAATTTATTGACCTAATCCATCGATGCAGGAAAGAATTAACGGTAAATATATATCTGACAGCAGGCACTGCTGATATGGATATTGTGGAAAATATAAACTCTTCTTTCGAGGAAAAGTTGCCTGTATTTCTCAATCAGTCTTTAGGAAGTGTTGCTGCTTTGATTGCGAAATCAAGCTTGTTTATTACTAATGATACCGGAATAATGCACGTAGCTGCAACAACAAAAACACCGCAAATATCTCTATTTGGGCCTACTAATCCGCGAGTATGGCAGCCTATGGGTACCGGAAAATTTTCGTTACGTAATAGTGATGATATTAATTCCATTAGCGTGGACGAAGTATTTGGCTTAGCTGAAAAACTGTTAGGCCGAAAATGATTCAAAATCGATTCGCGGTACTGGATATAGGGTCAAACACGTTTAATTTTGTAATATCGGAAATTGATTCTTCCGGAACTCTCAGGGTTATTTTCCAAAACAGGATAGTTTTACGATTAGGAAACTACGATTGGAATGGAATAACTGTAATCCTGCCTGAAAAGTTTAGTCCTGCATTACATATTATCAAGGAATGCCTGAATTCAGCAAAAACATTTGGCATTGATATACACATATTTGCTACCAGTGCAGTGCGGGAAGCTGTTAATAGAAATATGTTTATTTCTAAAGTGAAAGAAGAAACAGGGCTTGAAGTAAATCTAATATCGGGCGAGCAGGAGGCTGAATTAGTATTTAAAGCTATTTCACGAAAATTAATGATTCCTCCAAATCCTTTAATAGCGATAGATATTGGCGGAGGAAGTACTGAAATTATCTTCGGAAAATCCGGAATAATTGAAAGCAGCCACTCGTTAAAACTTGGAACTGTCCGTTTGAAAGAGCATTTCTTCAAAGAAACATCTGATTTATCGCGATCGGTATCGCTTGCGAATAAGCATATCAGCGATACTCTTAGTGCTAATGGACTAAAAAGGACCGAAGATAGCACGTCAATATGTTCCGGTTCATCCGGCGTGATAAAAATTGCTATGGAATACATTTCATCACTTAGGAAACCGGCATCCATTTTAGGAATGCTTAAAGTTGAGCATCGTGATTTTGAAAAACTATTACAAGATGCTGCAGAGCTTGGCTCAATTGAAAATATCGCGAAAGTATATCAATTAGAATATTCAAAGGCGGATGTATTGCTGCCCGGACTGGCAATTCTCGCGCAAACACTAAAAGCTCTTGGTTTAAAAGAAATTATCTTCTCTGATTATGGATTGCGCGAAGGTATCGTGTTTGAATTGCTCTATAATAAATCCTGAATCTAAGGGAGAACTAAGAAATAACTTTTTGCGATACACGGAATAAGAGAAATCAAAATCATAGTTGCTCACGGATATTGCCAAATAACTGTATTTTCGGTATCTTTAGTGTTTAGAAATTATTTCTCAAATAGAGTGGCTATTCAGGACTTACAAAGCTTTAAGTTGACAGAACTTTCCGGCGGGATTAAAATCATAAGTGAGTTTATTCCCCGTATAGAATCATTTTGTCTTGGTTTCCGGATAAATATTGGAGCGCGTGATGAACAACGCGCGCAAAGCGGTATCTGCCATTTTATCGAGCATATGCTCTTTAAAGGAACAAAAAAAAGGTCAGCAAGGAAAATCTCTGAGGATGTTGAGTCTATTGGAGGCTATCTGAATGCTTACACTTCAAAGGAAAGTACTTGTTATTATGGACGAGGTCTTGCTAATCATATAGATAAAACATTTGATGTGATTGCTGATATGGTGCAAAATCCGCTGTTCAAGGAGAACCACATTAAAAAGGAATCCGGTGTTGTTCTTGATGAGCTTTGCGATATTGAAGATAATCCGGAAGAATTGATTTTTGATAAATTTGAAGAATTAATATTTAAAGGAAACTCTCTTGCTTTTCCTATTATTGGGAATGAAAAAACAATCACTTCATTTAATCACGAGATATTGAGTAATTTTCATAAAGCACATTACGGGCAAAAGAGTTTGTTGATATCAGCCGCGGGGAATGTAAATCACGAACACCTTGTTAAATTGACAGAAAAATATTTTCAGTCTGTGGGTAAAGGTAAAAGCAAAAACCGGTCTTTGGTTGATTCAGTACATAACGCGGACAGGGTGGTGATTAAAAAAGAAATTTCCCAGGTACACAGCATTATTGGCAGAAAGTCTTATGGATACACAAATCCAAAGAGACTCACGCTGAATATGCTTTCAAACATTCTTGGTGAAGGAAGTTCATCGCGGTTATTTCAGGCAGTTCGTGAACGGAACGGTATTACATACCAGATTAATTCGTTCGTTAATTCTTATCAGGATGTATCTGCTTTCGGAGTATATTTTTCAACAAACGAAAAAAATTCTGATAAAGCAATGGCTATTATTAAAAAGGAATTTGAAAAATTGAGAACAGATAGTGTTTCTAACCGTGAACTGAAACGGGTTAAGGAATATATGAAAGGTTCAATCATACTTGGTTTGGAAAACACATCAAGCAGAATGATTCGACTTGCCGATAATATGGTCAATCACGGTAGATTTATATCAGTGGATGAGGTGGTGGGGCGGATTGATGCCATAACAGCAGATATGATTCTTGAGATTGCACACGAAGTTTTAGATGACTCTACGCTGACACAAATGGTACTCTTCTCAAAAAATGCAACGCTAATTAATGCTTAAATCAAGTATTATTAAAAATATATCATTAACAATTGATGCGTCCACTATAAAAATGTATATTTGATGGATAAATGTTTTTTTTGAGCCAAAATCAAACTTTAAAAATTGTTTTTGTGCTTTTTTTAGTGAACTCATTGATAATTAACCATTAACAATTAATAATAAGTACTTATGCCCAAATTTACTCTTAACGGTAAAGAAGTTCAATTTACGGAAGGACAGACAATTATTCAGGCTGCTGCTAATGCCGGAGTAGATATCCCGCATTTTTGCTGGCACCCTTCCCTCTCCGTTTCCGGCAATTGCCGAGTCTGTATGGTTGAAGTTGAAAGAATTCCGAAACTTGTTATTGCCTGTTCAACCATAGCCGCGGAAGGAATGGTAGTAAACACGCGATCAGAAAAAACACTTGCTGCAAGAAATGCGGTTATGGAGTTTTTATTAATTAACCATCCCCTTGACTGCCCTATTTGCGATGAAGCCGGAGAATGCAAGCTGCAGGATTACGCCTATAAATACAGTGCCGGTGAAAGCAGATTTACAGAAGAAAAAAATAACAAGAAAAAACGTGTTGCACTTGGACCGGCTGTTATGTTCGATGGTGAGAGATGTATTTCCTGTTCCCGATGCATCCGCTTTTGCGATGAAATTGCAGGAAAGAATCAACTCACCTTGGTTAAACGCGGCGATCGTGTAACAATCACCACCTTTCCGGGCAAAGAACTTGATAACCCATACTCATTGAATGTTACCGACATTTGCCCCGTTGGCGCGCTAACTAATCGCGATTTCAGGTTTAACTCCCGCGTATGGGATATGTCATCTACTAAAACTATATGCTCAGGCTGCTCACGCGGTTGTAACACTGATGTTTGGGTAAGAAGCAACGAGATACTTCGTATAACTCCGCGTTCAAATCCGGATGTAAACAACTTCTGGATGTGTGATGAAGGAAGATTAAAAACATTTAGGAATGTTAATGCAGAAGACCGTGTAAGCGGTCCTCAAGTGCGCCGAGAGGGGAAACTTCAAAAAGTTACCTGGGATGAGGCATACTCCGCGGCAGGTGAATTAAAGTCATATACTAAGGAAGATATTGCTTTCATCGGCTCACCTGAAGCTACGGTGGAAGATAATTATCTATTGGTAAAATTTGCTAAAAGCGTGTTTGGTATTAAACATCTATCAATGTTAGATCACTCCGTAACCGGTTCCGGTGATGAAATTCTTATCAGGGAAGATAAATCTCCAAATGCAGTCGGTGCAAAAATGGCGGGAATTGCATCCGAAAATGACGAACTTGATTTTGCAGGAATACTTAATGGAATTAAGAACGGCAAAATACGGGCACTCTACATATTAGAAGATTCAAAACTTTCAGAATATCCCCAATTGATAGAACTGCTTTCCAAACTTGATTTTCTTGTTGTCCACGCGGTAAACTATTCTCCACTGACAAAATATGCCAATATTGTATTCCCCGCCGCGTCATACACGGAAAAGAACGGTGTTTGGGTTAACTTCCAAGGACGCGCGCAACGTATTCGACCTGCAATAACTACTCACGAAACCGACCGAAGTATTGACGGAATGTCTATGAGCAGGTTAGATAAATTCGGAACAAAGTTTGATAGCTGGGGTAATGTAAATAAAGTTGAAGCTCGCCCAAGTTGGAAAATTATCGCGGGTTTAATGACTATTTTCGGACATAAACAGAAATTTTCTATGGCTGAAGAAGTCTTTCGCGAGATGAGTGATATTATCCCTGCATTTAAGGGCGAAAACTATGATAAGATTGGTGAATCAGGAGCATTTATTGCCGGCAAACCGACAGCTATTTAATTTATACCGAAAAGAATTTTATGGAATATATTTATGAATGATTTTTTGTTTTATATCATTGTTGCCTTGGTTAAGATTGTTATCATAGCAAATATGATTCTTATAACGGTCTCCTATCTTGTTTATTTCGAGAGAAAAATCAGCGCGTGGACACAAAACAGAGTCGGCCCCAATCGGGTTGGCTATCTGGGTCTCTTGCAGCCGTTCGCGGATGTTTTAAAACTCCTCCTGAAAGAGGACATAGTTCCTAAGGTTGCCAATAAATTTATTCACTCGATGGCACCGTTTATAGCGTTATTCGTTGCATTTACTACCTACGCGGTGATACCTTTCGGACCTTCAATCACTCTTTGGGGTAAGGAAATACCATTAATGATGGCAGATGTAAACATAGGTATTCTCTACGTGCTGGCACTCACTTCAATAGGTGTATACGCGATTACTTTCGCGGGCTGGTCATCCGGAAGTAAATATTCGCTTTTAGGCGGCATCCGCTCCTCGGCGCAAATGATCTCTTATGAAATTTCAATGGGCTTCTCTATTGCCGGTGTGCTAATTTTTTCACAATCGCTGAGACCAATGGAGATTGTTATCGCGCAGCACGGGTGGATGTGGAACGCGGTATTGCAGCCGGTAGGCTTTCTTACATTCGTGGTTGCAGCATTTGCAGAAACAAATCGTCTCCCTTTCGATTTACCAGAAGCCGAACCCGAATTAGTAGGCGGTTATCATACCGAATACAGCAGTATGAAATTCGCGGCCTTTTTTCTTGCAGAATACGCGAATATGATTATCGGAAGTGCAATGATTGTTACTTTATATCTAGGAGGCTGGCAATTCCCCTACGTTGAAACATTCGGATTCTCACCTGCAGTAACAATCGGGCTTCAGGTTGGTGCATTTTTCGTCAAGATGGGAGCATTGCTGTTTTTCTTCATCTGGGTTCGGTGGAGTATTCCCCGCTTCCGTTATGATCAATTGATGAATATCGGGTGGAAAGTAATGTTCCCGCTTTCACTGCTCAACCTTATATGGGCAGCAATACTTGCAATGATAATGAAATAGGTTAAAAGAATTATGAGCGGCACTGTACCCAAAAAGCGATTGAAAGATTTATCTTTCTGGCAAAAAATATATGTTCCGGAAATTATTAAGGGGCTGAGTCAAACACTTAAACAGATGTTCCAGCCAAGTTTTACAATGGAATATCCTGAAGTAAAATTTGATCCGCCTGCATCGTATCGCGGAAGACCTGTATTAGTGCAGGAAGAAAACGGAATAGAAAGATGCGTGGCGTGCGGCTTATGTTCGCGTGTTTGCCCAGCCCTCGCGATTGAAGTGCAGGCAGGAGAAACAGAAAGAGAAAAAGAACGCTATCCTGAAAAGTTTGAAATAAATATGCTCCGTTGCATCTTCTGCGGATTATGCGAAGAAGTATGCCCTGAAGAAGCGATTGTTATGAGCAAAGACTATGAAATTGTCTTCACCAACCGCGCAGACGCTTTGTACGGCAAAGATAAACTTCTCACTCCAATAGCTAAACTGCAGGATAGAATCAATTTCCTTCGGCAATATAAGGGCTGATCTTTAGCAATAATATTTAAATGCTATTTTTACTAAACGTATTTTTCAGGAGTAATAGATGCTGATGCATCAACAGTTCGTTCGGATAGCAAAGAAGTATGAAAATAAAATAGCTATCGAAGACAGAACATTAAACCGTAAGGTCACATACAAGAAAGCTTTGCTTGGTTCACTGTTGCTCGCGAAGAGATTCAGGCAGTTTGACGAGGGCTTTGTCGGTATTATGCTGCCTAACTCCGCGGTTGCAGTGATAGCCATTCTTGGTACTTTAATGAGCGGACGTGTTCCGGTAATGATTAACTATTCGACAGGTGCTGAATCTAATTGTGAATTTGCCCGCGATAAATGTGCTTTCAAGACAATTATAACCACGAAAAGTCTATTAGAAAAACTCAATTGCCCTCGTATGGAGGGTATGCTATTTCTTGAAGACATTATGAAATCACTTTCTTTTATTGATAAAATCAAAGCATCTGTAAAGGCTGCTTTACCTGTTGATCTTTTATTAAAGAGTATCCACGAAGGAAATGAAGATGACACTCTGCTCATTCTCTTTACAAGCGGAAGTGAAAAAGACCCAAAAGCTGTCCAGCTTACTCACCGCAATATTTTTTCTAACTATAAGGCATTGGTCAAGGCGTTTTCATTTACAGCCGATGATATTTTCCTCGCGAATCTGCCATACTTTCACGTTTTTGGACAAACAGCCAATCTTTGGGTTCCTTTTTGTCTTGGGATGACAATCGTTACTTATGCTAACCCGCTTGATTTTAAAACGATATGCGATATTGTCCGCGAAGAAAAGGTTACGATAATAGCAGGAACCCCCACTTTCTTCCGGGGATACCTGAGAAATTCAAAACAGGGCGATTTTGAATCGGTTAGAATTATGCTTTCCGGTGCGGACAAATGTCCTGACGCGCTCCGAGACGGATTCCTTGAAAAACACAACAAAGTTTTATTGGAGGCTTACGGCACTACCGAAACAAGTCCTGCTATAACTCTTAATACGCTTGAGTCAAACCGGCCGGGAAGTGTTGGTATGCCGATTGATGGAGTACAGGTGATTACTGAGAATTTCGAGACAGGCGAGCTTTGCAAGCCGGGAGAGATAGGAAAAATATTAGTAAAAGGCGACAACGTGATGAAAGGTTACTTTGATGATTTTGAACAAACCTCTTTAAGCCTGCGGCACGGATGGTATGACACGGGGGATATGGGCTTTTTGGACGCGGATGGTTATTTGTGGCACGTTGGAAGATTAAAACGATTCCTTAAGATTGGCGGGGAGATGGTGTCATTAATTAGAATTGAAGATGTACTCGAGAAACTGCTGCCTCCTGAAATTGAATGTTGTGTTGTTGAAATTCCGGATGCAGTACTTGGAGCAAGAATTATCGCCGTTGTCACGGAGCCGATAGACGAAAAGAATATTTTACGTAAAATGTCTAAACAACTTCCAAATATAGCATTACCTTACAAATTTGTAGTGATCCCCGAAATGCCGAAGTTAGGCAGCGGCAAAATAGATTTCAAGACAATCAATGGCGGAGTAAGGGATATTCTGCAAAAAAAGTGAGTTGCCTGAATTATGGATTTTGTTTAAATATAAAACAGGATGTTCCAGTTTAAATGTTTATCGTGGTGGCGTGATATACCGATGTATGAACATTTTTAATATTCTCATCCGACAGGTATTCATCAAATGTCATTCGTTTATCAATAATTCCGTTTGGAATGATTTCAATAATTCGGTTAGCTATTGTCTGAATGAACTGATGATCGTGCGAAATGAACATCATCGTTCCTTTGAAATCTATAAGACCGTTATTCAGTGCAGAAATTGCTTCAAGGTCAAGATGATTAGTCGGCTCATCAAGCAGGAGAACATTTGCACCGGTGAGCATCATTCTCGCGAGCATACAGCGTACACGCTCGCCTCCGGAAAGTACATTTGCTTTTTTTAACGATTCTTCTCCGCTAAAAAGCATCCTGCCAAGAAATCCGCGGATATAAGTTTCTTCTTTTTCCTTTGAGTATTGACGAAGCCAGTCAATCAGGTTTAAATCAACATCAAAATAACGTGCATTATCTTTTGGGAAATAGGCACAGGAAGTTGTAATACCCCATTCGAACGAGCCTTCATCGGGGTTTTCTTCCTCCATTAAAATATTGAATAACGTGGTCTTCGCCTGATCATTTGGACCAACGAATGCTATCTTATCGCCTTTTTCAACTTTAATTGAGATATTATTTACTATTATTTCTTCACCTCGCAGCTTAGAAATATTTTTAATTTCAAGAAGATTGTTGCCCGCTTCGCGGTTTGGCTTGAATGCCACGTACGGCATTTTTCTAGAGGATGGTTTAATATCTTCGAGTGTAAGATTTTCAAGCTGCTTTTTGCGTGAGGTTGCTTGTTTGGATTTGGAAGCATTAGCACTGAATCTGGAGATAAATTCCTGCAGTTCCGCGCGTTTCGCTTCAATTTTTTTATTGGCATCCTTTGCCTGTTTCAGCGCGAGCTGGCTGCTTTCGAGCCAGAAGTCATAATTGCCGGTGTACATCTGAATTTTACCATAATCTATATCGGCAATATGCGTGCAAACCTTATTAAGAAAATGGCGGTCGTGGGAGATAACAATAACTGTATTCTTAAACTTATCGAGAAAATCCTCTAACCATCCTATTGAAATAATATCAAGATGGTTTGTTGGTTCATCAAGGAGAAGAATATCCGGGTTGCCAAATAATGCCTGAGCAAGCAGCACCTTGACCTTTTCATTGCCGGAAAGATCACTCATTAACTTGTAATGACTCTCATCCGGAATTCCCAATCCGCTTAAAAGCATAGCAGCTTCAGATTCAGCTTCCCATCCATTCAGCTCGGCAAATTCAGATTCAAGTTCCGAAATTCGGATGCCGTCTTCATCCGTAAACTCAGGTTTCGCATAGAGAGCGTCTTTTTCTTCCATAATAGTGTATAGCCGTTTATGACCGACCATAACTGTACGAATAACCTCAAAGCTGTCAAATTCAAATTGATCCTGCTTCAGTGTTGCAAGCCGCTCACCCGGAGTGATTGCTATTTCACCGGATGAAGGTTCAATATCTCCGGATAAAATTTTTATAAATGTCGATTTCCCCGAACCGTTCGCACCGATAATCCCATAACAGTTTCCCGGAGTAAATTTTAAGTTTACTTCTTCAAATAGTGTACGTTTCCCAAATCTGAGTGTAATATTGCTTGTGCTAATCATTTTTGCTTTTATTTCCGGTAAATAAGGTAGAATGCAAAAATACGAAGAAAGTAGATATCTTCTAAATATAACCTTTAATTATATTAGCAGTATATTTATTATTTTATATACCAAACACTTTTAAATTTTCAAAATGTACGCTATATTTGATTTTGGGAACTGCTTTCTGCTGAAGCAAAGAACCTTTCCCCATAATAATAATGATTAAATTTTTTCTATTCCTGATTGGGGTAAAATTGTTTTTTTCGACATTTTCTTGCCAAGAAAGCAATTTATCTATTGATATGGATAAAACAACCGCGCAACTTAAAGAGTTAATTGAAAAAAACAAATTTCGCGGGCAGGGAGTAATAAATCCGTTTGCCGACACATTAGCTTATCTTTATCGCCAAAACAATTATATGCCTTTTTGGATTATCGCGGCTAAGGATACCCAAAATGTCAAGGAGTTATTGACCTTTCTGCAAAATGCTGATGCGCACGGTATTAATCCGGAACGTTATTGCTGCTCTAAGTTAGAAAAGGATTTTCAGACTCTTTGGCTGAATAAAGCAAATAGCGGTGATTTTGATTATACGGCACTTTGTCAATTCGAATTTTCTCTTTCAGCTTCTTATTTGTTATACCAGCACGATATACTTTACGGTGTTGTTAATCCACGTGAATTAGACCCTGTTAACTATGACATTCCTTTGCCAAAACACTTTACCGATGGAATAATTAACCTCTTTTCAATAGATAGAGTAAAGGCACTCGAAATTATTCAGCCAAAGAATGAACGCTATATAAAATTGCAGCAGGCTTTAGTTTCTTACAGTCATTTTGCCGGAACAAAAAAATGGACAAAAGTACCCCTAATTGACGGGAAGATTAAAAAAGGTGAAAAATCTAAAATTATTTCATTAATTGCCAGGAACCTAAAAGAAGAAGGCTTACTTGACTCCTGCTATAATGTTTCCGAATCGGGCGTATATGATACAAGTCTTTTTAATGCAGTTGTTGCTTTTCAATCGCGATTTGGTATTGCTAACGATGGAGTGATCGGGAAGAACACGATTGAGCAAATGAATATTTCTCCAAAAGACCGCGTGGAAATTATTAAAATTAACCTTGAACGATTTCGATGGACAACCTATTCGGATTCAAGTCGTTATATCTTGGTTAATATCCCCGATTTTCACGTTTACACCTACTCTGACGGAAAAGTTTTCGACAAAATAAAAGTTTGTACCGGTCAAAAGAGAGAAAATGATTTTGATCGAAAGAACGAGCTATTTCGCAAAACAAAAAACATTTTAATAAAACCAAAAAATCACGAGACGCCTCAAGTGGCAAGCAGGATTGGATTAATCATTACAAACCCTTTGTGGGGAGTGCCGGAAAGCATCGCGAAAAATGAAATGCTTGGCGATATATTAAAAGAGCCTGAATACCTGCAGGAACATAATTATAAAGTTTATAAAAGCGGGAAAGAAGTTGATGCTTCAAAAATTGACTGGAAAATATATTCGAGGCTTAAACTGCCGTTCACCTTTGTTCAGGACGCTGGTCCCGGTAACGCGCTTGGCAAAATAAAGTTTATATTTAAAAATAAATTTTCTATTTACTTGCACGATACGCCAACCAGGCTGCCGTTTAGCAGCGCGGTTCGAGCTGTCAGTCACGGCTGCGTCCGCGTGGAAAAACCACTGCAGCTTGCTGAATTTATTTTACTGCCAAGTGCAAAATTTTCAATGGACGATATAAAATCCGAGATTGGCATTAAACCGGAAAATGAGAAAAAAATAGCACGATACAAGGCAAACCTTGGAAAGAAACCACATACCCGTGATTTTTCTTTAGATGTCTCTGTTCCGGTTTACGTGGATTATTTTACCGCTTGGGTTGATGCAGGCGGAATACTACAATTCAGGGCTGATATTTACGAGAAAGATAAACTTCTCGCGAAAGCACTTTTCTCTGAAGGCGACAAGAAAATTTCAAATAACAAATAAACTATTTACCGAGTATGCAAACTTTGGAAAGGAAGTCATTAATGAACGAAAAAAAGTATCTGATTATTTATGCAATTCTCTTTATAGCGGCAATTGTAGGGCACAGCATCCCTTCTGTTCTCCCTTATATGCTCAAACTAACACCATTTTTTCTACTGGCAATAAATGGGCTGGCTCTCTTTTCAATAAGAGAGGAAAAGAATTTGCGGCTATTGGGCTGGTGCATATTGTTTTTTACCGTTTCCATTTTATTTGAAATATTAGGTGTGAAAACAGGGTTCGTTTTCGGGCAATATATCTATGGCAATACATTAGGCTTTAAATTATTTGGAGTACCGCTGATAACAGCACTAAATTGGACATTGGTAATTGCAGGAATAGCCAATATTTTTGAGGAACGGAATATGGGAAGCCTCGAAATGTTTATGATAGCAGTTGGGGTATGTGCTGTATTTTTCGATTCCATCCTCGAGCCGGTCGCGGTAAAATGCGGCTATCGGCTTTGGTTAGACAGCATAATTCCAATGCATAATTATTATTCAAGGTTTATTATCAGCGCACTTGGGGCAATGCTTATAAAATTGCTGAAAGTTAAATTTAATTCCGGTTTGTTGTGGAAGTATATTGCTATGCAGACAATCTATTTTATCTGTTTGAGAATAATCTTGGTGCCGCGGTAAACTGAAACTCATACCAAACCGATAACAAGTTAAATAAAATATACCGCGTTATTCCGAGTACTCTGAAAGAGTTCAATTTGAATAACCGTGAGCGAGTGCCGCGAGAAGCGGCGCGATGCTCACGGAAAATGCATAGAACTTACTCTCTCGTATCCGTAGGAGGCGAACTTACCACTCACTATCGCCAAAAAGTTACTGATATTACACCGGATTTTGGTTGTCCCCTTGCAGGGAACAGGCTCTTGTTCGTTTCCTTTCCGTGAGCTTCTACCGCTTCGCGGCTCGAAACTCACGGTTATTCAAATTTTACTCCTTTGGAGTATCGCCCCGAGCATTCCATTTACTTTGTATCGGCATAATACTCAACTTGTTGTCGGTTTGGTATCAATATTTGTAGCCGTGACAAAAAAAATTGAAAATCACAAAATATACCGATAAAAGAATGATATGATTGATGAATATATATTGTAAGGGCGACCAGCCGGTCGCCCTTACGAGTCCCAAAAAGATATGTTTGTTAGAAGATGTTACAAAAAAAAAATTAATATTGAATCATTTCAATGGAATTCTGTTATCACCATTTAACCACAAAAGAAAGTCTAAGTGCTTTTACGTATTCGAGCAAAGTTACATTGTTATTTACATCAAAGAATCCGATCAAATCGATCTGCAGATTTTCAGAAGGAACATATCCAAGTCCATAGGTAAATGTAGTGTTTGACACAGAAGTGATTCTTTGGTATGAAGATGAACTATAAGCATTCGGATCAATATTAATTGTTGTATTCCCACTTTGCTCTGTTTTTGTTATCCTCGGATTTGAACGAGTAGCCTGCAGCGTATTATCATAAACGGACTTCGTATATCGGAAGATTGAACCAAACCGAATTGCCCAGTTCTTGCTTTCAGTAAATCTATACTCTATGCCAACCGGAGCAATAAATTCAGTGACACTGTTTTTCCCCTTAGTATCTTCATCAGCTTGCCAATCAATAGTCGTTGTAGATGAAAGGGTTGGAATATGAGCATTATCTAGAGAGCTTAATTTAGAAATATTGGTATAGCCATTCGAATTCTTTGAGTTAATATCGCGTGTTTGATATTTAATAATAAATCCTAAACCAAAATAAGCTCCATCTGCAAGAGGAGTATTGACATTGGTTGAAAATTTCCAATTGTTATCATTACCGGTTCCCGCATTATCGGAGTTGGAAATATTTGAAGAATTTTTCAAATATTTGCTTGTCGATGATGGGTCATATTGTTTGTCTATGGTGAAATAAGAATCGAATGAATTTTCGGAATAATCAAAAGATGAATGAATATATTCAACTCTCGCTTTCACAAAACCTTCATCGATTCTATTTGTCTGCCGATTAAAAACAAACCGTACTTCTCCAGCTAAGCCGTACCAATAGCCGTTTTCCTTTGAATTATATGCGTTGCTTCCATCGGCACCATAGTTCAGAAGATACGAATCTACTGACGGTTTGAATCCGGCATAAGACCCTGTATAGGTATTGTTTCGCGAATTATCTTGCTTATATTTTGAATACAATAAATCGCCTCGCAATTCAAAAACCGTAATATCAGATTGGTATAAATTTACGGAAGTTGATAAATCCAGAGAAGCGTAAGGATTATCGGAATTTGAATTAAAAGCTCCTTTCTCGCTGAACTGCTTTAGCGTAGTATTCAAATTAATATCAGTCAAGGTATAATTCCTTTGGAAAGACGGATCCCCATAATCAGCTCCGCTAAGAGAGTAATTGCTTTCCGAGAACGGGGATGAATTTAAAGTATTACCTGACTTTGAATCGCCGGCACTAACTTTCAACCCGAATATAATATCACTAATAATAATACTGTTGTTCAATACAAAGTTATAACCGCTGTTTTCTCTATAAAAGGTTTTTTCCTGATAAATAGATTCGCGATTGTCATAGAGTCCATCAGAACCGATATCGTAATATTTTGAGAACATATTTTCCAAAAAACCTTGTCCCGTTATATCGGAAGATGAACCCGACAATCCGGAGTTTATTCCAACACTACCGGGATTTTTAGCTTTTTGAAAACTGAATAATATGGAATGCGTCAGATTGGAAACAAAGGGATTCTGTCGCGAAACACCAATAAAATACATATTATCGCTTTGATTGTTAAATATCTTTTCATTTGTGCTTGTAAGATTACTAAGGTTAGTGTAAACCCTTAGATTTCTAACATAATTAAGCTCGATTGGATCATAGATTAAATCAAGATCGTCATTAATAATTCCGCCGAGTGCTCTATTTCTGAATGAAGCAGTTTCTTCGGTATTAGCAATTGAGCTGTTTTGGCTATAACTGCACGGGACAACTACTACTAATAGTAGTATAGTCAAAGTTAATAATCGTTTATACATTTAAATTTCCTTTCAATTTTTTTAATATTATTGGATAACTATATCATCAACATACGCGGCACCAGAGGAGGACGATGCTTGACGATACATAATCATAATTTGTATGGTTGCATTTGTTACACTCGGCAATGTACCTGTATAATACACCCAAGAACTTGTAGTCCCATAGACCTGAGTTAATGTAATCCAACCATTATTATTTATCTGATAAGAGACAGTGAAATAATCTGAAGATGTCGGACAAACCGTTTTATAATAAAAAGAAACTTTTTTCTGTCCACTTACATTAGTCAACGTAGTATAACTGTAGCTGTAATTTGAAGAACTCATAATCCCTGATTTAAGCGATTTCGTACCATTGTGTGAAAAAGCACTGCTGACTGTCCATACAGGATAACCGGAATAATAACCGGACCATTCAGATGGTGTTGAACCTGCTGCAAATGATTCAAAACTGCCGTCAGTTAGTAAATTTGCTGAAGTTGAATAGCCGGGCTTTGTAGCCTCAAATGAATTTTTTGCAGAAATTCTATAGCTATAAGATTTTGAGCTGACTACTGATGTGTCCAAATAGGAATATACAGCCGGTAAGCTATCGCTAACTGCAGGTCCTTTCGTTTCATAAGTATAACCATCCGATGTTCTCTCTATATTAAACTCACTCGCGCTTTCCGCATTGTTTGTCCACGTTACCTTTATTCCTCCCTTTGTACTAGGAAGAGCGACAATATTTGATGGAGGTAAAAATTTGGGAGTTTTAATAGTGAAAGTGTCAATAGTTGACATTCCGGAGCGGGTAATAGTGGCAACCTTGAACTGATAGTATGTATTTTGATATAGTGAAAAAATTGTGTCAGTATTAACTGCCGGATTGGTAATTGTCGCGATTGGATCAGAAAATGTATCGTACAAAGCATATTTCCCATATATTTTGTAGCAAACAAAATTCAAATCATTGGATTTATTCCAAGAAATTATTGCTCTGTCAGAACGGATATTCCCGTTAAGATATCCAGCACCATAATTTCCCAAGCTGCCTAACGGTGCTTGATTTATTGATGGTGTATTTGAAGGAGAAGGCAAACCATACTCCGTTACATTAATAGGGTTATCATTTTTGCAAGAATAAAATGTCATAACCACGAACACGAACAAAAGAACTGAAAAGTACTTTCTCATTTTTTATTTCCTTATTTATTTAGTAAATAGTAAAAACCGATCAGTGTATCAAAATTCACAACAATAATAAAAACCTCTTTTGTAACTACTCAGCCTGTTCTTGAATTTGTCCTAACGGGACTAAATTTGAATAACCGTGAGTGCTAACTCACGGAAAAGTAAGCCCAAACAAATAACGTCCCCGAAAGGGGCGAACTAATGCGGCATAAATTTGCCCCCTTCGGGGACATAGATGCTTTTTATCATTCTCCCGTGAGTTGTCACTCACGGTTATTCAAATTTAGTCCCGTTGGGACATAATATCCGTACCA